>JAHXHR010000114.1 GCA_025656505.1 Candidatus Thiodiazotropha sp. (ex Epidulcina cf. delphinae) | reverse complement strand
CCCGACCCCTACAACCCCATTGTAGTGCGCTACCAGACTGCGCTACGCCCGGAAAGAACGGCAATACTCGTGTAGTGCCTCCTACTGTTTAACATTATCAGAGGCCCGCCAATGCCTCAGGACAAGGCGCAATGCGTAGGGAACGCAAGCCCTTGGAAAGGGCATGCCATTCCCTGCGGAACACGTCTAGCGGAAGACGGCTTACGTCTCGCTGATAACGTCAAACAGTAGGGGGCACTACACTATGCAGTTCATCGACCTATGTCAATGCGTGGAAGGCTTTATCTTTTAAGGATTTGCAGGACTTCTTCGAGTTCGCTACGCAACTGTTTGATGATCTGCTGACTCTGCTGTAAATCTTCTTTCGCCGTTTCGCCTGAAAGCTGTTGACGCGCCCCGCCGATGGTGAATCCCTGCTCATAGAGGAGGCTACGAATCTGCCTGATCATCAGCACGTCGTGCCGTTGGTAATAGCGCCTGTTGCCGCGCCGTTTGACCGGCTTGAGCTGAGGAAACTCCTGCTCCCAATAGCGCAACACATGGGGCTTTACCTGACAAAGGTCACTGACTTCGCCGATCGTAAAATATCTTTTACCCGGAATGGCGGGCAGATCGAGGTTACCGCTGCTCGGATCCAGCATAGGCCTCAACTCGCGCCTTTAATTTCTGACCGGGCCTGAAAGTAACCACCCTGCGAGCGGAAATCGGTATCTCCTTGCCGGTCTTGGGATTCCGTCCAGGCCGTTGCTTCTTCTCCCGCAGGTCGAAGTTTCCGAAACCGGAAAGCTTGACCTGTCCACCTTCCTCCAGTGACTGGCGGATCTCTTCGAAGAACATCTCCACCATTTCCTTGGCTTCACGTTTGTTAAGACCAAGCTCATCGAAAAGCCTGGCTGCCATATCTGCTTTAGTCAGTGCCATCTCCTGTCCTATCCTAGTTTCTTAGTTTTGAGTCAAAGTCCCCAGCCAGGCGGTCTAATACGGCAGTAACCACCCCGTCGACTTCTTTATCGGTAAGGGTGTGTGATTTTTCCTGTAAAATCAATCCTAATGCGAGACTTTTTCGTCCCGAATCTACATTTTTCCCAGTATAGACATCAAATAGCCGGATGTCTGTAATAATTTTTCCGGATTCATCACGAATGAGATTCCTAATTGACTCAAAAGTCACTGATTCATCAACAACAATGGCGATATCACGGCGGATAGAGGGATATTTCGACAGGCTCTCGAACCCCGGGAGCCTCCCCTTGGCGACCTTGGCCAGCTCAATCTCGAACAGGAAAGTAGCGCCGTTCAGACCCAGTCGCTGCTCCAATTCAGGATGCAGCATCCCCATCATGCCGACGCTCATCCCTTGAAAACCTATCGCGGCAGACTGGCCGGGATGCAGCGCCGGGTGTTCGGCCGACGCGAAACTGAAGCCATCCTGTGGCGTCCCGGTCAGACTGAGCAACGCCTCTACATCCCCCTTCATGTCATAGAAATCGGCACGAGGGATGTCGCTGCCCCACTGCTCGGGCAAGCACTCGCCCGACACCAGACCGGCCAGGACCATCCCCTGGTCAATCGCCTCCCGCTGCACAAAACAGCGTCCGGATTCAAAAATACGCACCCTCGATTGCTGGCGAGACTGATTATAGACCGCCGTCTGAAGCAATCCAGGCCATAGGGAAGTGCGCATCACTGACATATCGGCGGAGATCGGGTTGGCCAACCGGATAGGCGTTGTTTCCGGGTCGATCATCGACTCGATCTCAGGGCTGACGAAACTGTAGGTGATGACCTCCTGGTAGTCTCGGCCGACCAGTAACTGTTTTGCCCGACCGAGATCGTAATCGGCCTCATACCGCTCCCTCATCACCATCGCCGACTGTCCTCGATGGATCGGAATCCGCGCATAGCCGTAGATGCGGCCGATCTCTTCAATCAGATCCTCCTCGATGGCGATGTCAAAACGACAGCTTGGCGCCCTGACTTGCCAGCCCTGGTCGGTCTCGCTGGTTTCCATCTCCAGGCGCTTGAGGATATCGCCAACTTCGGCAGGGTCGATCTCGACCCCCAACACCCTGTTGACCCTTTGCGCACGCAACTCGATCAGCGGGCGCTGTTCGATCTTTTTCTCGTTGCAGACCTCAACCACCGGACCCGGCTCACCGCCTGCGATCTCAAGCAGCAGCGCCGTCGCCCGCTCCATTGCCTTGGCCTGGAGTTGTGGATCGACGCCACGCTCAAAGCGGTGGGATGAGTCCGTATGGAGCCCGAAACCCCGCGCCTTGCCGCTGATAGCCGTGGGGGTAAAAAACGCACTCTCCAGGAGAATATTTCGGGTCGTTTCGCTGACCGCGGACCCCTCTCCCCCCATGATCCCCGCCAGGGCCAGTGGACGCCCGGCATCCGCGATCACAAGGGTCTCTTCATCCAATTCGATCTCCTGACCGCCGATCAGGATCAATTTCTCGTTGGCGTTTGCCATTCGCACACGAATCCGCGCTTCGACTTTTTCCAGATCGAAACCATGCATCGGTTGTCCCAGTTCCAACAAGACATAGTTAGTGACATCCACCACGGATCCCAGACTGCGGATATCACTGCGACGTAGACGCTCCTTCATCCACAGCGGGGTCTCTGCGTTGACATCCACACCCCGTATCACCCGGCATAGATAGCGAGGGCAGGCCTGGTCCGCCTGCAGATCAACCTCGACCCGGTCATCAATAACGGCGGACACCGCCTGAATCGAGGGAGGATTGACCGGACAGCGGTTGATCACGCCTACCTCCCTGGCAATCCCCGCCAGTCCGAGACAGTCGCCGCGATCCGGGGTCAGATCGACATCGATGGCCTTATCCTCAAGTCCGAGGTATTGGCGAAAATTCTCCCCGAGCGGTGCATCCACCGGCAATGGCATGATCCCCTCAGAGCTTTCCGCCAGGCCCAATTCACTGGCTGAGCAGATCATGCCTAAAGATTGCACACCACGCAGCTTCGCCTTCTTGATCTTAAAATCACCCGGCAGCACGGCGCCGACGGTGGCTACCGGCACACGCATTCCCGCAACGACGTTGCCCGCTCCACAGACGATCTGCAATGGCTCATCCCCACCAATGCTGACGCTGCAGACACTCAGCTTATCCGCGTCAGGATGCTGTTCGCGGGCAAGCACCTCCCCCACCACCACACCATTAAACGCCGCGGCCACGGATTCCACGGAGTCGACCTCAAGACCCGCCATACTCAACTGATCCGCCATTTCCAGAGTGGTTACCGAGGGATCGACCCATTCACGCAACCAAGCTTCACTGAATTTCATTTTTTATCCACCACCCTATGCAAACTGCTTCAGAAATCGCAGATCGTTTTCGAAAAACAAGCGTAGATCATTGACCCCATAGCGCAGCATCGTCAGGCGTTCGACCCCCATACCGAAGGCGTAACCGGTATATTTCTCGCTGTCGATTCCCACATACCGGAAGACCTCAGGGTGGATCATGCCGCAGCCCAGCACCTCCAACCAACCGGTATGGCTGCAGACACGGCAACCCTCCCCCCCACACATCACACACTCGATATCGACCTCGGCCGAGGGCTCGGTAAAAGGAAAGTAGGAGGGACGGAAGCGCAACTTCAGCTCACGCTCAAAGAAGCTGCTGATAAAGTCGTAGAGCACCCCCTTGAGATCGGCGAACGAGACGTCCCGGTCGACCAGAAACCCCTCTACCTGATGGAACATCGGGGTATGGGTCAGATCCGAGTCGCAACGGTAGACACGGCCCGGGGCAATGATTTTCATCGGAGGCTCGCCCTGCTCCATGGTGCGAATCTGCACCGGCGAGGTATGCGTGCGCAACAGCAGATGGGCATCAAAGTAGAAGGTATCGTGCATCGCCCGGGCAGGATGGTGCTCGGGGATATTGAGTGCTTCGAAGTTGTGGTAGTCGTCTTCGATCTCCGGCCCTTCAGCAACCTCGAAACCCGCATCGGCAAACAGCCGTTCAATACGATCCAGGGTGCGCGTGACCGGATGTAATCCACCCCGCTGCAAGCCACGGCCTGGGAGGGAGACATCGATTTTTTCCGATACCAGACGCTCGGCAAGCACCGCCTCTTCAAGCACCGCCTTGCGCGCCTCGATCGCCTGTTGCAACGACTGTTTGGCCTTATTGATCGCCTGTCCGGCTTTTGGACGCTGTTCGAGCGGAAGGGTACCAAGCCTTTTCAGCCGGGAGGTCAGCTTGCCGCTCTTACCCAGGTAGCCGACGCGAATCTCGTCGAGCACAGAAAGACCGTCTGAATGGGCAATCGCGTTTTCAGCCGCTTCAATCAGGGCCTGTATGTCCAGGGTGGAATCATCCATCTGTCTCTTTCAACCTCAAAATCACCCGCCTTTGGGCTAACAATAAAAAAGGGGAAAGTCCCCAAGGCCTTCCCCCTTTTGCGGTCACTGTGCAGCCGGCGATTAACCGGACGTCACGACATACACTCAGCCGGAAAGAGCGGCCTTGGCCTGTTCCGCCAACACAGTAAACGCCGCTTTGTCATTGACCGCCAGATCGGCCAGCATCTTGCGGTCGATCTCGATGTCGGCCACATGCAAACCATTGATCATACGGCTGTAAGAGAGACCGTTTTCCCGCGCACCGGCGTTGATACGGACAATCCATAGCGCTCGAAATTGGCGTTTCTTCTGGCGGCGGTCACGATAAGCGTATTGTCCCGCCTTGATAACCGCCTGCTTGGCGACACGATAGACCTTGCTGCGGGCGCCGTAATAACCCTTCGCTTCCTCAAGCACCTTTTTATGGCGGGCGTGTGCTTGTACACCGCGTTTTACTCTAGACATTGTTCAGATCCGAATTCGTTGGGTTAGGCATAAGGCAACATACGGCGGGCAACGGCCGCATCGGACTTAGCAATGGCGTTGGGCGCACGCAACTGGCGTTTCCGCTTGGTGCTCTTCTTCGTCAGGATATGACGACGATGGGAGCAGTTACGCTTGAACAAACCGGACGAGGTGCGTTTGAACCGTTTGGCCGCACCACGATTAGTCTTAATCTTAGGCATTGTCTTCTAAACTCCGCTATTTGTAACGCCTCTGGCGTTAGTCATGATTACTTTTTCTTAGGACCCAACACCATCACCATTTGGCGGCCTTCCATCATGGGTTTCTGCTCGATCTGTCCATAGTCGGCCAGATCCTTTTCCACCCGTTCCAGAAGTTCCAAACCCAATTCACGGTGAGCATGTTCACGACCGCGGAACCGCATGGTCACCTTGGTCTTGTCCCCGTCTTCAAGGAAACGTATCAGGTTGCGCAGTTTTACCTGATAATCCCCCTTTCCTGTCCCTGGCCTGAATTTGATCTCTTTGATGTGAACTTGCTTCTGCTTCTTCCTGGCGGCCTGTTTCTGTTTCTTCAGCTCGAAAAGAAACTTGCCGTAATCCATGACGCGACAAACAGGGGGTTCCCCGTTCGGCACGATCTCTACCAAATCCAATGTCGCTTCCTTAGCTGCCCGCTGGGCCTCACCAATCGAAACGACACCTACCTGTTCACCATCAGCTCCAATGAGTCTGACCTCAATGGCTGTAATGTCATTATTCAGACGGTGCTTTTTTACAGCAGCGATAGCCGGTTCCTCCAAAAAGTCCAAACCCGAAAAGTAGAAAAGCACCGGATCAAGACCGGTGCTTCACACTCAGTTCACACGCCGTATAACCTCGGATCGCATACGCTCGATGAAGGCATCGACCGGCATAGCGCCGAGATTTTCACCCTTTCGCGTACGCACGGCTACTGCACCCTCTTCCATCTCCCGGTCGCCGATGACCAGCAAATAGGGCACCCGCATCAACGTGTGTTCACGGATTTTAAAGCCAATCTTCTCATTTCTCAAGTCCGATTCCACTCGAAATCCGTTATTTCGCAAGGATTTGAGACAATCCTGCAGATAATCGGCCTGACGGTCGGTAATATTCAGCAAAACCGCCTGAATCGGCGCCAGCCAGAGGGGCAGCGCACCGGCATAGTGTTCGATCAGAATGCCGATGAAACGCTCCAGCGATCCGAGTATCGCCCGATGCAGCATCACCGGCGTCTGTCTACTGTTGTCCTCGGCAATATAGGTGGCGCCAAGCCGCTCCGGCATGGAGAAATCAAGCTGTATCGTACCCAGTTGCCAGACCCGGCTGAGACAGTCGCGCAGGGAGAACTCGATTTTCGGCCCGTAGAAAGCGCCCTCACCCGGCTGTAGTTCCCAGTCCAGTTCCTGCTGGTTCAACGCTTCTTCAAGCGCTTTCTCGGCTTTATCCCATACTTCATCTGATCCTACTCGCTTTTCCGGTCGCGTCGAGAGCTTGACCAGGACATCGTCGAAGCCGAAATCCTTATACACTTCCAGCAACAGCGTATTGAAGGCCTCCACCTCAGTGAGGATCTGATCTTCTCTACAGAAGATGTGTGCGTCATCCTGTACGAAATTGCGCACCCGCATCAGGCCGTGCAGGGTCCCCGATGGCTCGTTGCGGTGACAGGAGCCGAACTCCGCCAGACGCAGGGGCAGATCCCGGTAACTCTTTAGGCCGTGATTGTAGATCTGTACATGCGCCGGACAGTTCATCGGCTTGATGGCATACACCCGGTCATCCGTCTCGGTGACGAAGATATCGTCGCGGAACTTGTCCCAGTGGCCCGATTTCTCCCACAGGCTGCGGTCGATCACCTGAGGGGTATGCACCTCCTGATAGCCGTGATCCTTCAGCTTGTCACGAATGTATTGCTGGATGGTCAGATAGATCCGCCAGCCTTTGTCGTGCCAGAAAGGCATCCCCGGCGCCTCTTCCTGGGTATGGAACAGATCCTGGGCCTTGCCGATCTTGCGATGATCCCGTTTCTCCGCCTCTTCCAGACGGTGCAGATAGGCCTTCAGCTCCTTTTTGTCGCGCCAGGCCGTGCCGTAAATGCGCTGCAGCATCTCGTTGTCGGAGTCGCCGCGCCAATAAGCCCCCGCCACCTTCATCAATTTGAAGCCCTTGCCCAGCATCCCTGTACCGGGCAAATGGGGGCCGCGGCAGACATCGAACCAGTCACCCTGACGATAGACCGAGACCTCCTCACCTTCCGGGATGAACTCCCTGATGATCTCGACCTTATATTTCTCACCGATCGACTCAAAGGTCCGCATCGCCTCATCCCTGTCCCAGATCTCCCGTTGCAGCGGCAGATTACGCTTGACGATCTCATGCATACGCTGTTCGATCTTCTTCAGATCATCCGGGGTAAAGGCTTCATCCCGGGCAAAGTCGTAATAGAAACCATCCGCGATGGCAGGTCCGATGGTCACCTGGGTGCCTGGATAAAGCTCCTGCACCGCCTGCGCCATCACATGGGCGGCATCGTGGCGCAACAACTCCAGGGCCTCTTCGTCCCGGCTGGTGACGATGGCGACCTCGCAATCCTCTTTAATGACGTGGGAGGTATCGACAAGACGTCCGTTGATACGACCGGCCAAAGCGGCCTTGGCGAGTCCGGGACCGATGTCTGCCGCAACATCGTAGACAGACACCGGGTCCTCAAAAGTACGCTGAGAACCATCGGGGAGAGAAATAACGGGCATGTTTATACTTCCTCATCAGTGGTGGCCCATACGAGAGGCCGCTTGAAAATTAAAAAAGCCGGCGCCTTGGGGCCGGCCCTATGAATAGGTGTCAGTCCAAATGGACAGACTGGGCAGTTAGACACTGGCGTACTCGTTCATGCATTGGCTTGTTATCATGAACCTAAAAACCGCAGTTGACCGCTCCATCCTGATACTAAACTACTGATAGGCAAATCATTGACTTCGATTTGCCTATTCACCTGCCGGGTGAACCACGCTACGGGGTGAATGGCACGCTTGCGGCGGCGCATGGCTGCGTTGCAACTCCTTGGAATAGAATGACTATCCCGCGTCGTTGCGCCTTGCCCTGCACCCCCGCAAGCGCACACTTCACCCCGCCCAACTGCGGTTTTTAGGATGGAATCAATAGGTTATCGAGCAGCGCCAGATGCAGGCGAAGTCTAATACAGACTGATTCCACAAGTCAAAACCAGCCTCTATAAACCCGGATAATTCACTCAATCACAGCAAAATCGACTTAATGCACGGTTCCTATTCACCCTCAGGGCGATTAACCGCCCACAGGATGTTAGCGTGATAAACTATTTGGTGAATAAGGCAATGCCGCGCCTGAGCAACGAGATCGGAGCGATAGCATGTTCAGCGTAGCCCTGCAATACTTTGCAATTTGTCAATATCCTCAATAGTGATTGTTAAATCATGAGGTTAAGTTGTAATTTTCAACGGCCGGATAAGATTTCCGGGTAATCGTTGACCAGCACGAAAAAGGGCGTTTGTTCTTCAATACTCAGAAGACACTTAAGGTCTTCCGCCTAAAGACTGCCTGCGATGGTTTCAAGAGAGCCTGGCAAGAGTCTGATAAAGCCGTTATCGAGGTCGAGACTGAGCAAGACCCCCAACAACGTCCTCGTAGTGATCCGAGGCTACTTATGTGGTATGACTGAATGGTTAAAGACTGAGAAGTGAATAATGGCAAAAATAGAAGGATTCAGAATAAAAAATTTCAAGGCATTGAAGGATATCACACTTGGCCGCTTGTGGAATCACCAACAGGCAGAACCCCTTACGCCCATGACAGCAGTCATAGGGAAAAACGGCGTTGGCAAAAGCACCTTGTTTGATGCGTTCGGTTTCTTGGCGGATTGCTTGAAGTCGGGCATCGAGGAAGCGTGCGATGCACAAGGACGGAGTGGTTTTGCGAAAATTTTGTCGCAGGGGGAAAACGGGCCAATCGAGTTCGAGGTGTACTACAAAGAAGATGGAAATGCCCGACCCATTACCTATGAGCTGTCAATTGATCTCGATGAGAGAAAGCGGCCCTATGTTTTCAAAGAGCGCCTTAGGCAACGTCGTAAGGGACAAAAGCATGGCCGGCCATTTTCTTTTTTGGTCCTGAACAGCGGCAAAGGGGTTGCATGGAAGGGTGAACAGGAGGGCCGACAGATTGATGAGGACAAAGGCGATTTCGACCTTTTAGGCCTGATGAACTCCATTAAATCGGGAGAGGCGAAAGAAGAATCGAAAGAAACAGAAGTTGTGGAACTGGAGGACATGCGAAAGCTTGGAATCGCCACATTAGGGTCACTGAAACAACACCCGAGAATATCGGCATTTCGCCGATTCATCGAAGGCTGGTATCTCAGTTACTTTACCCCTGATGCCGCTCGCAGCCTTCCGCTTGCCGGCCCGCAGAAACATCTCAATATTCACGGCGATAATCTTGGCAACGTCGTCCAATTTATGGAGAGAGAGCACCCAAAGCGTTTCCAAACCATTCTGGATAAAATTGCCGATAAAATTCCCGGGGTAGACAAGATCGACACAAATCAAGCGAATGATGGCCGGTTGCTTCTCCAGTTCAATGACAAGGGTTTCCATGACCCATTTTATTCCCAACAGATGTCTGATGGGACACTCAAGGTCTTCGCCTATCTCCTGTTGCTGGAAGACCCAACCCCGCCTCCTTTCCTCTGTATCGAAGAACCGGAAAACGGCCTATACCATAAACTTCTTGAATCCTTAGCCAGGGAGTTCCGCGAACATGCTACGGGACGTAAAGGTGGGTCACAGGTTTTCATCACGACTCACCAGCCGTATTTTGTTGATGCGCTTGAACCTGGCGAAGTCTGGATCCTGGAAAAGGAATCTGAGGGTTTTTCCAGCATCCGTAGAGCGAGCGATGACCTGATAGTGAAGAACATGGTCGCCGAGGGATTACCGTTAGGCGGACTCTGGTACAGCGATTATTTGGATGCGGGGTAACTCGATGCATTTCGAGATCCTCGTTGAAGACCAGTCCGGCAAGAAAGCTCTCGATATTCTTGTACGAAAGATTACCGGAGGAAATCATACCTTCAGGGTCCATCCATATAAAGGGATTGGCCGTATCCCAAAGAATCTTAAAGCAAACAGCGATGCAAACAGACGCATCTTGCTTGATCAACTCCCTAGTGTACTGTATCAAATAGATTGACGTTATCAGAGCGCCCCAAATGACTCAAGGCAAGGCGCATTGCGCAGGGAATGGCATGCCCTTT
>JAHXHR010000113.1 GCA_025656505.1 Candidatus Thiodiazotropha sp. (ex Epidulcina cf. delphinae) | reverse complement strand
ATCCTTCTCCTCGTTCGGGTGGTCGAACTTGAGGTCATGCAGCTTGCTCGTTGCGCTCACCGTCCCGGTCGGTATCGGCCATACCGGGGCGTCGGCGTCGGCTCGGCCGGGGACATCATAGGCGGAACGGATGCCGTTGGCAAAGAAGGATGCGTTTCAGCACCGCCGCGTTGCGCAGGGAGGGCGCGCCGGGCTTTATCCGCCTGGTCAGGGCCGGTTCACCCCATGATCAATTCGATGACCGCCTTGCCCTGCCCATTACCCACAAATATTTCCACCCTTTAAGAACAACGAGTTACAAACCATGCCCCTAACAGCCAACAAAAATATGAACCTAACGAAAACAACAGGTTATGTCATGTCTGTTCCCATATTTCAGACTTATGGGTAATGGGCAGACCTTGCCGCCGAAACAGGGTGTAGCTACGGTGGATTTTGTGTAATCTGGTGCGGCCCGGACGAATCGCCTTGAATGACGACATCATGTCCGCCAAGCTGAGCATTGTGTAGCCCACCTGATGAAACGGACCATTTTCTTTCTCGCCGATCACACCGGAATCACTGTCGAAGCGATGGGACGCTCGCTACTGAGCCAGTTCGAAGGCTTCGACTACGAAACGGTTCACTGGCCGTTCATCGATACCCTGGAAAAAGCCAGGCGCGTAGCCGAGCGTATCAATCAAGCAACCATCGAGTCGGATGAAAAGCCCATTGTTTTCACCACCCTGGTCGATCCCGGGATTCGTAACTATTTCAAGGATCTGGACGTGCCGGTCATGGACTTCTTCGAGTCCTTCACCAGCCGTCTGGAAGAGGAGCTGGAACTACCCTCTTCCCACGCCCTGGGCCGTTACCATACCACTGACAACAGTCGCGCCTACGATCAGCGCATCCATGCGGTCAACTTCGCCTTGCACAACGATGACGGTGCGATAACCAAGAACTACCCGGCCGCCGATCTGATCCTGATCGGCGTCTCCCGTAGCGGCAAGACGCCCACCTGCCTGTTTCTCGGCCTGCAACACAGCGTACTCGCAGCCAACTATCCCTTGACGGATGACGACCTGCACAACGATCTGATCCCCAAGACGCTGCACGCCTACCGGGACAAACTCTACGGCCTGACCATCGATCCGCTGCAATTGCAACGTATCCGCCAGGAGCGCCGCCCCGACCGTCGCTACTCATCCCTGGAACAGTGCAAAATGGAGATCAAGTTGGCCGAAGATCTGTTCAAGCACTACAGCATCCCCTATCTGGACACCACATCCATGTCCATCGAGGAGATCTCGGCCCGCCTGTTACAGCACATCAATCGCGCCGCCGAGGCGCCCATCAATTCTTGACAAGAGCCGCATCAGAATAGAGCGGTCAACTGCGGTTTTTAGGGTTAAGGTTCGGGTAAATCCTTACATCTCCCATGGCAATCAACGACGCCCTGACGGAATAGGGTATAATGAACCGGCTTTTTTCATCAAAGCCTCCTGTAGTCCAAGACGATACATCCTGCCTCACTTACATGAATATTGGATTTTTTATCCGTGATCAACTGGTTGGCACGACTCTTTCGCAAGGCGCCCGTACCCATCGCCATCAAATGGACGGTCTATATCGGCGCCCTGATCACCCTGGTGATGGGCGTACTCGGCTGGTTCCTCATCACCCAACAGACCGGTTTCCACATGCGCGAGGTCAAGGGATTCGGTCAGGTTCTGGTGGAGCAACTGGCCCATTCGGCCAGTGAACCGCTGCTCGCCGATGATCTGTTCAATCTGCGGGGACTGGTAAGCCGGCAGACCCAAAACGACAATGTGGTCGGCGCCGCCATCGTCCCGGCCGGCAAACCCTGGGTCTCCTCGGGCAATGTCCCCCACCAGCTACCCGGCACCGATGAACTCACGCCCATGATCTGGGTCTGGCGCGACCAACACAACAAACGGCACACCGCGATCACCTTCTTCAGTTCCATCAGCTTCCGGGACGTGATCGCCGGTCACGCCGTGATCACCCTGGACCGGGAATTCCTCGACCGCAATCAAAAGCGGATCATTAGCATCATCAGTTACGCCACCTTGGGTCTGATTCTCATTGCGGGCATCCTCTCCTATGTGCTGAGCAGACGCCTGAGCCGCCCGATCACCCGGCTCGCGCAGGCGGGACAACAACCGCAAACAGGGCTCCTGATCAGTCCGATGGACGTGGAGCGCCAGGACGAGATAGGCCAGGTGTACGCCCATTTCGACCGCATGAACGCCGGACTGCTGGAAAAACGCCAGGTAGAGGACGCCCTGTCACGTTATGTCTCTCCGGTGGTGGCGGAAAAGATACTCTCCAATCTCTCACAGCCTCGTCTGCCCAACCAGGAGATGAACGGCAGCGTGCTGTTCTGCGACATCGTTGGCTTCACCCAGCTCTCCGAGGACATGCCCGCCGACGAAGTGGCCTCCCTGCTGAATCTCTATCTCGGGGCCATCGCCGATGCCGCCCATCGCTGCCGAGGGGTGGTGGATAAATTCATCGGCGACAGCGCCATGATCCTGTTTGGTGTCCCCGAAGCCGACATGGAACACGGGGAACAAGCGGTCCGCTGCGCCTGGCTGATCCAGGCCATGGTGCGCCACATCAACAAACAGCGCAGACAGGTGGGCAAGGAGCCGATCATGCTGCGTATAGGCATCAACAGCGGCACCATGCTCGCGGGCAACATCGGTATTCCCGACCGGTTGGAGTACACCGTGGTGGGCGACACAGTGAACCTCGCCTCACGACTCTGCGGCGCATCCCCGGCAGACGGTATCATGATGAGCCAGAGCACGGCGGAATTTCCCGGTGTGGACGAAATGGTGGAACTCCACCGACAGCCTGCGTTGAAGATCCGCGGCAAAAAAAATCTCGTTACCCCCTCCATCGCGGGAACACCCTCGAGAGAATTAGGTCAATGGTTGATGCGCACCATGGCCTATATTTTTAAAGCACACCCTGGATGAAATCGTCTCATAAAGTTTTCCCTGCCTGTGCCTACCTGCTGATGCTCAGCGGTTGTCAACTGCTTGAAACCCGGAAACCCCCTGCACCCATGGATGAGAATACGCTGCTCAAGAGCCGACAGTTGGTTGCCAAGGGCCGCTATGGCGAAGCGATTCAGCTACTCGATCAAGCCCGTATCGGCGTCAACCGAACGCATGCCTATGGCAATGAACTCCAAACAATCAGAGATCGACAGAAGACCCAGGAAGAGGAACTGAACGATCAACTGCTGATCAGCAATACATCGGCTTTAAAGAATCAATTGCCGATCCTGACCAAACTCTCTCGATCCAGCCCCGATAAACCACATTACGATCACCTCCTGCAGGAGACACGGAAGCAGCTTGACGGCATGCAGCAGACGCTGTCCGAATGCGCTTGGCGGCACTTCAAGCGAAACAACGCCCTGGCGAAGAACTGCCTGACTATTGCACTATCGCTCAAACAGGACGAGACGGACCAGGATCTGATGGAACACCTGCTGAAAGAGCAAAAACTGCATAAGGAAGAGGTGGCAAGCAGAGAGAAGACTAAACGGGCGCAGCGCTGGAAACGACGCATCGACAAGCGTCTCGCAGAAGCGCGCCGGTTCTCCGAAAGGGGGCAACTGAGGGACGCCAGACGGGTGCTTAAATCGGTGTTGAAGGAAGCGCCGAGCAGTGAGGTGGCGAAAAGGATGCTCGCAGAGGTCAACGGTCGCTTGGAAAAGTATATTGACAACCTCCTCTCAGCGGGTGACCGTCTCTATCGGGATGGGGAAATAGAAAGCGCCAAGGCGACCTGGCTGGCGGCTCTTGCCCTCGATCCGCGGGACGAGCGGGTCCGGGAAAAGATCCAGCGCGCACAGCGGGTGTTGGATAACCTGGAGAACCTGCGAAACACCCACTGAGTCAAGGCGTATCATCCATCACGTTATCCTGAAGATTCCCGGGTAATGGGTGGCTCTTGAGCAACGATCCGTTATAATCGCGCCCGGCAAGCTTGGCAGGACCATCGATCGCTACCTATCAGATCTCCAAGGAGGGGCAGCGGATTTCAGCGTATGAACAGTGAGACAAGACAATTCGGCAGATATCCGATCGGTCCGGAAAGGCGGTGGGTTGCCTGTCTCATTGCCGTACTGTTCGCCGCCACGGCGCAATCCCAAGAGTGGCTGCCCCACAGCCCGGTCTCCTTCTATGAAACGGAGACAACCGGAGAGCCCGGATTCTCCGGGCTCCTTGCGCGGCATCCCGGTTTGTCGCAGTCCGAATCCCTCGAGATCGCGTCCGCTGCCGCATACCCAGACAGGCCCTACGGTTTCGGACGGGAACTTGACGATACCAGCCCCGTCGACTACCCCGGCCTGAAGCATGACACGGCCTATTTCTTCGGCTACCAGTTCTTCATCGTGGGACTGTTGTACGTCATGCCTGAAGATATCTCCGCCTGGAGCGATGAACAAAAAGAGGAGTACACCCTCGACAAGTGGTGGGACAACGTCTCGCACCCCCGCTGGGATCCGGATGAGTGGTATATCAACTATATACTGCACCCCTATTGGGGCATGACCTACTATACCCGCGGTAGAGAGCGCGGCCTGTCGGAGACGGGGGCTTTCTGGTTTTCCTTCACCCTCTCTTCGATTTACGAGTTCGGCCTCGAGGCCCTGTTCGAGCCGGTCTCCATCCAGGATGTCATTTTCACCCCGGGCGTCGGCGCTCTTTTAGGCTGGTACTTTGAAGATACACGCCGCGGCATCAAGCGCCGAATATCGCTCAGCTTCTGGGACAAAACCGTTCTCATCGCCACCGATCCCTTAGGCGCGCTGAACAGCATCGCGGACGATCTGTTCGGCGTGGGGGTGGAGAGTGAACTGGAACTGCGCTCCTTTTACCGAAGCCCGAACTTTAACCGTTCGGAAACAGCGGCCTGGAACGATCCCTATGCCGGGCGTAGCAATCCAGTCGTCAAGGACTATCTCGGACTTCAACTCACCCTCCGCTGGCACTGACGAAGTGACAAAGAAATAGTGATTTGGCCGCAAATAGACACCAATTACCGCAAATTCCCGCCTTAGCGAGAGACATTTTTCACCCCTGGCCAGTTGTGGAAAACAAGGATTCAAGGCGTAGGGTGCGGCCCTGCCGCACCGTGTTGAAATACGATGCCATGATTCCGTCTGCCGCACTCCTCGCGGAGTGCCGGATCGTATATACGGAGGATATGCAGGATGGCCAATTGATTGATCGGCAACTGCGTATCCACAACCCGTTTTCAGATCTAGCCCGGATATTTCACCCAACCGCTGATAATATGAATTAACCATTTGATTTAACATGTAATTTATGGAGTATCAGCAAAGGGCAAAGTGTTACCCGGCCACGCTGAACGCGCCCTCGGCACGATCATCACGTTCCCGGGTGAAACATCCGGGCTAGCGAACCCGCCGCAACATCCACACCGCCAGGGTCAGGAACAGCAGTAAAGGGACACAGGCGGCAAACAACGCATTCAGTGAATAGACCACGGCCAGATAGGCGAAGGCCCGGTTCAGCAAATAGAACACAATCCCAAGCATGGCGCCGACGAACACCCTTTGACCGATGCCCACACTACGCAGGGAACCGAAGACGAAGGGAATACTCAGGAACAGCATCACCAGGGTTACCAGGGGGGCAGTGAGTTTTCCCCAGAAGGCCACCTCATAATCGGTCGATGCCTGGCCGTTTTTCCGCAGATAGTCGATATAGCGCCATAGATCCCAGGCAGCCAGCATGTGGGGTTTGACGGTCAGCACATCCAGCGACGACGGCTCCAGTCGGGTCTGCCAGGGTTGACTGGGTATCCTGCTTACCTTGATCCGTTGCGTAGTGAATTCACTCTGCTGCACCTCCTGCAAAACCCATCCACCCGCTTGATACAGGGCGCGCTCGGCATGTATCGCCCTGTGAAGCCGTGAATCCTTACCATATTCATAGAGGGAGATATCGGCCAACCGGGCATTAGGCAGTATCCGGCGGATATTGATGAAGGTATCACCATCACGGGACCAAAAACCGTAACGTGTCTTAAGGGTGACCTGATCAGACAACGCCTCCATTTTCATTCGCTGCGCCTGCTGTTCCGCCCGTGGCGCCAGGTATTCGCCGACCAGCACCACGACCGACAGCACCAACATCCCCGTCTTCAGCACCGACCACACGATCCTGGCGATGGATACCCCGGCGGCACGCATCGCCATCAGCTCGGAGTTTCCCGCCAGCACCCCCAATCCGATAAGACTCCCGAGCAGAGCGGCGACCGGAAACAGTTCGTAACTGTAGCGCGGCAGGCCCAGCAGCACATAGGTATAGGCCATGGCGGTGGTATAACCGCGCTCCACATCCTCCAGCTCGGCGATCACTTCGAAGAATCCGATCAGCACGAGCAACAGCGCAAGCACCGCAAGCACCCCCATCAGCACAGCGCGGCCGATATAGCGATCGAAGACGGAGATCATGCCTGCCTCGCTCGCAGACTGCGGCGCATGCGGCGATAGAAACGGCTGTCGGGGATCAGCAACAGCAGTCCGGTCACGGCCAGGACCAGATGGACCCACCAGATTCCCAACCACGCCGGTGTCACACCATCGACCATCCAGTTCTCCGCAACACCCTGTAAACTCAAGTAGAGGGTATAGAGCACAAAGGCCAATATCAACCGGCCGAACGGTCCCTGACGAGGCATCGATCGACTGAGCGGCAGACTCAGCAGGGCAAATACCAACAACCCGAGAATCTGCGCCAGCCTGACCTGGAATTCGGCGCGATCCCTGATTGATGCGGATGCCAACAGGGCTTGGCTGGAGAGTGACTTGCGGGTGATCTTCACCACCCTTCCCTGTGACTCCTTGACCCGTAACGCATAGCGCTCGAATTCACTGATGCGGTAATCGGCCTGACCCGGACTTCCTTGATAGCGACGCCCCTCCTCCAACACCAAATATCGATCCCCGGAATCCTCATCGAGGCGCTGATAGCCACGCTTCGCGCTCACCAGACTCAGCACCCCGTCTCTGCGCTGCTGCACGAAGACGTTGCGCATGCGCCGCTGCTCACTGGAGATCGACTCCACATACAGCACCAGATCGCCTTGACTGTACTCATTGAAGCGCCCGGCGCCGATGCCCGCCAGTTCCGTGGCCTGCCCGCTCTGACGGCTCAACAGCTCTGCGCTGAGCCGGCTCGCCCAGGGCTGAACGTAGAACGAGAGCCAACCGGTCAGCAGGGCCACCGGAGTGACCACAAGGATCAACGAGCGATAGAGACCCAATCCCCCTAGACCGCAGGACGCCAACGCCACCATCTCGCTGTCCCGATGCATCCGACCGACCACGAAAAGCACGGCGAAGAAAAAGGCCGGAGGTATCAAGCGCACGATATAGACAACCATCTGCAGGCCCAACGCCTGGAACAGCAGGTCGGCATTCAGATCACCGGACGCCACCTCCTTCAGCAGTTTGATGAAGCTGTTTCCAAGCATGATCAGGGCCAACACCAGCAAGATCGCCAACAGTGCTTTGAGCACCTCTTTCAGCAGGTAGCGGTCGATAAGCGTAATCAAATGCAGCGTCCCATATTGTCCGATCATTTCAACGCGATGGTAAATTGTGCCTGTTTCGGTAGACTTGGTATATATTGATCGACACAGTCTGGAAACGCCGGCATAAATCAGGGCTAGAGGCATTATTTACATGGAATACAGCATCAAGTCCGGCGATCCGGCCAAGCAACGAACCGCCTGCCTGATTCTCGGGGTCTTCTCCAAACGTCAACTTTCTCCGCTGGCGCAACAGTTGGACAAGGCCTGCAAGGGCTTTCTGCAGCGCATCCTGAAGCGTGGCGACATGACCGGCAAGCACGGACAACAACTGATGCTCTACGATGCACCAGGCGTTCAGGCGGAGCGTATCCTGCTGGTCGGACTGGGCAAAGCGCGTGAACTGAACAGAAAGCGATACGCCAAAATCGTCACATCCGTAGTGAAAGGCCTTAACGAGGGCCATGCCATCGAGGCCGTCTGGGGGCTGTGTGAAGTGGAGATCGACGACAGCACGCTCCCGCAGACCATCCGCGAGACCGTGCTCAGCGCCGAAGAGAGCCTCTATCGCTTCACCGAAACCAAGAGTGAAGTCAAGAAACCCCAGCGCCCTCTCAAACGCCTCGGCCTCTTCGTGCATGACCGCCGCCATCTCAAAGCGGCGCAGCAGGCCCAGTCACACGCCCAAGCCATCGCCGACGGCGTCAAGTTGACCAAGGATCTGGCCAACCTCCCTGGTAATATCTGCACCCCCGGCTATCTCGCCGATCAGGCGCGCAAGCTGGGTCGAGAACACAGCGAACTCAAGGTTCAAATCCTGGACGAGGAACAGATGGCGAAACTGGCGATGGGCGCCCTGCTTTCGGTCTCCCGCGGCAGCAGCCAACCAGCCAAGCTGATCATCATGGAGTATCAGGGCGGCCGGCCCGGCGTCAAGCCGGTGGTGCTGGTCGGCAAAGGTTTGACCTTCGACGCCGGCGGCATCTCCCTTAAACCCTCTGCCGCCATGGATGAGATGAAATACGACATGTGCGGCGGCGCAAGCGTTATCGGCGCCCTCAAGGCCTGCCTGGAGATGGCGCTGCCGATCAACCTAATCGGCGTGGTGCCCGCTTCGGAGAACCTGCCCGACGGCGATGCCAACAAGCCGGGGGATGTCGTTACCAGTATGTCGGGGCAGACCATAGAAATACTCAACACCGATGCCGAAGGCCGTCTGATGCTGTGTGACGCCCTCACCTACAGCGAACGCTTCGAACCCGCGGTGGTGATCGACATCGCCACCCTCACCGGCGCCTGTGTCGTCGCCCTTGGTCATCAGACATCCGGTCTGATGGCCAATAACGAGACATTGGCCGGCGAACTGCTGTCCGCCGGCGCCCATGTCGGAGACCGGGCCTGGCAACTGCCCCTATGGGATGACTATCAGGAACAGCTCGACAGCAATTTTGCCGATATGGCCAATATCGGCGGCAAGGGCGCAGGCGCCATCACCGCGGCCTGTTTTCTCTCGCGCTATACTAAGAAGTTCAAATGGGCTCACCTGGATATTGCCGGTACCGCCTGGCGCTCCGGCACAACCAAAGGCGCTACCGGGCGGCCTGTTCCCCTGCTGGCCCAGTTTCTTTTGAAACGTTGCGGGCTATGAATCCTCCCCTGCCGCAACCAAGGATGGATCGATTACCACCACGTTATCGCTGTCGAAGATCAGGCGCGCCATGACCCAGGTTGATTTCTACATCCTTGAGCAACGAACCCCCGGCAACCGCTACACCCTGACCTGCCGGTTGAGCGAGAAGATCTATCATCAGGGGCGCAGAATCTTCATCCATACCGGTTCCGAAGAGGTCTCAAGACACATGAACAGGTTGTTATGGACCTTCCGCCAAGGCAGCTTTATTCCCCACGGCATGGCCGACGACTGCGACCTGTCGGTCACACCGGTGATCATCAGCCATCAGGGAGAGACCGGCGAGGAAAAGGATGTCTTGATCAACCTCGACAGCGAAGTGCCGAGTTTTTTCAGCCGATTCGAGCGTGTCGCGGAGATCGTCGATCAGGAGCCCCAGGTGATCGTGGCCGGCCGGAAACGTTTTCGTTTCTACCGTGACAGGGGCTACTCACTCAACAAACATGACATCGGATAGATGAGCAACAACGAACCATCACACCACCAGGATTCGGCTATTCCGCTGCTGGAAGATATGGTATCGGCGGATGAACTGAAGTCCAAATACGCCGGTTCCACAAACAAGCCCAGGGAGACGGAGGATAGCGACGTGCCCGAGTATGATGAGGTGCTGCTCGGGATGCGGAACGACATTGCCAAGCAACTGACGGACGATTTGCGTCTGATGGTGGCTGAGGCGGTCGAACAGGCTGTCACCGAGAGCGCCGCAAGAATCGAGCAGATCCTGCACGACGAACTCGACAGCAGCTTGGAACACAGAATCCGCCACCTGATCGAACAACGTCTGGAAACGGAATTCGGCCCCCGTCATCAGCACAGTAGCGACAGCGAAGACCCGACAAGCAAGTTTGGATGACGGCAAATCTGGCAAACCCCAGACCGCTGCAACACCCATACCGGGAAAGATGGCGAAAAAAGAGACGCTCACAAAGACCGCCAAGCCCGTAAAGAGCCCTCACTGTGCATCTGCCCATCAGGAAATTAATTCTTATTATTAGACTGTTAAGCTGTATTTTTAAAGGAATGCTTTTTATTGCCGCCTAAATGCCTATGTGGTGTCCGCCCAACAGGTCGGGCGGCTTCGCACCTTGATCCTAGGGGGCGTTCTCAATTACCTGAGTGAGCGTGATTCTGAGTCATTTTTCGTGCCGGCAAGGCGCGATGAGGCGCAATAGTCATTCTA
>JAHXHR010000112.1 GCA_025656505.1 Candidatus Thiodiazotropha sp. (ex Epidulcina cf. delphinae) | reverse complement strand
CCGCCATAGGCAGGCTGGTCAGCAAACCAGGGGGCATCGAATATGAACTCCGTCGAGACAAAAAAGCCCTCGTCCATGAGGTATTCGGGTATGGGGAATGCGCGCACGCTCTTCGGATCACCGATGGCGAACTGCTCCACGGACAACAGCGAGTCCTTGCTAATCCGGCCGTTAAAACGCAACAACAGGGTTGCCGTGTCGGAGCCCGGCGGGCGTTGTATAACCGGTGGAATCAGAACCATTTGCGGAGTTTCCGGTGGGAGTGGCGCCTCGAGAGCAGGATCTGGAAATATTCTATGAATTTGAATGGTATTGATGTAATTTCCATCTGCACATTTTATCCGCCATGAATCTGCGGATTCAGGTATCAAGTCAGTGGTTGGCTTGCCTGCCCAACTAGGACCATAGTTCCGGAAGTCTTATATGCAAATAGAAATAATGCCCTTGGAGGCGCGGGTGATCGGAAGTCTGATCGAGAAGGAAGTCACCACCCCCGATCAGTATCCGCTATCACTCAGTGCCCTGACTAACGCCTGCAATCAGAAGAGCAGTCGTGATCCGGTGATACGGCTGAGCGAGACGGAGGTGCAGGATGTGCTCGACGGTTTGCGAAAGAAGCACCTGGTCAGCGACCGTACCGGTTTTGGCAGCCGGGTGGCTAAGTATCAGCACCGCTTCTGTAATATCGGCTTTGGCGCCATTGAGTTTTCATCCCAGGAACTGGGTGTGCTTTGTGTATTATTGTTGAGGGGGGCGCAGACGCCGGGCGAATTACGCACCCGCACCAGTCGCCTGTGTCAGTTCGCCGATGTTCAGCAGACTGAGAGCGTGCTTAACGGTTTAATGCAACGGGAAGACGGTCCTTTTGTGGCGCGTCTGGAGCGCGAGCCTGGCAAGCGGGAGTCACGCTATGCCCATCTGTTTTGCGGTGAGGTGGAGAATCCGGATGTTTCGAATGCGGAGGAACCAGGGATGCATAGTCAGGCGCTGGACGACAGCTCCCGGCTTCAGCGGTTGGAGGAGACGGTGCAGGGGATGCGGGAGGAGTTGGATGTGCTCAAGGCATGCATTGAAACTATCCGGGGAGAGTAGGAACAGGCGATCGTGAGGTATACTGCAACTGCCGCAACGGGAGTGGTGCGGTATTGGTTTCCAGCAAGTTTATCCACGGGTTTTTATCGGAGTCATCTATGAAAAATCTCACCCAGCCGCTTGATGACGCTGAAATGGATGAACTCGACAGTTTTCTGTTCGACCGTGTCGATGAGGATGCCTATTTCGAAGGCAAGGATGAGGGGCTTCTGGGTTTGGCTGAATTGGACGGTTATTTCACCGCCATCGTCAGCGGTCCCGAGACGCTTGTGCCTTCCCAGTGGCTGCCGGCGATCTGGGGGGACGATGAACCGAACTGGGTCTCTCCGGAAGCCTATGAAAAGATCTTCACCCTGTTGATCCGGCACTTCAACGGCATTATCTCCGCGCTGATGGACCCCGCTTTTGAATTCCAGCCGATCTTCAACGAGCGAGAGGTCGATGGTAGGAAATACACCATAGTCGATGGGTGGTGTCTGGGCTACATGAAAGGCATGGCCCTGTGCCCGAAGGCATGGGACGAAGGTGGAGAGGGGGTGTTTGAGATGCTGCAACCCATTTTCCTGTTCAGCGACGAGCCTGGTTGGGAAGTCCTCGATCAAATGGAGGAGGATGAAGTGATCGCCTTGCAGGAAGCGATTCCTTTGGCTGTCCGGAGTATCCATGGGTTCTGGTTAGAGAGACGCGAAGTCACACATCCCGCCGATATTCCCGCAGAAGTGGCGATCCGTATTCGCCCGGGCGATCCCTGTCCCTGCGGTAGCGGGAAGCCTTATGGGAAATGCTGTCTACACTGAAGGCGTAGGGTGTACCCGCCGACAAGCCGTTCCTTGGGAGTATGATCGTGGTTCAGAGTAAGCGCCGGATCACAGGAGAGGGGAGTACCCCTTATCACCTCGAAATCGATAATTCTGGAAATTTTACTGTGCATACAGGTGGTTATGTTACCAGGAAGCCCCGTGCCGGAAAGCTTGCCCGCAACAGGAGTGTGAACTGTTGGCTGCCATCGGACGCTTCGGCGCCCTTGAGGGGCATCCAATGCCCGGCGACGGAAACGCATTTCAGGCCGAACTGGTGATGGGTGAAGGCGGGGCGCAAATTGTCTATTCTTTATTGGGAGGGAGCCTTGGAAGAGGACCGGCGGCTGAAGTCGTTGGTGCGATTGCCCGAAGTCCTCCGATTCTGTGGAAAAACGTTAGCCTTGCCTTATTCGGTAGCAGGTGGAGAGCAAGTACTCAACCCCTGTTCATGACCGAAAAAAATGGACTTTTTTTAAATAGCTGCTAGGACATTATTTATTGCACAACAGCCATAACCTATGTGACAAATCCATTTTTATAAGGTCAAATTTCCCGATACAGATGATGTCAGGTCGTGCAGATGCATAGCTCAGAAAATATACCCAACGGAACCGTGCGGGAAATCAAAGGTAAGTCCTGTGTCTTCTACGATGGTTACTGGATCAAACACTATCAGCCGATGGAAGATAGCCTGGAGACTAAAAAGTACCTTATTGACGCGCTGACCCGCCGCCTTTTCAACCACGTCGAACACGGTATCAACATGCCTGGGAACAGGCTGGACGAAGCCAGGAGTGCCTACACCGAAGAAGCGGACATAGACCTCAAGCGAGTGAAGGGGGCGATGTTGGCAGGTGCGCTGTTCAATCGCGGCACCGATATCTTCCGTGAATTAGTCAAGCTGAATGATGCAGAGATAAGGAGTGGTCGGGGCAGGGAGATGCTGCATGAGTGCGGTAAATACCTCCTAGAGTCACTGGAACTCGGGAGGTTGGTGAAACATCGTAGCGGCGAAGAGGGCATCGATGAGCTCTGGGGCGAACCTTTTCGCGCATTCACCGTTCCCATCGAATCTTTTTATGAGACGCGCTATATAAAAATCGCTCAAACCATGTACGATATTGATCGGATTTCCGCAGCGATGATCGAGGCCTTTCACGAGAGCCGCCTTTTCAGCGATGTGGAGTACCTGACCAAGCGCTTTGCAAAGGCCGCAAAGCTCAAATGTGAAACCCTGCGTACCGACCCGATCATATTCGATGTCTGGCCGAAGTTCACGGTTGCGGGGGAAAAACTATTAAAAACCGGTCCCTTGGAAAAAACCACCGATTCTTGCCTTGCTTGTTGGGAGGTCGATGAAGGACGTAGACTGATCAAGGAAGGCGCTGACCTGATCACCCATATCGCCAGGGCTAGAGTGTCCATGCCGAAGAGTACCAAGAAGTACATAGATCGTTGTCATTCCTATCTCGCCAGTCGCGGATCCCCGCCCGTCATCTTAAACCTCGAGTTGACGTCGCTTTAACCTGATTTGTGCAGTGGCAACCCTCCCTGCTTTTAGACAGGTGATTCCATTGTCACTTGTCGATTGGTAACAATAAATGGCGAGGTGCACTAGGCTTTCTGATATACGATCAAGTTGTTGAGGATTGGAATAAAATACCTGCAACATGTTCGAGTCGTACTACGAATTAAACGCAAATCCATTTCGGTTAAGTACCGATGAACAGTTCCGGTTTGCGCATAAAAACTACCTAAAAGCGTGGTCATACCTGAGGTATGCCCTGGAGCAGGGGGAAGGTTTTGTCATGATCACCGGCCGCCCCGGCTCGGGAAAGACGACCCTGATCCGCGACATCCTCAGTGACATCGATGAATCAAAGATTCTGGCCATCAATCTGGTCACCAATCAACTTCAGGCTGAGGAGCTGTTGCGGAAGGCGGCATTGCAGTACGGCCTGCCGGCAGAGACCTACAATAAGGCCACCTTGCTTACACGCATCGAAGCATTTGTTACAAAACAATTTCAGGCAGGCAGGCGGGCCATCATCATCATTGACGAGGCGCAGAACCTGACCTTGAACGGACTCGAAGAGCTACGCCTGCTCTCAAATCTACAAGCCGGCAGCCATCCTCTGTTTCAGGTCTTTCTCATTGGCCAGGAAGGACTCAGAAACGTCATCCTGGGACCGGGGATGGAACAGATACGCCAAAGGTTGATCGCCAGTTGTCAAATCGATCCCATGACAGTACAGCAGACGGAGGGCTATATCGAACATAGGCTGGGCATTGTCGGTTGGTATGGTGATCCTACATTCGACCCCGCCGTTTTTCCCCTCATCTACTATTTAACGGATGGAATACCGAGAAAAATCAATCATGTGGCCAGTCGCCTGCTGCTCTATGGCGCGTTGGAAAAGAAGCATCGGTTCACTGATGCGGATGTATGGATAGTGGCGAAAGAGTTGTTCGGCGAGGAGCGCCTGTCGCTCAAGCCCGCTGAGACGTTTGAAACGTTCAAGAGAGATTACGAAGTGATAAAAGGCGGGCTGATGCAATCGATCGAAGAAGACCTCCCTGAGGCCGATGATCAAGCCGGTTTGAGAGTTGAAGAGAACGATGAGTCAACCTCCTGGAACGAGGAGGATATCACTGAGCGAAACCATACATCCGTCAGCAATACCAAGACCCATCGTACGGAAAAAGAACTGGAAGAGCTGACATCGAAAATCCTTAAACGGAATAGATTAGTCGCTGATAAATTGATGGTGGGGGCAACCACCACCGCCACTATACGGAAAGACACTGTCCCGGATATCGATACTGAAGAGACGCAACGAAACGGGGCCGATGCCCCGGTGGATCCCGATCGCACCGCGCGCAAAGCGGATGAGATCCTCAATTTGCCTTCCATGCAGGCAGAGAAACGGAAACATGATATTGATGAGAAAGGCGGTTTGATCAATACTGCGGAAACCATTGAAGTCGATGAACTCTTTCCAGAAGGTTTAAGGAAATCCCTACGTCGAATCGCCTTTCTGGTTGTCGGAGGGCTGCTCATTCTAGTGCCGTTTCTATTTAAATCCGAGCAGATACAAACGGCATGGATGGCATTTACCTCGAAGCTCCGGTTTGTAACGAATCCACTATCAGACCAACCCCGGGCAACGGATGATGATATTCAGTCCCGGATTGAGGTGCAGGCCGCCTCCGGTTCAGAAGAGCATCCTCCATCTGTTGAGGAGACCAAACAAACCTCCGATGACATAATAGCTGAGGAGCAGGCAGAGCAGGTGACTGAATCAGCGATGGAGAATGGTGCGGTCGAGGCTGTGTCGCCCGATAGGGATAAGCAAATCGAGACCACCGATCATTCATTGCCTTTACAGGAAATTGAGCAACCGAGTGAGGAAACCGGCCAACTCCGGAAAGCCGGCGAAGACTACATTGCGACCCAGTCGAAATACCAGCAGGTAGCGTTAGATGAATCGTCTTTTGATCGTGGTTTGGATGTGGAGAGGAGATTTCAGATCTATTTCGAGTTTGACGATATGGAGATTCCGCAAGAATTCAATAATATGCTGGATGACTTATACATCGTTTTATCCCTCGACAAGCAGGCAGCCATAACAATCAGCGGCTACACGGATACAAACGGTGATCCTATCCGCGATATGCGGCTGTCGCTCGAACGCGCACAGGCCGTGTCCGGATACTTTACGGAAAGAGGCATCTCGAGGGAGCGCATCAAAGTGGAAGGGCGCAGACCGATTCCCGGGGAGTCAGGTGTTGAACGGGATAAATTTAACGAGCGTTTCGAAAGCAAGAGAGTGGAACTGATCTTACGGAGCGGGATGGAGTAAGGGCTTACTGCCGGCATAGCGGCAGCATGACTGGTTATAAATGTATATGCTTTTTTACCCGAAGGAAAATCACATAGTTAGCGGCCTTAGGTCTCTGTATAATGCCGTAGTCGTTGGCCGTCGGGTTTTTTCATAACACACTGAGTTTAATGGCTTTATTGAATGAAAACGATAATCGTGACCGGTGGCGCCGGTTTCATTGGCGGCAATTTTGTCCACCACCTTCTGGGAAAACGGGGATTACAGGTTGTCAATCTGGATGCGCTCACCTATGCGGGCAATCCGGATACCTTGGGGACACTCCGGGATAACCCCCGCCATCGGTTTGTGCAGGGTCGGATTCAAGACAGGGCATTGGTGATGAATCTGTTGGAGACGTTCAGCCCGGATACGATTGTGAACTTTGCCGCCGAGAGTCATGTGGATCGCTCGATTGACGGTCCCGCTGAGTTTATCGACACCAATATAGGCGGCACCTTCAATCTGCTGGAATGCGCGAGGACCTATTGGCAACAGTTGTCGCCTGAGGAGGCGAAGGCATTCCGTTTCCTGCATGTTTCCACCGATGAGGTCTATGGCTCGCTTGGCGCCGAGGGCATGTTCAGCGAAACCACGCCTTATGCCCCCAATTCACCCTATGCCGCCTCAAAGGCGGCATCGGACCATCTGGTGCGGGCATGGCATCATACCTACGGCCTACCGGTGCTCACCACAAATTGCTCCAACAACTACGGCCCGTATCAGTTTCCGGAAAAACTCATCCCGCTGTTCATACAAAAGGCCCTGGCCGGTGAAGTCTTGCCGATCTATGGCAATGGCAGCAATGTGCGGGATTGGCTCTATGTCGAGGACCACTGCTGCGCCATCCGGCGGGTGCTGGAAGGGGGTAGGCCGGGTGAGGTCTATAACATCGGCGGCAACAACGAAATGTCCAATCTCCAGGTGGTGGAGGCGCTTTGCGATCTGCTGGATGAACTGGCGCCGGACTCCCCGTATCGACCTCACAGTCAGCTTAAGGCGTTTGTAAAGGACCGGCCGGGGCATGATCAACGCTATGCTATCGATGCCGGCAAATTGGAGCGAGAATTGGGGTGGACGCCCAAGGAGACCTTCGAGACAGGCCTGCGCAAGACAGTCCTCTGGTATTTGGACAATATGGTGTGGTGCCGGCGGGTGCTGGACGGCAGTTACAGAGGCGAGCGATTGGGGCAGGTGGGATGATGATAAAACAAGTTACCAAAGGCGTTATCCTGGCTGGCGGTTCGGGTACGCGTCTGCACCCGCTCACGTTGACGATTTCGAAACAGTTGTTGCCGGTCTATGACAAACCGATGATCTACTATCCCCTCTCCACGCTGATGTTGGCGGGGATTCGGCGAATTCTGATCATTACCACCCCGCAGGACGCCCGCTTGTTCGAAGGTATGTTGGGCGATGGCCGCCAGTGGGGGATACACATCGAATACGCCGTGCAGCCCGACCCGGGAGGACTGGCCCAGGCTTTCATTATCGGCAAGGAATTTATCGCAGGCGATCCCTGTTGTCTGATCCTCGGTGACAATATCTACTATGGGCATGGGCTGGTGGAATCCTTGAGGCGAGCCGCCGCCATGACGGAGGGGGCCACGGTCTTTGGCTACTGGGTCAAGGATCCGGAACGCTATGGCGTTGTGGAGTTCGATGAGAACGGCCTGGTGATAGGCATCGAGGAGAAACCGGACAAACCCAAATCCAACTATGCCGTGACGGGACTCTATTTCTATGATGAACAAGTGACCGATCTGGCGACTTCATTGAAGCCGTCTTCGCGTGGCGAGCTGGAAATCACCGATCTCAACAAACGCTATCTCGCCCAGGGCCAGTTGCAGCTAGAGAAGATGGGACGCGGGATTGCCTGGCTTGATACCGGGACTCATGAAAGCCTGATCCAGGCAAGCAACTTCATCGAGACCATTGAACAGCGTCAGGGGTTGAAGATCGCCTGTCCCGAGGAGATCGCCTTCAGCCGGCAATGGATCGGCGTCGCTGAATTGAAGCGGATGGGCGAAGCGCTCAGCAATAACGGCTATGGAGCGTATCTCCTTGCCCTTTGCGAAAGAAGGATGTAGCAATGGAAGTCATGGATACGGCGATTCCCGGTGTGATGGTCCTGAAACCAGAGGTCTTCGGCGACCGGCGCGGTTGGTTTATGGAGAGCTGGCAGGCCGATCGCTATGCGGAGCATGGCCTGCCAAGTGGGTTTGTGCAGGATAACCAAGCCTTTTCGCAGCGGGGCGTACTCCGGGGTCTGCATATCCAAAACCCCTTTGGTCAGGGAAAACTGGTGCAGGTGATCCGCGGTGAGGTTTACGATGTGGCTGTCGATGTGCGGAGGGGTTCGCCTTGGTTCGGCCGATGGGTGGGTGTGCATCTGTCGGAGACGAATCACCACCAGTTCTATGTGCCGGTCGGCTTTGCCCACGGTTATCTGGTGCTAAGCGAAGAGGCCGTCTTCTGTTACAAATGTACCGACTACTATCATCCGGAGACCCAGTTTTCCGTGCGCTGGAACGATCCTCGGATCGGTATCGAATGGCCGGGAGACGGGGAGTCTGTTCTGGCTGACAAGGACCGGGATGCGCCGTTGCTGAGCGAGATCCCCCTCGAGCGGCTCCCTCCGTATCACCCCGAAGAGGGGAGGTGAACATTGAGCGCCGGGCGGCCTAGAATACTGCTGATCGGCTGTGACGGCCAGGTGGGATGGGAACTACAGCGAACCATGGCTACCTTGGGCGAGGTGATCGCCGCCTCTCTGTGCGGACACTACGGCCTGGTGCTGGATCTGCTTGACCGAGACGCCGTGATATCGACCATTCAACGGGAACGCCCCGATTTCATCATTAATGCAGCCGCCCATACGGCAGTGGACAAGGCGGAGTCCGAGGCAGAGCTTTCAGGCAGGCTCAATGCCGAAGCCCCGGAGCTGTTGGGTTCGTTGTCTGCGGAACTGGGCGTGACCCTGATCCACTACTCGACCGATTTTGTCTTTGCAGGCGATGCCGACAAACCCTACCGGGAAGAGGATCTTGCCGGCCCCCTCAGTGTCTATGGACAGACAAAACTGGAAGGAGAGCAGCGGTTGCTGGCGACAGGCGCCAACGCATTTATCTTTCGCACCAGTTGGGTCTACGGCAACCATGGGCATAATTTCATGCATACCATGTTGCGGCTATTTAAAGATCGGGACCGGCTGCGAGTGGTGGATGATCAGATCGGCGCGCCCACCTGGAGCCGGATGATTGCAGAAGCGACCGCGCAGATTGTGAATCAGCTACGCTTGACCCCTTCGGATGCCGAGTATCTGCGTGGCATCTACCATCTGACTGCCGGCGGAGAGACCAGTTGGTGCGGGTTTGCCCGGCGAATTGCTGAATTTTCGGGTGAAGCATGCCGCATTGACCCTATACCGACCCGTGACTATCCGACACCGGCAAGGCGTCCGGCCTGTTCCGTGCTCGACAACACAAAGCTGAATCGAACCTTCGGGTTGCAACTGCCGGACTGGAAAGTCTCCCTGGAGCAGTGCCTGGCCGATCGAAAGAACTGATTTTCCCGGCAGGCGGACAGGCGCATCGAAGTCAATGGTTCGCCTATCAGTATTTAGTATCAGGATGGATCGGAACTTACCCACAAGAGTCCACATAGACACAGAAATAATAAGCTTGCACACTACGGAGCAATTTGTTGAGGGATTTAGCATTATGGCCATTTTAAATGAAACTATTGAGTTAGCTCTGAATCACTATTCGCAACTAACCGCTCAAAGATTCGAGGCTGATGTGTTTTCATTTGTGGGTGGAATAATGCCGGAGCGTCTAACCTCGTTCCGCGCACATATAGAAGCCCTTGTAGCCGGAAAGAGTGGTTCAGGCAATTTGCTTTTTTTTCTTCATACACCAGGCGGTGTAAAGTTGTTGAAAAATTCGTTGATATAATTAGACATCACTATCAAGAAGTCTGGTTTGTTGTCCCGGATATGGCGATGTCGGCAGGTACGATATTGTGTATGTCCGGTGACAAAATATACATGGACTACTCATCTGCACTTGGCCCCATTGATCCCCAGGTAGCGAACAGTGACGGGCAACTGGTCCCTGCTTTGGGGTATCTTGACCATGTGGAAAGATTAATAAAGAAGTCGGAGGATGGAGCACTCACTGATGCAGAGTTTGCAATCCTTCAGAACCAAGACCTGGCAACACTAAGGAGATACGAGCAGGCGCGTGATCTCTCGGTATCACTATTAAAAGACTGGTTGGTTAAGTACAAATTTAAAGACTGGCATACCCATTCAAGCACCGGTAAGCCGGTGAAAGATAAAGAAAAGAAGGCGCGGGCAACAGATATTGCAAAAGCGCTTAGTGACCACACAAAATGGCACTCTCACGGTAGAATGATAGGCATGAGAACTCTTACAGAGGAGTTGCGTCTTAAGATTGAGGACTATACTGATGATGTTGAACTAACAACTGCTATCAGGCAGTATAGCGATCTCTTACTTGACTGTGTTCAAAGTAGACGCGTAGACCATATGTTTCATACCCAGTCATACGAAGCACAAGCTCAGGATGGCACATAAATTGCCCCCATCCTAAAGTAAAGGAGACAAGTATGAAGACCGCTAAGAAACTAGAGGAAGCACTTGCTGATAACCAGTTGAAAAACAAAGAAAAACTTCGCAATCAGCAAGCGTATTACCAAAGGCTGTCGAAATCCGGTGTAGCCAAAAAACAGACATATAACCTAAAGTCACTGTCAGTCATATGACTGAAGCGCCCCGCTTTCCGATGGCGACATTGGAGAAACAGCTAGCCCGCATTGCTCATCAGGATTTTGATTTTTGACGCTAAGTCGGTTAAATTTCATCATGTTATCCGTTCATCCGGTCCGCCTGATGAGCAATGCGGGCTAGCCGTTTGAGACCGCCGCCAAAAAGAGCCAAAGATTA
>JAHXHR010000111.1 GCA_025656505.1 Candidatus Thiodiazotropha sp. (ex Epidulcina cf. delphinae) | reverse complement strand
CGCCGGCACCGGCGTTTGGATCGGCGAACACCGGACCAGGTTTATCTGGAATGGCCACAAGCAGCATGATCAGGTGATGATCAATAAGGGCGGAATGCACTTATAGGGCTGTCTGAAAATTGGGGTCCACTACTATCTTGCTAAAATATTAATTGAGCAAACAACGACAAAATCAGGGCTTAAAGTTTTCGCAAAAATTTCAAAGAAAGTCGCCGACAATTTTTATGAATGGGCTAATATACTATTTGATGAAAAACCGGGCCACTTGAATTATTCCGTAAATCCAGTCACATAAATCGGGAAGTTATTACGTGCCCATTCCTAATCATAGATCTGAGCATTTAACCTGCAATGAAGCCATTGTTTTTTGTGCGCAGAAAAAATCAAACCCCCACAACCACAGGCACCTTGATTCTTACCGCCACTTCATTATAAATATCCAACTCTGTTTCCGGTGTCATGACAGACACAATAAGCACATATCGTACTTTTTTGTTGTGGCGTTTCAGATGATGCCGTTCACGCCACCAACCTATTGTAGGGTAGACCGCAATGTGATCCCGGCTGGCGAGATCAGCAGCTGTACCCTGCCAGATATCGGAATGCAGCGATCCAAGGTGGCGTTTTTGCTTACCCAGCAACCAGCCACCACCATCGCCACCATATGCTGTGCTCTCCTCTTCATCCCGTGCGGCACGATTAATCCGCTCCCGAAAATCATCAACCGTTTCATCCGGGCGCATAACATCGAAACGCAGGCCATGTGAGGCGTATCGGTAGCGGCTGGAGAAGCCCCGTTCTGAGGGATTGGGTTCGATGAAGTAGGAGAGGGTGACTCTCATGGTTACGTCAGTCTCGCCCAGTTCCAGCAATGCCTCTTTTGGCCAGGGGATGGCGTGCAGGTTCATATCCTTGGATTTGTACTGGCTTTTTACTTTATGAAAGGGTTGCAAAGAGTCCTGAGCGATCAGGGTCAGGGCGTTGCCGGCACTCCATAAGGCGCGGATGAGGTCTGGCACCCCAAAACCACAATGCCGGATAAGATTTTCAAAATCACTTTTATTGGGGTTTCTGCCCAAATAGTGTGTACACATGGCCTCAGTCCATTGAGCCGAGTGAACCAGCAGGCCGCGGATGGTCTCAGGCCAAAGGTCTGGATATGTCGCCTGAATCTGGGTTGCCATTCTCGCTGCCAATGCGGTGGCAGCACTTGTGGCATGAAAGTAGTCGAACAGGAAATCGTGGGGCTGATGATGTGTAGTGAGCATTGAGAGGCTGCTCATTGTGACGGAACCAACAGCATCCTTTGCAACATTCCCCCCTTCGAACACAACATCAGGTTTGAGTGGCCATTTACGATTCCATATCGCAGATGTTGTACTGTGCGGACTTAGACCTCCTTCTGGAGCTAGAGGCTCGTATTCCGCCTCAGCATCGATTGCTATCTGCGTCTTTTCAGTAAAAGCACCAACAGTGATCGCGTTCCAGGCCTGCCCTGGGTCATGGATGCTTTCCGTGGAGTTTTTATCTGGATAATCGTCCCAATGTTCCTGCTCCATATTGCCTGCGGCAATTACAAACAGACGCTGCTGGTCGTCTGTTGCTCCAGAGGTAAGGCTATCGATGGTGGCAGACCAAGCTGAGGGTCTGCCTCGATCACGATTGTCCTTACTGGTTACGGCAGTACAAAGTGTGCGTTTTCGATAGGGTGCATTGAGTTCTGCACGGGCAACCGCTTCCTGGGCGAGATAGCCGTGGTGCTTCCCTTCATTATCACCTCCTCTCCGCAGTATCTTGATGGATTCCAGGCGATGGCTGAGCTGGACCGGTGCTGCCGTCTCCAATACTTCCGTCAGATCGCCGTAGGCAGCAAGTCCGGCCATGCCGGTGCCGTGACCATCAACATCACCCACAGACCATGCAGGCTCTATGGTGTGTAGATCCTGGTCAGCCAGAAGATGAGTAAGAAGTGGGTGACCATTATTTGCACCTGTATCGAGTAGAGAGAGGTAGGGTGAATCCTCTGTAGGCCAGCTAATTCGCTTCAGTGCTTCTTCCGTCCACTTCTGCTGTTCTGCATGGGTCAGCTCCCCAAAGAACTCGGCTGTCTCCTTTACTCGACGAATTTCAGCTATGTTATCCAGCAAGCGAGCTGATCGTGTTAGTTGGGTTTTGGTGCCTCGCGCTGCAATGATGGTTCGTTCAGGGAATTCGAGATGATTGTCGGAGGCAGTGAGCCCAAGAAGTTCAGCATGCCGCCGGAAAGCACCCAGTACCTCAATCCGGTCTTTTCTGACAGGAAGCCACAGTTCCCACCAAATCTCTTCCTCTTCATCCTGAGGGAGGGCAGAATCGTCATCGGTCCAAAGTTCCTCGAAAGCAGCAGCACGTATCTGCTCGATGGTATTGATCAGGGGGAGGTTCTTGGGGTTACCTTTGCGCGTCTCTTCCTCAAGATACTGTTTGATGAGCTTCTCAAAGTGTTGCAGCTTTCCCTCGGGAACAAAGATAGTGGCACGGATTATGTGTTCGTCACGCCTTACATTCAGTAGTTCGATGCCTTGGTTGTCACGGGATAGACGTTCAACAGGCATGTCAGCATCTTTCGTGCTTTCAAACTGAATGCAGATACCAAATCCTGGTTCCAGCCCAATGACTTCCCGCTCTTGATGAAGAGTACTTACCGTTTCATTTATGGTGGCAAGCTGCCCAAGAAGCCGTTCTCCTTGCTGTTGACGATTGCAGCCAGGCACTCTGGGTTTGACTACTGCCGGGGGCGACGTGAAGGGTTCCGGTGTTGCAGAGTCCGAAATAATGAGGTGAGGGCGCTTGTCTTGTTGCTCTGTCATGTCCTTATGGGTAGCCGATTATTATTTAGTGCGGATGGCCTTTCGTTCTTCCAGGGGATGAATCAGCTCTTGTTCGCTGATGAACTTCCGATCATAGATGATTGCATCCTTGATGGCTTCTTCCGATGCCCGACTTACCTCTGCATAGCTCAGGCCTTCGGCCTTCTGGGAAATCAGTTTCCAGTCAATACGGTTGGTTGTTAAGCCGGTAAGCTTGCTTTGTACCAAAGCTATGATCTGTTCAGGTGTAGGTAGCTTGAAGTCAATGATGTCATCAAAACGGCGAAAAAGAGCGTAATCAAGGATCTCGGGGTGGTTAGTTGCGGCGATGATGAGGTTGTTTGAATCATCCTGCTCGATCATCTGCAGGAAACTATTGAGGATGCGCCGTATTTCCCCGACATCATTCATCATGCCGCGCTGGGAGCCAATGGCATCAAATTCATCAAAAAAGTAGATGCCGCGGACTTCCGAGATTGTATCGAATACGATCCTGAGCTTTGCCGCTGTTTCACCCATGTACTTCGTAATGAGGGTGTCCAGTCTGACCTGGAATAAGGGAACCCCAAGTTCGCCCGCCAAGGCGGATGCCATCATGGTTTTGCCAGTGCCAGGCGGACCAACCAGTAGTAGCTTTCTCCGGGGTGAGAGGCCATGGGAACGAATCTTCGCGAAATGATGTTGCTCCTTGATGATTCTGGTCAGCTGATTAGCGATAGTGTCGCCAAGGATCATATGTCCGATTCGTGTCTTTGGGTAAGTCACCTCAAGGAGATTTGCCAGTTCGCCTCGTGGCTGACCAATAGGGGTCGGTTTTGTTGCTGCGGAGGCTATTTTCCTCTTGGCTTTTGCTTCATCAACCAGAGTTCGAAGCTCCTGGGCCAGTTTTCCATGACCAAGCTTCGCCTCATGTGCAGCGAGCTGCATGGCAACAGCATAGAAGTGCTCATCATCACCGGCCATGTGTGATTTGAGCAATGCCTTGATTTGTTTAGCGCTCGCCATGTCTTATATTCTAGTATCTCTAAGCTCTGCTCATTCTATCCGAAGGAGCATTATTCTAGATATATTATTTCTTGTCAGAAATAAGTTGTTATTAAGGCCGGAATAGCTGTTCCGTAACCTCATGAAATTCAAATATTTTAGGTTATTGAGCTAGGGTTGGATCGTATTCCTGTATTTTTTGGCCACTTTTAACGCAGATTAACCTAATTTCCTTGCTAAATCCTCTGCCTTAAGGTGGGTATACCTGCGCAGCATGCGCAGATCTTTGTGGCCGGTGATGGTGGCTATTTCCATGATGTTGAGGCCGAGTTCGAAAAAGCGCGTTGTGGCTTCATGCCGCAGGTCATGGAAATGGAGGTCTTCAATCCCGGCTCGACGTACGGCCCGGATATAGGCACGCTTGACTGCCTCAGTAGTGAGACCGGGGAATACTTGTCCATGGATGCCACGCGGGAGTGATCGCAGAACTCGGATGGCTGAGGATGACAGTGGCACGGTACGCGATTCTCCATTCTTGATATCCGGCAGGTGGGCGGTACGGCGGTTTAGATCAATATGCTCCCAGCGGAGGCTGACCAGTTCTCCCTGGCGCATGGCGGTCTCCAGCGCCAAGTGAACAATGGGGAGTAGGAAGGGGTTTTTGGCCTCCCTGCATGCTTCCAGTAGTCGGCTTTCTTCGCTTTTCTCTCCGTCGTGGTCGGTCTGTAGGCGGCGGTCTCGGGCATTGGAGTGTGGGGGCAGTCTGATGTCCCGAACTGGATTGGATACATGAATACCCCATTCCTTACGGGCAACTTCGAATAGGTGGGAGATGATCACAAGCTCTCTTTTAACGGTTGCGGGTGAAACCTTTTTTAAGCGTGCATCCCGGTAGCGGGCGATATCGACGCCACGGATACCGGCAACGATTCGGTGTGCAAGCGGATTCTTGAGAAAAGCACGGATACGGGCTGCCTCGGATGCGGCCCCTTTCTTTAATGGAGTGACCTCTTCCTTGTAGCGTTCCAGCAGTTCCCGCAGTGTGGTGGATTCTACCTCTGCCCGGGAGACGAACAGCCCTTGGTCCATCTCATACTCGGTTGCCCGCGCCCAAGTTTCTGCAGCAGCTTTGGTTTCAAAGGTTTTGGTTTGCAGGGGATAGCCCCTTTTTCTGACTTGGGCCTGCCACTGGTATGGGCCGCGTTTTCTGAAAGTTGCCATTGACTCGCTCCGCTCATTTGCGAACGAGTGTGACAACGCTGTGACAAATAGTCTGTAGGAAACCAAATCAAGAATTGACGTGGTTTTTAACTAATTGAAAAATACGGGAATTATTGGTCGGGGTGAGAGGATTCGAACCTCCGGCCCCTGCCTCCCGAAGACAGTGCTCTACCAGGCTGAGCTACACCCCGATTGCGCGTCTGAACCACTCTTTGGTCAGCGTAGCGAGCGGGAGATAGTAATTGAAATGGGTGGGTGATTCAATTGGTTCTTTCGACTGAGAAGTCTGCCAGATTTGCCAGGGTCTCTCTGTAGGGGGTGTCCGGCAGGCAAGCGAGCGCCTGTTTGGCCAGTTGTGCCTCTTTTTGGGCGAGTTGTTGGGTGTAGGCGATGGCATCGGCGGCCTGAATGGCCTGCATGACGAAATCGATCTCATCCAGGCCGCCGTTCTCAATGATTGTCGCCAAGCGACGGCGCTGCTCTTCATCGGCCTGTTTCATGGCTTGGATCAGCGGCAAGGTCGGTTTGCCTTCCGCCAGGTCGTCACCGATGTTCTTGCCGATGTCACTATTGCCGGAGTAGTAGTCTAGTGCGTCGTCGACCAGTTGGAAGGCGATGCCCAGGTGGAGACCGTAATCGGCCAGCGCCTGTTGTTGGTCTGCTGGGACATCGGCGATAACGCCTCCCAGGCGGGCGCCTGCCTCGAACAGGGTGGCGGTCTTGCGTTTGATCACCTCCATGTATTCCGTTTCGCTGGTCTCCGGGTTATGTACATTCAACAACTGAAGCACCTCGCCCTCGGCGATGCGGTTGGTGGCGTGGGAGAGGATATCCATGACCCGCATCTGACCGACTTCCACCATCATCTCGAAGGAGCGGGAATAGAGAAAGTCCCCCACCAGGACGCTGGCTTCGTTGCCCCAGACCGCGTTGGCTGTTTCACGGTTGCGCCGCAGGTCGGATCCGTCCACGACGTCATCGTGCAGCAGTGTGGCGGTATGGATAAATTCAATGATGGCGGCCAGATCCACATGGCGTTCTCCCGCATATCCGCATGCACGGGCAACTATCAGCACGATCATCGGGCGCAGGCGTTTTCCGCCGCTGTGGACGATGTAGGCGCCGATTTGGTTGATCAGCGCGACATCCGACTGTAGCTGCCTGATGATGAGTGCGTCGACAGCCTTCATGTCATCGGCGATGAGTTGGCGAATCGTTATGATATCCATTGGGCACTATGACTTGAACAAAAACCATCGCATGCTAGTGTAGCGCCCTGTATAAATCAATCATTTCAGTAGCCGCGCCGAATAGGTGCGAGGGCGCGTTCAGCGTTGCCGGGTAACACTTTGCACTTGGCTGATATTCCAGAAACTATATGTTAAATGAAAAGGTTAATTCATGTTATCAGCGGTCGGGTGAAATGTCCGGGTTAAAGCGCTGGTTACAGGCGTCAATGCTGACAGTTGGGGCAGAAGAATGTGGAGCGTTGAGCAATGGATTTGCTGTGGATCGCTGTACCGCATCCGGGACAGGGGTTCCCCGCCTTGCCGTAGACCCGTAGCTTTTGGGTAAAGTAACCGGGGCTGCCGTCCTGCCGCAGGAAATCGCGCAGCGTGGTGCCGCCCTGGGTGATCGCCTCCGCGAGGACGTTGCGTATTTCGTCGGCCAGCGTCTGGTAACGTGCGGCCGAGATCCTGTTGCTGGGACGGATTGGATGGATGGCTGCGCGAAATAGGGATTCGTTGGCATAGATGTTACCCACGCCGACCACCGTTTTACTCTCCATGATCAGTTGCTTGATGGCGATTCGGCGGCGTTTGCCCTGTTCGTGCAGATAGACGCCGTCAAACTGTTCACTGAGCGGCTCTGGTCCGAGATTGGCAATCAGTGGGTGGAGTGAAATCGGTTCATCGGTCCAGAGTACGGCGCCGAAGCGACGGGGGTCGCGCAGTCTGAGTCGCTTGCCATCACTCCACTGTAGGTCGAAATGGTCATGTTTTTGCACCGCCGAGTCCGGCTCCGCTATCCGCAGGCTGCCGGACATTCCCAGGTGTATGATCAGGGTTCCATGGTGAAATGTCAGCAGCAGGTATTTACCGCGTCTCCCTACCGATAGCAGTTTTCGGCCTTTCAGCAGTTGCGGGAGGTTGTCGGGTATCGGCCAACGCAAGCGGGGTTGGCGGATGATGACCTGTCGTATCCGCTGCCCTGTGATATGGGGCGCTATGCCCTGACAGGTGGTTTCGACCTCCGGCAGTTCAGGCATCAGGGTCTCTCCAGCCAGGCATTCGGAGGAGCGCTGAGGTGGTGGTGGAATCCGTTCGCGATGAGATGTATCTCACCCTGGTAAAGGACATAACGCCAGCCGTTGATCGGGTCGTTGTTGCCGAAAGCGAGTGTCTCGCCGTTCAACCGCAGCCTGATGGGCGCTGGGGCCAGTCCGTAAGGGTGTAGGTCGTCAGGCGCGGTGAAGCGACGCAGGCTGGGGGTTCGGCTGATCCCCAGGAGTTGCTTGACCCGGGATTGATTGGCGGGCTGATCACCTGACAGCCAGTAATCCTGGATACGCCGAAGTCTTATCTCCCGTCCCTGTAGGCCACTGATTTCGATTTCGCTGATTTGCCGCGGGTTGAGTGGTGTAAGCGGGGGCAAGGGGCGTGGTTGTGACCACCATGCCAGGAGACCCAACAGGCCGGCGACGGCCAGAAGAATCAGGTTGGTTTGGCTAGCTCGCATTTCTCACGCCTGATCGTAGCGAGACGGTTCAAGGGTGTGAGACATGCGGGCTAAGCACGATTTCGGCGCCAGGTCATGATACCGCCGGTCAGCAGCAGCATCAGCGGCAGCACGATCAGAGAACCGAGTCCGATGATGCCGATGGCAAGCTTTGAGAGATGCAATTCCTGGTCATTGGCTTGCGGCGCCGGTATGCCGATCAGTCGCTCATCGCCAACCAGCCAGCGGGAAAGCGAGAGTCCCAGATCCAGATTGCCGGCGTTGTTGAGGAAGCTGTTGGAGAGGAAATCCCCATCGCCGATAACCAACAGGCGCTGCTCCTTATCCTGGCGCTGTCTGCTGAGGGCGAGGCCCAGGGTCAAGGGGCCTGCTGCTTCGCCCGATTGGGCGTTACGTGCTATTTCGCCGGTCAGAGGGCCTGTCTCGTTCCAACTTCTGTCCAGGGTTTGCAGGAGAGGGGCGATTTCCCAGTCGTTTCCTGTCGCAACGGAGAGGGCGGCAGCCTGGGGATAGAGGGTTAGCAGACTGAAGCCACGGGTGGCCGAGTGGTCCGGGTATTTAGGCACCAGCGCGACGGCAGGGTTGTCGATGCCCAACTCCCTGACATTGGCATCCACGATGGTGCCGGGCAGTTGCTCAATGCCGGTCAGTTCCCGTATCAGGGATTGGGCGACCTGATTCCCCGGATCACTCAGCAGGAGCAGGTTTCCGCCACCCTCGAGATAGTCGTGCAGAAGCGAGATTTCACCTGGGAGTAGCGGGCGCAGAGGGGATGCAATCACCAACAGGGCTGTGTTGTCCGGTGGGGTGGGCGTGGTGGCGAGGTCGAGTCCGATGACCTGATAGCCCTGCTGTTTGAGCGATTTCCCGAACTCGCCGAGATCATGATTGGCCTTGCCCAGAAGATCGCGTTCGCCGTGTCCGGTGAGCCCCGCTATCCAATGTTCCTTGATCTGTCCCAGACGCAGGATGGCATTGCTGAACCGCTCTTCGTCCAGTTGCTGAATCCTCTCCTCCCGGTCGTTGTAACTCAACAGGATCTCACCGGAGAGGCTGATGCCTTGGCGTCGCGCCGCATCCGGGTGGCGCAGGGGATCGACGAAGATCAGCGCCATGTCGGGTTTGAGGTGCTGGTATCGTCCGACAAAACGGCGTATCCGGTCCCGCAGACTGGCCGTTTCGGATACATAGGCCGTTACCTTCAAAGGGCCTGACGTACGTTGCAGGATATCGACGCTGATCGGATTGAGGCTGTTGCTGCCCTGTCGTGTCCAGTCCCATTGCCCGTCATAGCGACCACTCAGCCAGGCCGACAGCACCAGGATGGTCCCCATCAGCAGATAGAAGAGCAGGTCGTTGAGCCGTGCGGTGAGCCGGGACATTATCCTCTCCGCCGTTTGTCGAGCCGGTGCAGCGCCAGTCCGAGGAAAAACAGCAGCAGCAGGAGGAAAAACGCCAGGTCACTGCTGCGCACCAGACCAAGCTGCATGTCGAGATAGTGGGATGGCCAGGCCGGCCAGTGAATGAAACTGCTGCCTTCTGTGTTCTGGTCCAGCAGGGAGATCAACAGCAGCAGACCGTAGCTGCCGGCTGCGGCAATGCCTGGATTATCGCTCTGTACCGAGAAAAAGAGCCCAATGGCGATAAAGCTGCCGGACAACAGCAGCAATCCGAGGCCGGCCGACGCGAGCAGCCCCAGGTCGAGTTGGGTGCCGTTGAACAGACTCAGGCTGAGCAGGAGAGGCGCCAAGACAATGAGTATTTGAAATAACAGGATGGCTAAAAACTTCCCCAGCAGAATGTTGAGGGTTGAGAGTGGGGCGCTGCTCAACAGGGCATAGCTCCCATTGCGAAAGGCCTCGCTGAATGAGCGTGTCGTGAGAATCGGGGTGATGATCAGGATAAGCACCGAGGCGAGACCGAACAGTTGCAATCCAAGATAGTGACTCAGTCCCAGGTTGCGATGGTTGGGCGGCATGCCGCTAAAGGCCTCTAACGTACCGAGAAACTGCCAACTGAGCAGACACAAGCCCAGTCCGAGCATGATCCAGGCCAGCGGGGTCCGCATCAATCGGCGCCACTCTATCCACGCCAGTTTCCAGGTCATGCCTCACCGCCGGTGGTGGCCTGCAGAAAGAGCTGTTCCAGGCTGACGGTTTCCGGGGTCAGTTCACACACTCCCCAGCCTTGCTCCAGGATCTGCCGCACCAGTTCACTCGGCCGGCTGCCGGTCTGTAAGGTGACACGAAAATGGTCGCTATGCAGCCGCTCTGCCGAGGCTATGGCGGGCAGGGCGGTGATCCGTGCTTGTTCGGGGTTCTGTTCGAGACCGAGGCGATAGCAGGCCTGTTTCGGTGGGGCAATCTCCCCGGCATAGACTGTCTTGCCCTGTTGCAGGATGACCACCCGGTTACAGGTGGCCTGGATCTCCGGCAGGATATGGCTGGAGAGAATCACGCCTCTTTCGTCCGCCAGTTCCTGGATCAGTTCGCGCACCTGGCGGATCTGCGCCGGATCCAGGCCGTCGGTGGGTTCATCGAGGATCACCACCCGGGGGTTGTGAATGATCGCCTGAGCCAGCCCGACCCGCTGCTGATATCCTTTGGAAAGCTTGCGGATCAGACGCCTGCCCGTCTGTTCAAGCCCGCAACGCCGTTTGCTCAATGAACGGGCTTGTCTGGTTTGCTCTCTGGTCAGCCCGCGCAAACGGGCGCAATCGCTGAGAAATTCATCCACCGACTGGTCCCGGTGCACGGGGGGGCGTTCCGGCAGATAGCCGATATGCCGTTTGGCATGCGTCGGTTGCAGCAACAGATCATAGCCGCAGATTTCGATCTTACCGCCACTCGGCGACAGATCGCCGCTGAGCATCCGCATGATGGTCGATTTGCCTGCCCCGTTGGGGCCTAGCAGGCCAAGGATGTCTCTGGCGGCAAGCTGCAGGTCGAGCGGTTCCACCACCTCGGTTGTGTGGAAGCTGCGACTG
>JAHXHR010000110.1 GCA_025656505.1 Candidatus Thiodiazotropha sp. (ex Epidulcina cf. delphinae) | reverse complement strand
TGATCAAGGAGGGGTTCGCGATGCCTTTACGATTGTAAAGGGCGATGGCTCCACGCCACCATCGGGTGGTGGCGGCGGTTCGACCGGCGGTAACGGCGGCGGTTCCAGCGGCGGTTCCAGCGGCGGTGGCGGCAACACGGGCATGAGCAGTGAGGCAGCCAAAGGCAAGACGTACTATGACCAGGCGTGCGCCTCCTGCCACGGCAGCGACCCTAAGGATAGCAGGCGTGCTCGTAAGGGTGTTTCCGCCTCGCGCACCACCCGCGAGCACAAATGGGTGAAGAGTGAGGACGCGGCGAACGTGGCGGCCTATATTGACTATGTGCTGAACGGCGGCTCCACCAGTGGCGGTGGCTCGACCGGTGGTAACGGTGGCGGCTCCACCGCCGGCGCCGAGCGCTTCACGGTCGCACAGGATGTCACCGTGGGCAGTCGCGGCCTGCGCCGAGACAACCACAAGGTCGAGGCCGACGGCCGTTCCGGGGGTCAGGAGTTGCGAAGCCTGTTCCGTTGGGCGATCAATGGACTGCCGGCCGGGGCGAAGGTGGCCGGGGCCTCCATTACCTTCAATGTTGTGGATCGGTCCGGCGGCGCCTACCAACTGCTCAGCCAGAACGATGCCTGGGACGAAGCCGGCGCGGACTGGACGGCCGCCGACGCCACGGGCGTGCAGGTGGCGGAGTTCAGGTTGAACACGAAAGGGGTCCATACCGTTGATCTCGACAGCCAAGGCGTTGCGCTGGTGCAGGGTTGGATCGACGGCGCGGCCAACCACGGTCTGCTGATGCGTTCCGGCGGCACCAGCGACGGTCTTGACGTGTCTTCCCTTGAAAGTGGCAATGGCGCGGTGCTGAACATCACCTTGGAGACAGGTTCCGGTGGTTCGACCGGTGGTGGATCGACCGGTGGTGGATCGACCGGTGGTGGATCGACCGGTGGTGGATCGACCGGTGGTGGATCGACCGGTGGTGGTTCCTCCTCGGGCGGTTCTAACAAGAAAAAGCCCAAGGTGTTAGTGCTTGGAATGGATGGTGTGCAATATGAACAAATAGCATTAACGCCAACACCCAATCTCGATAAGTTGAATATCACCCGGGCTTATGCGGGAGGTGTTCTTGGTACGAAGCAACAACAAGTAACATACAGCGGGCCGGGCTGGGCGACATTAATGACCGGCGTGTGGGTTGACCAACACGGTGTGTCCAGCAATAAAGCAGTTCATGCAACTTACCCGAGTTTATTTAACCGACTGGAGCGGTTTAATAGCCAGTTGGTTACTGCCAGTATCTGGGGCTGGACCTATCCCAATAAAGAATATTTTGCCAGTAACGCTAAGGTGCCGGATGTACAGAGGGAAAACCTGGAAGACTCATCGGTGGTGTCAGAATCCAGGTCTCAGATAGCCCAGGGCGCCGATGTTATTTTTGCCGTCCTTGAGTACCCTGATCATATCGGTCATAAAAGTGGTTTTAGCAAGAACTATCATGACAGTATTACTACCGCTGACGAACAATTGGGAGTTCTGATAAAAGCTATCGATGCCCGTATCAAGAAAAATCCTGATGAGGACTGGTTGGTGATGGTAGTTACCGACCATGGTCGAAGAGGCTCCGGGAGGGGGCACGGCAGGCAAAGCAAAGAGGAGCGAACCACTTTTATAGCATCTAATAAAGCGTTTTCGCAGACCTGTGAAGATAAAGAAGATTTGCAGTTCTGCCCTTCGCAGGCAGATGTGACTCCTTCGGCGTTAACGCATATGGGCTTAAAGCCGCAAAAAAGCTGGTCTATGGTTGGCGAGAATATTATTCGCAACTAACGGTGGCGGGTCCCGGCAACTCGAATGATGTTTTCATCGACGTGCTGGGACTCTGCTCACCGCTGGCGGCGGACAAGTCGCCGAAAACCTGCATCACTGTGGCTTCGGCCGTTTGATAAGGCTGACATGGTCTCTTACTACGCGCCCAGTGGCGGTGCCTACGGCATGGGTTATGTGCTAAAGCCAAATAACGGTGAGACGTTCGGCCAGGGGAAGCTGAGAGCTTTCGCTACGCATGTGGTCAACTGCGGTTTTCAGGACCATGGCGCTTCTCCTGGAGGAGGTTTTGTTATTTATGTACTTGTACGCCGTCAGGTCTCTATTTACAGAGCACCGAGACGTTGATGTCATCCTCCGGCCTGTTTATTCGTAAGTCACTCTTGGGTTTTATACAATAGGTGACGCCGTACTCGGTGACGACACGTGTCGTGCCGTCCGATAGCATGGATACCCCTGGCGCTTTGCGAGGTTTATTCCAGGCATTGTCTAGCTTTGAGGCTATTGAATCACTATCTTTTTTGTAGTCGTTTGCATCCTCGCCGGCTATTTCACGGGCAACCTCCATGGCTGTGATTATGATTTTAGCCGTTGATATCGGCGCTGTTTGGGACTCGATTTCTCTGGTGGAGCGCGTGGCTGTTTTATCGTTGGACTTCCACTCGGATATTGGATGCGTGTCGGTTTGTTCTTCCCGGTCTTGCGTTTGCTGCGTATGTTTTAGCGATTCCGTCATTTTCTTACGGTCGGCTGGTGAGGGGGGACTGATTTGTGTCGTCGTGTCGATTCGGTTTGTCACCGGATGCGCAATCGTGATGTGAATAGTCGTCGGTGGCGAAGCGGTTGGAAGGACATGAAAATCCGTTTGGCTACCGTTTTCGACTAACCGAAACATCAGCGCATGGAGGCCGACGGAAACGACAAGCGCCAATCCTAACCTACTAGGATATGCCACACTGATACTCTTTCAACCTAAAAATCGCAGTTGGACGGGGGGAAGTGTGCGTTTGCGGGGGTGCAGGGCAAGGGTCGCTTCTGCACATCCCTGTGCTTGCGAGACTTGTGCATCCCTGCACGGCGCGCAACAACGCGGAATCGTCATGCTGTTCCAAGGTGTTGCAACGCAGCCATGCGCCACCACAAGCGTGCCATTTGTCCCGTAGCCTGGTTCCCCCGGCCGGTGAATAGGCAAATCGAAGTTACTAGTTTGCATATCAGTAGTTCAGTATCGGAATGGAGCGGTCAACTGCGATTTTTAGGTTCAAGATGATGGTGAGAGAGTGCTAGTATACTGTCTCATACTAATACGTGATATCAGCGTGACGCCAGACCATTGGCCCCAATCCTGCGTTGCGCCGCTTGACAAGAGCGGTGCGAGGGCGCGTTTAGCAGGGCCGTTGCTACTCGTTTCCGTATCTGCTAGCATCGCAAGGATCGGTGGCGTTGACGGACTCAGGATAGTGCTCTGATTTTCAAAGAATTATTATGAGCTATAGAAGCCAAGCCAACGATTTTAGCCTATAAAGACTTAACCGAAAAGTATGCAGTTCGAATCATATTGGGTGAATTGGAATGGGAATTGACGGGTTACTGGAAAAAGGCTTTGTAACGACTAGCGCCGATAAGATGATCAATTGGGCGCGTACGGGGTCATTGTGGCCTTTGACATTCGGTCTTGCCTGTTGCGCGGTTGAAATGATGCATTCGGCGGCTGCTCGTTATGATATTGATCGCTTTGGCTGGGGGGTTTTCAGGGCCAGTCCGAGACAAGCGGATCTGATGATCGTAGCGGGTACGCTTACCAACAAAATGGCGCCGGCATTGCGCAAAGTATATGATCAAATGGCGGAGCCCAGATGGGTTATTTCGATGGGGTCATGTGCAAACGGCGGTGGGTATTACCATTATTCTTATGCTGCGGTTCGTGGATGCGACCGCATTGTGCCTGTTGATATTTATGTGCCGGGGTGTCCCCCCACGGCTGAAGCGCTGATATACGGGATGCTTCAGTTGGTGAATAAGATCAAGCAAACGAATACGATTGCCCGCTAACGGATTTTTAACTTTTTCAGATATTGTCCTGTGTGAGAGGCGCGGATCTTTGCGAGCTGTTGCGGTGTGCCCCGGGCAATGATTTCACCTCCCCGGTCGCCACCCTCGGGGCCCAGGTCGATGATCCAGTCGGCGGTTTTTACCACATCCAGATTGTGTTCAATCACCACCACCGTGTTGCCGTGATTGCGGAGTCGATGCAGCACCTCCAACAGGTGGTTGACATCGTGAAAATGCAGGCCGGTAGTCGGTTCGTCGAGGATGTAGAGGGTCTTGCCGGTGTCGCGCTTTGAGAGTTCCCTGGAGAGTTTGACCCGCTGGGCTTCACCGCCTGACAAGGTGGTGGCGTTCTGTCCGAGGGAGATGTAGGAGAGACCGACATCCATCAGGGTCTGTAGCTTGCGCTTGATGGCCGGCACCGCATCGAAGAAGGTCAGCGCCTCCTCAACGGTCATCCCCAGCACGGCATCGATGGTCTTGCCCTTGTAGTGGATCTCCAGGGTCTCACGGTTGTAGCGTTTCCCCTTGCAGACATCGCACTGGACATAGATGTCGGGCAGGAAATGCATCTCCACCTTGATCACGCCGTCGCCGCTACAGGCCTCGCAACGCCCGCCTTTGACGTTGAAGCTGAAGCGTCCGGGGGGGTAGCCCCGTGAGCGGGCCTCATGAGTACCGGCGAACAGCTCCCGGATAGGCGTGAACAGGCCGGTATAGGTGGCCGGGTTGGAGCGGGGGGTGCGCCCGATGGGGCTTTGGTCGATGTCTACTACCTTGTCGAAATAGTCCAGTCCGCGTACCCCGGTATGGGGGGCGGGGGAGGTATTGGCCTTGTTGAGGGCAGCGGCGCAGATCGGGTAGAGGGTGTCGTTGATCAAGGTCGATTTGCCGGAGCCTGAGACCCCGGTGATACAACAAAAACTGCCTACCGGGATGGCCAGATCAACGGACTTGAGGTTGTTGCCCGTGGCGCCCAGGAGTTCCAGATTGCGCTTTGGATCGATCTCTGTGGTGCGGGTCGGGGTTTCGATGGTGCGTTTGCCGCTGAGATAGTCGCCGGTGAGTGAGCCCTTGCTTTTGGCGATCTTGTCTGCCGAGCCCTGGGCAATGATGCGTCCCCCGTGGACCCCTGCGCCCGGTCCGATATCGACCACATGATCGGCGCTGCGGATCGCCTCCTCGTCATGTTCCACCACGATCACGGTATTGCCCAGGTCACGCAGATAGGTCAGGGTGTCGAGCAGGCGCTGATTGTCCCGCTGGTGCAGGCCGATGGAGGGCTCGTCCAGCACGTACATGACCCCGACCAGGCCGGCGCCGATCTGGCTGGCCAGGCGGATACGCTGGGCCTCTCCGCCGGAGAGCGTCTCGGCGCTGCGATCCAGGGTCAGGTAGTCGAGACCGACATTGACCAGGAAGTGCAGCCGCTGGTCGATCTCCTTGAGGATCTTCTCCGCGATCTTGCCACGTTTTCCCGGCAGCTTCAGTCCGGCGAAGGACTTTTTCGCCTGGCCGATGGGCATTCGGGTAACCTCGGGGAGGGTGTATCTATCGATGAAGACGTGGCGCGCGGCCTGGGTGAGGCGGGTGCCGGCACAGTCCGGGCAGGACTGGCTGGAGATGTAGCGCGCCAGTTCCTCGCGCACCGCATTGGACTCGGTCTCCCGGTAGCGGCGCTGCATGTTGGGGATAATGCCCTCGAAGGGGTGGCGCTTCTTCACCGAGCGCCCTCTATCGTTGTAGTAGCTGAATTCAACGGACTCACGGCCGCTGCCTTGGAGGATGATCTTCTGTACCTTCTTTTTCAGCCTTTCCCAGGGTGTCTCCGGATCGAAGTCGAAATGCCTACCCAGGGAGGTGATCATCTGGAAATAATAGACATTGCGCCGGTCCCAACTTCGCACCGCGCCGCCCGCCAGGGAGAGTTCCGGATGGGCCACCACCTTTGTCGCATCGAAGAATTGCTCGACCCCCAGTCCATCGCAGGTCGGACAGGCGCCGACCGGGTTATTGAATGAGAACAGCCTCGGCTCCAACTCCGACAGGCTGTAACCGCAATGGGGACAGGCGAAGCGGGAGGAGAAGACCAGTTCCGCCCGGCTGCCGTCCATCCAGGCGATCCGGACCAGGCCGGCGGCCAGATTGAGAGCGGTCTCGAAGGACTCGGCCAGTCGGGCGGCCAGATCCTCGCGCACCTTGAAGCGGTCGACGACCACTTCGATGTTGTGTTTTTTATGTAGTTCCAGGGTGGGGGCATCGTCGAGTTCGTAGACCTCGTCGTCGATACGGGCGCGGATATAGCCTTGGGCATGCAGTTCCTGTAGTAACTTGTGGTGTTCGCCTTTGCGCTCCTGCACCACCGGCGCCAGCAGCATCAACCTTTCCCCCTCCGGCAGGGCCAGCACCTGGTCGACCATCTGGCTGATGCTTTGTGCTTCCAGGGTGGTGTCGTGTTCCGGACAGCGCGGGGCGCCGACCCGGGCGAACAGCAGGCGCAGGTAGTCGTAGATCTCGGTAATCGTGCCGACGGTGGAACGGGGATTGTGCGAGGTGGTCTTCTGCTCAATGGAGATGGCCGGTGAGAGCCCCTCGATATGGTCCACATCGGGCTTCTCCATCAACGACAGAAACTGTCGTGCATAGGCGGAGAGTGATTCGACGTAACGGCGCTGTCCCTCTGCGTAGATAGTGTCGAAGGCCAGCGACGATTTGCCGGATCCCGACAGGCCGGTAAAGACGATCAATTTGTCCCGCGGTAGTTCCAGGTCGATGTTTTGCAAGTTATGGGTACGTGCGCCGCGAATGCTGATGATGTCCATGAGGTAGTGCTGCATTGGTATGAGCGAACCTGCTACTATACGCCTTCTTTTATTTCACTGGCAAAGCGATCGATAGATGACAAATAGACGGGGCGGCGACGCCGGACTGAACGCGATTGAACGGCGGGCGGCTTATTCTCTTTCAGGGATCTTTTCCCTGAGAATGTTGGGGCTTTTTCTGATCCTGCCGGTTTTTGCCTTGTATGCCGAAGGGCTGCCGGAGGTCACCCCCCTTTTGGTGGGGCTTGCCATCGGTGTGTACGGCCTGACCCAGGCCGTATTGCAGATCCCCTTCGGTATGCTCTCCGATCGCATCGGTCGTAAGCCGGTACTGATCGGCGGCTTGCTGATCTTCGCCCTCGGCAGCGCGGTGGCGGCCGGCTCCGAGACCATTTACGGCATCATTTTCGGTCGGGCCCTGCAGGGCAGCGGCGCCATTGCCGCAGTGATCATGGCGATGGCGGCGGATCTCAGCCGTGAGCAACGGCGTCTGCGCATGATGGCGATTATCGGTATCAGTATCGGTGTCGCCTTTGCGGTGGCGTTGATCATGGGTCCGATTCTCAACAGTTGGATCGGCGTGCCGGGGATCTTCTGGCTCACAGCGGTATTGGCCCTGGGCGGAATCGGGATCGTCGTGTTCATCGTGCCCACCCCGAAACAGAGCCATTTCCACCGGGATGCGGAAGCGGTTCCCGAGCAGTTCGGCAAGGTATTGTCAGATCCGGAGTTGTTGCGTCTCGATTTCGGCATCCTGACCCTGCACATGTGCTTGACCGCGATGTTTCTCGCCTACCCGCTGGCATTGCGGGATCTCGGAATGGACGGCGACGCCCATTGGCAGGTCTACCTGCCCGTGATGTTGCTGTCGATGGCGGCGATGGTGCCCTTTGTCATCATCGCCGAGGGCAGGCGGCGCATGCGGCCGGTCTTTATCGGCGCGATTGCCGCGCTTGGATTGGCGGCGCTGGTGCTCTACGGTTTCAGCCACTCCCTGGCCGGGATGGTGTCGGCGCTGTTTGTCTTTTTTACCGCCTTCAATCTGCTGGAGGCTACCCTGCCGTCGTTGATCGCCAAGGCGGCGCCCGGAGAGCGCAAGGGCACCGCCATGGGCGTCTACTCCAGCTCTCAGTTCATCGGCGCCTTTCTCGGGGGGGCGTTGGGGGGATGGTTTCACACCCACTACGGCAACGAAGGCGCTTTTCTGCTGTGTGCCGGGATGGCGCTGGTCTGGCTTCTGGCCGCCTGGGGTATGCCGAACCCCAGCTACCTGAGCAACTACCTGCTGCCGGTCGGTAAGCTGGATGAGGATGATGCCGGGAGCCTGGCGGCCAAACTGATGGCCGTTGACGGCGTGGCCGATGCGGTGATCATCGCCGAGGACGGCGTTGCCTATCTGAAAGTCGATCTGACGGTGGTGGATCGAGATGCGTTGGATGGATATGCTGTCCAAGGGTAGGTAGACTGGACGACTGAACTGAATCTAGGCGTCTCATAATTAGTTTGAAACGCAGCACATGAGGCTCCAACGGAAGGAGCTAATACAATCGCGGAGAGATAAAGATGGCTCGAGGAATCAATAAAGTAATCCTGATCGGAAACCTGGGCAGGGATCCGGAGACCCGCTATATGCCCAGCGGCGGCGCCGTCACCAACGTGACATTGGCGACATCCGAGTCCTGGAAAGACAAGAACAGCGGTGAGCAACAGGAGCGAACCGAATGGCACCGAGTGGTGTTTTTCAATCGCCTGGGCGAGATCGCCGGCGAGTATCTGAAAAAGGGCTCGAAGGTCTATGTCGAGGGGAGTCTTCGCACCCGTAAGTGGCAGGGACAGGACGGCCAAGACCGCTACACCACCGAAATCGTGGCCGGCGAGATGCAGATGCTCGACAGTCGGGGAGGCAGCGCCTCGTTCGACGCCCCTCAATCACAGGGCGCATCGAGGCCTCAACCGTCCGCTGCGCCCACCACCGTCCCCGATAACGACTTCGATGACGATATTCCGTTTTGAGGTATACCTACTTCGGTGAATATCAAGCCCATTGAATTTGAGCGGCTTGTAAATAATGATAACCAATTGAAATATATGGATATTCATCAATTGTTGTGATTTTTAAGGGTGTTCCTAATGAATCTGAGTTGAAAAAAGATTGCGGTTAACTTATATATTAACTATAGTTCGGTTCCGCTGTGAGCAACGATAAACCCAAGGATAGATATAACGGTTCTAAATTTACGGTTATACACTGTGAAGGAGCTTTAGAGAGTTATGAAGTTGCTCTTAATAGCGTGGAGGCCGGGAAGCACAAGTCATTTACTCGTGGAATGATTATGCAAATTCAGAGGCTTGCTGACGGTCATAGATTGTCAAAGGAGAACTTCCCTCAAGAAGGCAATTTACCGGGAAGGAAAGGAAGGCAAAAAGCAAAGAAATTTTATGCTCTTAAACGTATACCCATACGAGGCTATTGCTGGAAATCAGGGCGGCGCAAAAATACGTATTATATTAGTCATTATGTCTATAAAGACTACGATAATCTTAAAGAACGTGATGCCGGTAGAGTTGGGGCTAATTGGTCGAGAATTGAGGAGAAGGGTGATGAGCGCTAAAGAAATGTTTTACCCTGAAAGTAAAGATTTCAGTAATGCAGAGAAAAGAGCTTTTGCACGTGAAGAGTTAGTCTATAACGTGACTGAAGATATCTTGGTCGTGCTTGACGATCTGGGTATTAGCAAGAAAGAGCTTGCGCGTCGTCTCGGGAAGTCTCGTTCTTATGTTACTCAGGTATTAAGTGGTTCTCGTAATATGACTTTGGGCAGCCTCTCGGATATTTGTTTTGCTATTGGTGTGAAGCCAAAAGTAGTGTACGTAACTGTTGAAACTAAATTCGATAATATTGGAGATAGTAGAAATTATCATTGGAAAAATGAATGTTCTGCAGTGATGAATGATGATTTAATTCGAAGAACTGAGAATATTCTTGATCGCCGTGGCCGTGAGAAATGGGTGACACAGCAGGCTGCTTAAGAGATGAATGAATATTTAGAGAGTGCTCAAAACAACCTTTGTATTCAGACAGTAAACCTAAAAGAAAGCACAATCTTTGTAAGAGATGGTATTGAACTCCCTTCCTTAAATAGAGAGGGTACTAATTCGCAGAGTTTTAGAGCAGTTGCCAAGATAAAAGAAATAACTTTAGCGGATGCAAAGGACAAAGAGTCTTGGGATTATCGATTTATCTACTCTATCGGTATTCGTCTCATATTTCCTGAGGAGGAGGAAGAAAGTATAAAGGAAGATTACAAGCCTATTGTAGAGATTGTCGGCTTCTTTGAGGCAAAGTATTTCTCACAGAAGCAATTAAGTGAAGATGAGTTAGATGCTTTTGCGATTGATAATGTAGGCTATCATGTTTGGCCATATTGGCGAGAATATGTGCAATCATCTTGTGCGCGAATAGGTTTCTCACCAGCCTTCGAGGTGCCTCTCTATATCATCAATCGAAAAGAAGAAGAGAGTGAGTGATAACGCTTTGGATGACAAACTCATGGAGTGGTGCAAGTAAGATGTGTAAAGATTTGCTTTCTGGTTGGAGTACTAGGGGGTGTTCTCAATTAGCTGAGTGAGCGTGATGCTGAGTCATTTTTCGTGCCGGTAAGGCGCGATGAGGCGTAATAGTCATTCTATTGCAACGAATCGCAACGCCGCTGGCACGGAAAAGGGCCGGAATCACGCCGCGAACGATGATTGAGAACACCCCCTGGTGCCGAGACCGGTTTAATTCCCACACAATTCAACAAGTTTTGAAAACCCGAAATAGGCAAAGGCGGACAAATTGTCCGCCTTTGCGTCTATGGCCCACCATGATGGACCCGCTAAGCAGTCGCCGCTATAGGCGCTTACTTGGCTTCGGCGGCAGCCTGCGGAGCGACAGGGGCGCCGTAAGGGGCGATCGGAGCGCCATAGGGAGCGCCGTAAGGGGCGTAACCGTAGGAAGGACGGTTGTAGTTGTTGTTGTAGCCACGACCGTAACCGTTGCCGGCGCCACGGGCGCTACCGCCCATGTTGAAGGAGAAGTCTCCGTCACCGAAGCCGTTACCCATGAAGTCGTTGCCGTTGCCCCAGCCGTTGTTCCAAGGGTTGCCCCACCAGGCGGAAGCAGAAGCGGAAGCGGCGATCAAAGCAGCGGCGGCTGCGATT
>JAHXHR010000109.1 GCA_025656505.1 Candidatus Thiodiazotropha sp. (ex Epidulcina cf. delphinae) | reverse complement strand
GGCATAGCCTCCACCCGCATCCGTGCAGGTTACCCTTACCCTACGACGCTACTTCAGGCGGCAGCATTAGAGACCATACACTCCCGCTCAAACTCCATAAAATTATTAGTCAATTCGACCATAGCCAGGTAAAAGGGAGATTCGGTTCGCTGCATAACCTCATCACAGAATTTGAACACCCAACATAACAGGTGCCGCTCAAGAAACATGCGCTGCACGGACCGGCAATAATCCGCACTTTTTCGATCTTTTTGAAGCCACTGCCCAGCCTCCAACGCTGCCAGCTTGCCCATGAATTCAAGCTCAACGCTGACATGATCGGGAAGACCGGTAAACTGCGCTTCATAATCGAGCCCCGTCGACTCGATGAACTTTTTCACTTCAACGGTCTTCATCCCCCACAGCCCACCGGCGCCGCTATCCACTTCGACAAAGACGGATTCATGGGCCGATATATGCCGACCAGGCCCTATGAACAAGCGAGTGAACTCCAGCACCAACGCTTCTGTTACTTCAAAGACAGGATCATTGTAGAAGCTGTCACCCAAGTTCAACTCCATGGTCGAGAAGGCCCCCGACAACCGGGAACCTCTCAGCTCCTTGATAAGGGCCTCGGTGGGCTCCTCCCGAAAAACAGTGGTCAATAGTCCATAAATTTCACTTCGCGTCTCGGCGCTATCAGCCTGCTCTTTCCAGTCAGCACCCATATCAGCCCTCCTCTCTTAACCTATCAAGCTAAACTTTGACTACTCGCACCACGGTATCCATCCATCGCTGCCCACCACTGATCGGATCCGAACTATTCGGAATAATCAAGTTGGGATGGTTTCCATGCTTATCCCACCACATGTTCTTGGCATCGGGATCCGCTGCAGCCCCCCCGGGTAAGGGAGAATTTTTTCCCGATCCGTAGAGGCCGGATTGTTGTCGTCCAAAGTGGTGGGAGATGGCGATAACGCCGGGGATGATGCCTTCGGTGACATGAGCCGTAGTGGTTATCTCACCGAGGTCACTGGCCACCTTGATGCGGTCGCCGTCTTTGATGCCACGCTCAGCGGCGGTTTTACTATTGATCCATGCCGGATTATCATGCTTGATCTCAGACAACCACTTGCAGTGGGCCGTACGCGAGTGTGTATGCACGGCAACCTTGTAGGTTGTCAGATGCAAGTCGTCTTTACCCATCTTTTGATGCTCAGGAATCGGCGTGTAGGTTGGGAACGCCGGAAAACCCTTGGCAGCGAAGTTGTCCGAGTAAAAATCGAGCAGGCCCGACTTGGTAAAGGAGGTGTTCGGCGGGTAGGCCTTGCGTGACGTGCCCTGAATATCCTGGGCAACATAGGCACTCTTGGCGCCATCGACCCCAAGATACCCTTTGCGCTTGGCTTCGGCTTCGCTGACTCCGGCCTTCTTATAGTTCCAGTAAACGCCGGTTTTTTCATCGAGAATAATCCCGTCACCGGAAATATCCACGGTTTCTTCATAGAAGCCGAAGTTAGGTTTAGCATTCTTATCATGCCAGACCCCGTGCTTTTTCATATACTCGAACCCGCCGGCTTCTTTCACGCCGGGCGTCATCTCGCAGGACCGGCGAACATACTCTTCCTTGGTCGAATAGGCCAGTTTGATGCCCAACCGTTTAGCCAGACCTGAAAATACCTCACCTTGATCCTTCGACTCACCAAGCGGCTTGATGAGCGGCTGCCGGATGTAATACTCGGCAACTCCGGTCGGAGACACCATGTCTTCGTAATCCCATCGCTCCAGGTACGTGACATCAGGCAGGATCAGATCCGCATATTGCGATGATTCATCATAGACAATGTTAGTCGAAACGTAGAACGGAATGAGGCTTTCATCTCTCAATACCGCTTCTGCCTCCTTGTTGTTTCCGTTGATGAACGCCTGGTTGTTACAGCTCGACCAATAGACTTTCGGCCGGCCGTTTTGACCATCCTTGATCATCGGTAGATTCTGCTGACTGCACTGATGGGTAGGGAATGCCGCTTCGCCGGGGAAACCGTTAACGATATCGAGTCCCTTTTGCCGGTCCGCTTTTGGTGAATGGGGGTGTTTCCAGCCGGCGCCGACACCCATAACCCGACCGCCTTTTCTATCGAGGTTGTTGGTAACGGCCGAAAGCAGCATGGCCGCACGCTCCTGATCCGCACCGTGATAATGCATTACGGTGCCGCGATAACCAATCAAACAGGCCGACTTGGCTTTAGCGTATCCGCGGGCGACATCACGTATCTTTCCGGCCGGTACGCCACTCTCCTTCTCGGCAAACTCCGGCGTGAACTTGGCTACATGCGCTTTGATAGCGGCGATTTTCTCATCGTCCGACGCATGATAATCCGCGGATACCCGCATATATTTCAGGTGATCTTTACGAAACAGCCCTTCATTCATGATGACATTGACCATGGACAGCATTACCAGGCCGTCTTTACCGACGTTGATCGGTATCCATTCGGTTGATTTCGCGGCGGTATTGGAAAGACGCACATCGAAGGTATAGAGCGGGACATTACGCTCAACCATCGCCCGAATCAGACGTTGTGATGTCGGAATGTGATTGGTGTGGGTTTCGAACTGGTTTGAACCGAAATTGACCACGAAATCAGTATGGTCATAGTCCCAATTATCGTACATTCCACCCCACAAGCTCTCTTGTCCAACCCATTTCGGTCCCTCACATACCGAGGTGTGAGTACCAATGGTTTGAGACCCGAAGGCATCCATGAAATCATGCATGATCGAGGACTGGCTACCCTTGTGCCGGCCATATTGGTACATGAGTAACTCTGGTGTTCCCGCATCAAGTAACGGTTTTAATTTGGATGCAAAAAGATCCAGCGCCTTATCCCATGAAATCCGTTTCCATTTGTGCTCACCACGTTTGCCCACTCGCAGCATCGGATAGAGGATTCGGTCAGGGAAATAGACTTGATTCACGCCGGCCTGACCCTTAGCGCAAAGCTTGCCAAGGGTGCGAATGGAGTCAGGATGACCCTCAAGTTTTACCAGGCGACCATCTTCGACATAACCTATCATGGCGTCACGTGTTACACACTGCCAGCAGGCCGTGGGAATCGCCTGGCGCTCCTTCTTCGTAGTAGGGGAGAAATCACGCCCGCCCGCTTGCAGTTTAATTGACCCGGCAAACGCACTCTGAGTATTGCCCAAACCAGCAGCCAAAGCACAACCACTGCCTGCAGTCAACTTCATAAAATTACGACGGTTCATCTTTTTCATATCAATGCCTCTCTTTTTACAAGCAGTCAGGGTTTAGATGATCTGATCCACAAAATGGTCAAGCTTCCCCTTCTTCCGCTTTGTATAGAGTGTCTTCAACATGTTATCCGGATCTATATAGAACACCTGCGGATCGGTTCCTTCATCCGGGAGCAGGACATTATCCGGGGTGGCCAGGTTGTGCTCTCTGACAAGCTTGGATACCTCACTGTTAGGATCGTTGAGGTCGCCATAAATGCGCGCACGTCCTTGACAAGTATTGACGCAGGAGGGTTCAACACCGTTATCAACACGATGAACGCACATATCGCATTTATCCGCGGCTTGCTTAGTAGGATCGCCCCCGGCCTTTACGAAGGGATCGAATGAGCGGACCCCATAGGGGCAGGCATCAATACATTTGCCACAGCCGATACACTTCTCTTTGTCGATAAGAATCAAACCGTCAGGCCGTCGATAGGTGGCGCCTTTACGATAACGTATCGTCTTACCATCGGCGGTTTTAAACTTGGCCCGGTCTCCCGGGAATTCCGGGCATGCTTTTACACAAGGCGGTACACCATCCTCTTTATTCCCATTACAGTGATTACACATCAGAGGAAGAAATGCTTTTTTGGTATCCGGGAAGACACCTGTGGTTTTCTCTTGAATGACGGCCCTGAATCGACCCAGAGAAACATTGTTTTCCGATTTGCAGGCTACCGTGCAAGCCCTGCAACCGATACACCGCCTGAGATCCATGACCATTGTCCAGCGAGGGGCTTTCTTGGAGCCTGCCGCTTTCAAACTAACACTAGGCGTAACCATTGCGGCAGCGCCAACAACGGCAGTACCTGCACCAGTCAGAAAGTTACGTCTGCTTAATTCCGGTTTTTTCTCATTACTCACAGTGTTTTCTCCCACTCATCGTTTCAGTACCGCAATTGTCGTTCAACGTGTTGAACAATATCTCTATTGCTCTTCGTTTATACCTTCAAGTAACTCGATCGTGTCTTCGAAGTTACCGAATGCGCCATCAAGAATTGTGACAGCATACTTCTTGTTATGTACGCCGTTTCCAAAACGCACTATGTTGAGCAGTTCACTACCTTTGGCGATCATTGACTCCGCCTGGCTTAACTCTTCTTTGCTCAGGCGATGTCCAACCTCTCTGAGAAGTTCCCGTACTTCCACCTCTACCTCTTCAGCATCTAAAACTTCTTTCTCAATTTGTTTTTTCCAATCTTTAAGCATTTTTCTATGCTGTTTTGTATGGCATGCTACACAGGTATCACCGGATGCCGTTCTCACATCATGCCCTTTGTTTAAGGTCTTTTTAAGATGGCAGGCCATGCAGTTGACGTTAACTTCATACATCAGATGCGGAGGGCCTGAAATATCTCCATCTACTGATGCGCCTGAAAGTAATAACTTCTGATATTTGTGCTGGTCAACATGACAAAGCCGGCAGTCTTCACGTACAAAGTCCAAATGGTTGGTTCTGTTTTTGTGTTCAACAACAGCATGGCAGTCAAAACAGTCTGCCTTATCAGGAATATGCTTTTCATGCATCAGCGTTTTATCGCCGGCAGCGGCAAGAAGAGTTTGGCTGCGGTTATGGCATGTAAGGCAACCATTCGATACCACGTTGCCGGTCTCAATCTCACCATGACCTTTCACCACCTCAAAATGGCAACTTTCACATGCGACGCCTGCATCCTGAATTGACTGATGTGTGATGGGTTTCTTTGTATTGGAAGGGTCGCCCACCTGCATCTGACTTTGTAGTGACTTGGTGGGTATGACGTGGCAGATATCACATCTTGATTTTCCTTCATTGAAATTGGTGGACGGTTTGTTCACGAAGCTTATCTTCCTGACACCCCCTTCTTCCATCTCCGCCTTATCGAGTGTCGGCTTATCCAGCTTCAAATGGCATAGAAAACAGATATCCTGCGGCACCTCGAAATGCTTCTTCTCTGTTGTCTTGAAGTGGCAGGTATCACAGGTGATTTGATAACCATCGAGTGCTTTGTCAGTAAAGTGAATTCCATGTTTGAAACGCACCTTATCGGTGTACTGTATCTCATTCTCCACCAGTGCTTCACGATCATGACAACCGGATTGTAGACAGGCGCCATCCTTAATTACCGGACGTATGGGTAGCGGAGCCTTCGGGTTGTAGAGGTATGCGGCGAGGTGGCGCAGTCCCTCAAATTTAGCCTTTAGCGAGCGCTTTTCACCCGGTAGAAAGTGACAATCTATACATTCCGCCTGCATCCCCTCAGGATTATTGCTCTTATGGTGGTAATCTGACTGCCAAGCTTCATATTGCTCAGTCATGGTGTGGCAGCTTCCACCGCAAAATGAGGATTGTGAGGTGTAATACTCAACACCACCATAGGCTGCTAACAGAAACAGTGTGACGCTGGTTAAAATAAGCGCGGTGAGACGCCAGGTAAGCACAAATTGAATTCCACTACCGCTCTTCATTTATTCATTTCCACTGTTTCCCCCCAACTTCAGAATTACACCCTTAGCCTTAATAAGCAGCGTGTACAATACATCACTCATGTGTAGAGGCAAGAGTCGGGCCAGATACATATCTATTTGAAAAAAATAGAATAATAAAAACACCAGTGGTAATGATATAAATTTTGTTACCTGACGGTAACAATTCCGAAAAAGCCGTAACTTTCCCGATAATTTTTTAAAAAAACAACCAGTTATATAATTATTACAAAATGATTTGTTACCAACGGGTAACAAGCGACAAGCTGGAAATTGCAATGAGGTGAATTGAACCTAAAAACCGCAGTTGGCCGCTCCATTCTGATACTAAGCCACTGATAGGAAAATTAGTAACTTCGATTGGCCTATTCGCCGGTTGGGTGAACCAGACTACGGGGCGAATGGCGCGCTTGCGGTGGCGCATGGCTGCATTGCAACGCCTCGGAATAGCATGACGATTCCGCGTCATCGCACGACGTGCAGGGACGCGCAAGTGCCGCAAGCACAGGGATGTGCAGGAGCGGCCCTTGCCCTGCACCCCCGCAAGCGCACACTTCACCCTATCCAACTGCGGTTTTTAGGTTGAATGGCCACTTCACTTTCCCTAACGGGAAACCGGCATATCAATATTTTTTATATAGGCATTAATTGCCTTCAACAGCAACACTCTGAGTAATCAATGGATTCTGCTATCCTTTTAGGTTAGGAATTTTGAAAGCTCAGGAAGGCATAGCCAGGGATGGCTTAGGTACTCCAGTATGTGTCGCAATATACACGCCGTGACAAAACTTAGCGGTATCCCTGAGAAGTCATCTTAGCTGAGGAAGCCTGTGCGATTGCTCTATTTACTATTGCTTTTCTGGATCACTCCGGTTTACGCCACTGATACGGAACCACCCATCCGCTTTGGATTGACTGCTGTCGTACTCACTGAAAACCTCAGATTTCTGGATCAGTGGAGCCAATACCTAGGGCAAAAAATGGGTCGCAAGGTCGCATTTGTGCTCAGAAAGTCCTACCGGGAAGTAATGGACCTATTGGACTCAGGCGGCATCGAATTCGCATGGATCTGCGGCTACCCTTATGTTCAAAGAAGGAAACCGGAAACGCTTCAACTCCTGACAGTGCCTGTTTACCGGGGCGCACCACGTTACCATTCTTATATCATCGTCCACCATAGCAGCCCTTATAAACGCTTTAGCGACCTGAAAGGAAAGATTTTCGCCTTCTCTGATCCTGACTCGAATTCCGGCTTCCTCTATCCTCTCGCGTTGATGACAGAGAGAGGAGAAAAGCCTGAGACCTTTTTCCGGCAGACCTTTTTCACCTTCAATCATGCCGAGACTGTACAAGCCGTTTCCGAGCAGGTTGCAGATGGCGGAGCGGTAGACTCCTATATCTGGGAATATCTTGCCGTCTTCAGGCCGGACATCACAGAGAGGACACGAATCATAAAAAAATCTCCCGGTTTTGGCTTTCCACCTATCGTTTTCCGTTTAGGCGTAAACGGCAACACAGTCGAATTGATGAAGAATACGCTTGAAAACATGGCCGATGAGTCAACCGGCAGAATGCTCCTCGACCAGCTCAAACTGGATAGCTTTGGCCAATATTCTGATGCGCTGTTTAATGAAATCCGCTCTATGGCAAATACAGTACAAAGAACTGACTCGAAATTCTCCATGCTGCCGACTTATTAGTTACTGAGCATAAATGCCGACATTTAACCCTAGTTCCTGGTCGTTGGCGGTAAAGCTATCGCTCACAATCACCGTCGCTGTAGCGGTTGTCGGCTTCATGATCGGCGCAGTGATGATTGTACAGGATTGGAAACGCTTTCACGATGTATTGGGAGAAAAGGCCCTCCTGCTATCTGAATCCATTGCGATCACTACGCCCAAGGCTATGCTGCGCAATGACCACTGGTCGCTCTACCTAAGCCTGAAGAACATGACAACAAGGAGACCAGGAACAAAAGGCGGTCATGAGATCATAACAGCGATGATACTCGATGCCGAGGGCAGGGTTCAGGCGCATCTCCATCCTGCCAATAACCCCATGGGCCTGCCCTTTTTACCTGAAAACGGTTTTGAGCAGGATCTTTTGCGGCAGGCCATGAATGCAAGAACGCCTATTGTGCTAAGTAGTGACGGTTTTTCAAAAACAGGTTTTCAGGAGGGTGTTATACCCTTCTTCGCCGATCAGAAATATATGGGTGTCATTCGGGTGCGCTTATCTGTCGCTCAGTTATATGAAAAGGCTAAAAACATCGCCATCATTATTCTCGCCCTGATCTTCTGTTTCGTCATTATCGGCAGCACGCTCGGCACCATGGTTTCCAGGCGCATGGTGAAGCCCCTCACTGAAGTCACCCGTGGACTGGAAGCGGTCGGACGGGCCGAAATGACTGATTTTACACCCATTCCGGTAAACGAGAAGGATGAGATCAACCGCCTCAGCGTCACCTTCAACCAAATCATGGCGGAATTAGCTGAAAAAAAGATGCTTGAGGAGGAGATTGCAATGAGTGAGAAACTGGTCGCTCTCGGCCGTATCACAGCCGGTGTCGCCCATGAAGTAAACAACCCCCTTGCCGGTCTTTTAAACTGTATAGACACATTGCGTAAAAACCCTGATGATAAGGAACTGATCGATCGTTACTTGCCGGTCATCGACCAGGGTCTGCACAGGATTAAAGAGATCGTGCATAACTTGCTCGTAGGGCTTAAGATTGAGGACGGCGATCAGACCGTGAGTGTTGAACACATCGATAAGCTACATGATTTGATAACCGCTGAGATTGAAGACAGGAATATAGAGATCATCTGGCAAAACGATATCAATAAAAATCTTCATATACCCGGCAAGCTTGAACAGATCGTCTGTAATCTTCTAAAGAATGCAGCAGAAATACTCCCCAACGACGGCACCATAATTTTCCGCATGTATCAGGATGGCCCATACCTGAATATTGATGTCAGTGATAATGGTCCCGGCATTTCATCCAACATAAGAAATCAACTGTTTGATCCTTTTTTCACTACCAAACCAAATGGCTCCGGATTAGGCCTCTGGATCGTCTATCGCCTGATCCAGAACATGGGGGGGGTCATTGAAGTGATAAGCGAGAAAGATCAAGGCACAACGTTCCACGTTGCCGTACCGGTGACAACCACGCAGGCTGCCTGATGAAAAACAAGTTTGAGCAATTACTGGATAGTAACGATTTCAGCGACTATTGCGTACTCCTTGTTGAGGATGATGAAATCATTTGCATGTCACTTGAAGACAGGTTGCGGATTGAACAGATTCCGGTGCGAGTTGTGTATGATGCCGCCGGCGCCAGAAAAGAGCTTGAAAAAGGCGGGATCGATCTTGTTGTCACCGATATCCGCTTGCCGGACGGCACTGGGATTCAACTTTTTACCGACATGTCACTCCATTTTCCCGGCATCCCTGTGATCCTCATGACCGCCTACGGTGATGTATCAGATGCGGTTACTCTGGTTAAAGCCGGCGCACTCGATTACCTCACTAAACCCTTTGATATCAGCGACTTCATTAATAAACTGCAACACCATCTTTCCTGCATCGCCGATACTCGCTTAGCACTTGGCAATGCAGGTGCTGACAACAACCGCTTCAAAGCAGGTAGCGGACGCCTGGGAAAAAGCGCCGCGATGCGAAAAATTGAGCGATTGGTAGCACGCCTTGCTGAGAGTGACAGTTCCGTATTGCTCACCGGTGAATCCGGTGTCGGTAAAGAGGTGGTCGCCAGTCTGATCCACAACAACAGCCTTCGAGCCGAGAGGCCTATGATCAAGGTGAACTGCGCCGCCCTATCCTCCAACTTGATCGAAAGTGAACTCTTTGGCCATGAGAAAGGAGCGTTTACAGGCGCAACTCAGCAGCGCATAGGACGTTTTGAGCAGGCTCAGGGTGGAACCATCTTTCTTGATGAAATCGCTGAAGTATCGCCCGATATACAAGTAAAACTATTACGGGTTTTGCAGGAGCGCGAAATCGAGCGTGTAGGTGGCATGCAGCCAATCCCTCTTGATATCAGGATTATTGCCGCAACCCAGGTGGTTCTGGAGAAGTCCATCAGGAACAACGAGTTTAGATCTGATCTCTATTGGCGCCTCAATGTCATTCATGTGGACATTCCTCCGTTGCGCGAACGCCAGGAAGACATCGTCTATCTCGCTAGATTGTTTGTAAGTGAATTGGCCAACAAAACCGGCGGCACTATTAAAGGGTTATCAAAAGAAGCTGAATCACAGCTTAGGTCCATGCCGTTTCCTGGAAATGTCCGAGAACTTAAGAATATTATTGAACGCGCAGTCGCCTTGTGTGACAGCCCTTGGATCGGTGTAAATGACCTGTTGATTCAGGACAACGGCGCCCAAGAGATCAGTACTACGACACTAAGACAATCGATTGAACAAACAGAGCGTAAAGCAATCAACAAAGCGCTGGCTGAAAATGACGGCATAATAAACCAAGCTGCGGATTCTCTAGGCATCTCACGTAAAAGCCTGTGGGAAAAGATGAAGCGTTACGAAATTGAGAAGTAGCATTAAACCTAAAAACCGCAGTTGGACGGGTATTGCCGGCCGCCACATCAACGGCGCCCGCCCAGCACTCTTTTGATATCGGACGGGCTTTACCACTGAACGCCTTGCGATCGGTCATAGCCTCAGCGGTCAAGGCAGGCAATCCCGCTCTGCCGACCTTCCTACCGACGCTGACAGTCCGCTGATGTCATACTAGCCCGGATGTTTCGCCCGGGAACGTGATGATCGCGCCGAACTCGCTGTTCAGGGGCGGATAGTACGAATGACATCCTTGTCATTCGCCCTTCGGGTCCATGGCGTCATTGCATCATTTGGAATGCTACGGCTCCAAGTGGCAAGCCAGGCACTCCTTTTTACGCGACGCCATCGCATCTTTTACCAACGGATCGCTACTCCGGTGGCAAATATCACACTCCCTGTTGTGTTCATCAGTAAGGTTTGAAAGATGACATTCCGTGCAATCGTTTGCGGAAACCGTGTGTTGGGAATAATGACTGTTCCGGTTTTCCTGGGGCCGGGGACAATAGGCCGTCCCTATACACTTCGGATCACTGCAATCAACCAACCCATTATCATCATCGTCCAGGGCATCATTGCATACCTCGGAAAGACGCTCTGTCCGACACTCTTCGGTAAAAGGACAACCAATGTCCCTGCAATCTGAAGAATCACCATCACGGTCGCGGTCACGGTCACGGTCACGGTCACGGTCGCGGTCGCGGTCGCGGTCGCGGTCGCGGTCGCGGTCGCGGTCGCGGTCGCGGTCGCGGTCGCGGTCGCGGTCGCGGTCGCGGTCACGGTCACGGTCACGGTCACGGTCACGGTCACGGTCACGGTCTCGCGCTCGGGCTCGGGCACGGGTACGGTCTCGCGCCGGGGTACGGTCGCGGTCGCGGTCGCGGTCATGGTCACGATCTTGGTCGTGATCGCGG
>JAHXHR010000108.1 GCA_025656505.1 Candidatus Thiodiazotropha sp. (ex Epidulcina cf. delphinae) | reverse complement strand
ATAGAATGACTATTACGCCTCATCGCGCCTTGCCGGCACGAAAAATGACTCAGAATCACGCTCACTCAGCTAATTGAGAACGCCCCCTAATGCGTGATATCAGAGACACGCCAAGGTTCCACAACGCCCCAAAGGAAGTGCCCTTGGGTACAAAAGGCGCGACGCCAGGCCATCGTCCGCGTTGTTGCGTGGCTTGGAAAGGGCGCGCCATTCCCTGCGCCACGCTGATATCGCGTAACTTAGTATGAGACAGTACACTAGCACGATGCCGAGCACAGGGCTGTCGGCGCGGCTGGGCACGCTGTTGTTGTGCCTTTCCTGCCTTTGCGGAACATCCACACCGTCTGCCCGGGGCATAGACGCCGACAACAGGCCGCAGGGATTTGAATCCGAGGAGGCGTTTGATACCGGCCGGCAATTCTACTTCGACAACGACATCTCCTTCGGTGACGAAAAAGACCGTAACTATACCGGGGGCCTGGCGCTGACCCTCACCGGCAAACGCGCTGCCGGGTATTGGTTTTCCATTGACGGCTGGCTCAACGGCTTGGACAGGCTGAGCGGTTTCGAATCACTACAGCAGACTTCGCGCGGCATCGATCGTCACGCCATAGAATTGGGCCTGATCATGTTCACCCCGGACGATATCGCTGCCGAGGAGCCCGTTGCCGGCGATCATCCCTATGCCAACATGCTGTTCATGGCCAACGGTCAGAGCAGGATCTATCCGGAGAAAGGTTTGATCTATCAATCCACCCTGCTGCTCGGCCTGCTTGGCACCTCTGTCGGAGAACAAGTACAAAAAGCCGTTCACAACCTGACCGACTCCGAGGAGCCTCAAGGGTGGAAGAACCAGATCTCCGAGGGTGGCGAACTGACAGCGAAATACACCCTCTCCGCCCAGAAGGCCCTGCTGAGTCATCAAGGAAGCCTCTCCTACGATATTCGCGGCGGCATCGAGGCCGGTATCGGTTACTCCACCGACCTCAATAGTTCACTCAGCTTTCGTCTAGGCACGCTGAAGACCCCCTGGTGGAGCTTCACGCCCCACCAGTCAGAGTACATCAGTCTCGGACCGACATTCGGCGACGATGCCCGACAGGGGAACAATCCGGCTGAACTCTTTCTCTGGGGTGGGTTGAATCTTAAATACCGTCTCTACAATGCCATCCTGCAGGGGCAGTTTCGGGACAGCGCCGTGACGTTCGATCGTGATGATCTGGAACCGCTTCTGCTGGAAGGTTGGCTGGGGATTACCAAGACCTTCAGCGACGGTCTCGGCATCAGTTTTGTGATGCGCAAACAGACCAATGAGATCAAGGGACCCGGCAGGGACGATCCCTTCTGGGTCGGTCTGATCATCAGCAGAACCCATTGAATGCGATTTCAACCTAAAAACCGCAGTTGGACGGGGTGAAGTGTGCGCTTGCGGGGGTGCAGGGCAAGGGTCGCTCCTGCGCATCCCTGTACTTGCGACACTTGTGCATCCCTGCACGGCGCGCAACGACGCGGAATAGTCATGCTATTCCAAGGCGTTGCAACGCAGCCATGCACCGCCGCAAGCGTGCAATTCACCCCGTAGCCTGGTTCACCCGGCAGGTGAATAGGCAAATCGAAGTCAATCGTTTGCCTATCAGTAGGTTAGTATCAGGATGGAGCGGTCAACTGCGGTTTTTAGGTTCAACCATAGGTTTCAAATCCAGACGACCGACACCATCAGAAACCGACGTAGGGTGCGGCCCTGACGCACCATGCCTATCCGTAGTTTAGTATCAGAATGGCGCGGTCAACTGCGGTTTTTAGGATCATCCAGAGCCCATCGCCGCAACACGTGATAGCGTGTCGTGGATGAGCCCGGATTTGCAGACGACGCCAGCACAAACCCCCTGACCTGCCACTGGATGCCTGCCGGCAACGGCGTCGGTTCGGCATGGCGAGCCTTTCTGCAGAGCGTGACGTGTGGTTTGTAGAGACGTTGTTCCGCTTCGAACCCACAGCCGCGCAATCCGTTATTCAGATCAAGAACCAGTTGCTTGAGTGGCTCGGGTGTGGCGCCGGGCGCAGCCCAGAAGATCCTCGGTCCGGACCAGAAACCGGTATGATCGATCGTCAATGCGAAAGGACGCACCCGCACGGCATCGGCGACTTGTTCGATGCACTGCCGTCGGGAAGCGGCGACATGACCGAGAAAAACCAAGGTCATGTGCAGATCTTCAGGGAAATGCCGCCGCCCCTCACCCGGCGCCGAAGCCTGCGCCAACGCGGCCAACTCGTCGCGCACCCAGGCCTTCGGCCAAAGGGCGAAGAAGAGACGTTGATCAGCCATTGCCCAATATGCGTTCGAGCTGCTTTAGGGCATGCACAACAGCTTGCCGGCGCACCTGTTTACGATCACCGCCGAACCACTCCCGGCCGACGATCACCTCCCTTTCCTTGATCTGCCAGGCGAAGCAGACCGTCCCCACCGGTTTCTCCTCACTGCCGCCCCCCGGACCGGCGACGCCACTGATGGCGACGGCCACATCAGCCCCGCTCTCGCGCAAGGCTCCCTGAGTCATTTCGGCAACGGTCGCTTCACTCACCGCGCCATACCGCTGCAACGTCCGGGACGTAACGCCCAACATCGTCTGTTTGGCCTGATTGCTGTAGGTCACGAATCCCCGGTCGAACCATTCACTGCTACCCGGCAGGTCCGTCAGCACCTTCGCCAGCCAACCACCGGTGCAGGACTCAGCCGCCACCAGCCGAAACCCCCGGCGGCACAGTTGCCGGGCGCATCGGCCGGTCAATTCGCCAACCGGGTCAACAAGCGCCTCACTCATCGGCATTCACTTCAGTTTTACCTTGAGGGTCTTACTCTTTTTCCGTTTCTCCCCTTCCACTTGCCAGGCAATGCGCAGGTTAATGCGATGCCGTTCCGCATCCTGGGCCGCACTCACTCTCAACTGCAACAAGCCATCCGGTTGCATGATCATCTCATCGTCCTCATCACTCAACGTCAACTTACCCTTGGCGATACCTTGAGTGATCGCTTTCAAGATAGCCTGAATCGACTCCCTGTCCTGTAGCGATTCGTGGCGAAAATTCTTCTTCCCCTGTCTCATACGTCGTATCCTGTCAGACAATTGATTTAGGATCGAACACCTTAATGCACGGATAATCGGTGCTGACTCCCATCACCAAACGGTCAGGATGGAAGATAGTCACCGCAGCGCCCCCTCCCGCCAGCCCTTCCTTGATACGGGTATGACGGTCAATGGTGGCGTCGCATTCGAAATTAACCATTCCCTTACGCAACATGATGCGCTGCCCGTGATAGCGGTTGGCATGCCCGTGGACGATAGCGTAGATACCCGATTCATGCATCAGTTCGCCCCCCTTGCGGGTCAGCGGCATGTCCACATCCCGATACTTTGTGCGCATCAGGTTGGCCAGAGGGCCATAATAGAACTCAAAGATCTCATCGTCGATCTGTTCTTTAAACGCTTGGTTGATATATTTGATCCCTTTACGGTTGATCAGCTTGGCCATCCTGTCATCGATACCCGCATGGACGAACAGAAAAGAGCCCTGTCGATAGACCAGTTTCATACGCTTGAAAAACCAACTGAATTCGCCGCCGGGCCTGAGGAAGAGTTGTCGCCATTTCATCACTGCGGCATAGACCTGCCGCAATGAGAGGCCCGCTGCCTGACAATCGGATTCGAAATCGTCGATTTTTTCCCTGAGGCGCTCGAGTTCAAGGACCATCCGTTGCTCCGGCATGACCCAACTCGCCATTTTCGGAAACTCCTTAAACCAACGTTTCGGCGGATAGAGAATACGCCGACAGCTACGTGTCGGCGGTATGCCTTTGAGGGCCGGCTTGCCCTGGAGATACTCGTCGACGATCTCACGCAGCATGGGGATGACTTTACTCCCCATGCGGATAAAAAAGTGGTCATAATGCGGATCAGGAGCCATGCCGACCGATGCAATACCCAACTTGACGCGGATATCGTGATTACCGGCAAGCAGGGATACTCTCGCCCCCTGCTCCATTAATCGACGTATGACGCGCAACAACCGCAAAGTGCTTGGTCCCTTAAGCAGTCGCCACCGATAACGAAATCGGCCCGGCGGCCGCCCGATGTCAGTTTCAGATCGCGATCATTTTTCCCCGTTTTCTTCACCCCCCCGGACGCCACCAGGGAAGCGATAAAAGCGTCGGCATCGGCATGGAGGTCGGACAGGAAGAAGAGGGCTCTTTTAGGCCAATGCCATTTATCCTGCCTCACCACCTCGCCCAACAACCGCTCCGCCGAGTTACGCTGCCCCCTTTCCTTGGCGACCGAGTACTGTTTTCCCAGCAGCCATAGCTCACTCGCTATCGGCAGCTCCACTTCAATCCACTCCAGCCCTTGATAGGCAGGCAAGCGCTTTTGATGGCATTTATGATTAGCGATGCGAGGCTCAGTCGACAAACGCCTCTCCTTCGGAGCGGACCTTCCACGCTCCGATCAGATGGCGCCAAGCGCCGGCATAGCGGCGCTCAAGAAAAACCGGCCGGCAGTGGCGCATGCTCAGGGCCGCTATCCGGTGAAATTCCAATACACCGAGATGGTGCGCTGCGTGACGAAAGGCGGCGCCATGACCGACGAAGAGCTTGACCGTATCCACCTCGACCTGTTGTTGCAGTTGTGCAAGACGGCTCTCGATATGCCCGGCCACCCGTTCTCCCGCCTCAATCAACGACTCCGCCCCCTGCAACGGCAGACGATAGCGGCTATCGGACTTCCAACCTTCCGGAGGAGGTGAGCAACGGGGATCCTCCTGCAACACCGATTCGATCTGCCGGACCGTCAGGTTGGCTGCGGAGCCGACACTGCGTTCCGCCAATTCATCGAAGGTTTCGATCTCGAAAAGCGTCGAGGCGCCGGTTTGCAACGCCTTGCGAATCACTTCGGCGGTTTGCCAGCCCCGCAACAAACGTGAACTATCGATCACCGGATGGAGTGACCAGCCGTACATCGCCAAGACACCCTGTAACAGGAACACTGACCCTTCCGCCTGCTCAATCCCGTCGGTGGTCAACGGAAAGGGTTGCAGTGCGCTTGGGGTATCGGCTAACTGATGATAGTCCCCATGCCGCAACAAAGCCGCTATCACCTTAGCCACAGATTCCCGCCGGGGAGTGCTGAAGATAGGAGGCCGTTTGGTCACTCAACATAGTTTGCTTGGTCCACTATTACTATTAACCCGGCGCCCTAATAGGCCATGTTCAGCCGCCGTGTGCCGGGTTAATAATGGTCAGTTTGGATCATTAGCCCTAAGTCTTATCCTTCCAGTTGTTTCGCCAGAGACTGAATCATCGGTTTCAACTCCGGCTGCCTGACCCGTTTCATTGCCTGCTTAGGAGAAAGCCATTCGCGTCCGCGATGACGCTCTTGCCACTCATCATCGGCAAGCTCGCGGGTGACCAGCATGGGATAAACCTGCACCGTGCACTCAGCGCCCCATTTCTCATAAGTATAACAGCCCAGGGGTTCATCGATGACATCCCCTTCCACGCCCGCCTCTTCCAGTGCCTCCTTTGCGGCCGACGCCTGTAAGGTCAACGACGGTTCGCTGATGCCTTTCGGCAATACCCAGTGTTTGCGTTTGCTCGACATAACCACCAGTATTTCAGGCTTGCCATCGCGCATCCGATAAGGAACGACCGAAGACTGGTTGTAGTAATAAGCCGGCCGGTCACGCATCTCCGCGCCGTGTTGATCGGGAAAGGGAAATTTATTTTCCAGTCTGCCGGCGCGAGTGATGGAAAGCAGACGGCCGTCGCCGGCCTTCAATTCACGCCAGTCATCCGGCATTTCGATACGAGCCAAGGTGGCCGTGGGCATGAGTTTCCCGTCTTGCGGTAAAGGAATGCGTTCGCCCTCCAGGAATTCAGTCAACGCCTCCAGGCTTGGATTGTGGCCGACCAGCAGGACTCTGTGTGCGCCGTCGGGCGCTTCAGCGAGCACCTGCAACAGGTCCTCCACACGCGCTGCATAGATACGCCGCTCCTCGTGGATGGCATGGGCGTCCCCCCCCATCGCCTTAACCGCCTTCTCGGCGGTGACGATCGCCCGTTCAGCCGGCGAGCTGACGACATGATCCGGCAGCAACCGTTGCTGCTGCAACCACACGCCCAGACGTTGCGCGCCCCGCTTGCCACGGTCTTTCAGCGGCCTCTCGAAATCTTCCGTCTGTTCACTCCAATCCGATTTCCCATGCCTGAGCAACATCAGTTCACGCGCCATTTTCTCTCCACCTCATGTTTCTTCTTCAACTCAATAACGCAAAGATCCTAAAGAAAAACATCCAGATATGTAACTTCATTTGCGCCCTTTGCATTTCATAGCGGTGTTTGGGTTATGCGGCGAATCTATATCGGTTACCGGGTTACTATTAACCCCACTGTTTCAAACACAACCCGGTCAGTTCAGCGAAATCCATCCGGCCGGTCACCTCATAGACGCTGACACCCTTCAGCAACTGTTGGTAGGGCGCCTCCCGCAATGGGTCATCATCTTGTAAAAACCCCCCTAACTTATCCTGGTAGAAAGGCCCGGGAGACTTCATCACCGCCGCCAGTAATTCGTTGCGTTGCGCAATATCCACTTTTGTCATCTTCACCGGCGCCGTATCCCTTGTACTCCAGTTCAGAATCACTAAGCCTGCCAGGGGAACGGGTGTTGAGGTATCGATTCGATCACGGCCATAGAATCGCTGCACATCGACATCGAACTTCTCTTCCAGATCCCATAGTTCCTGCTTCGGCAGCCGTGACAACCGCTCCCGCCTCTCCTCATCGATCAATGATGAGAGCCTGGGACTGTTCACTAGGGCGCCGGGATTGATGCGCGGCAGCTTTGGGATGCCGACCGCCTCAACGCTTACCCCCTGACGGCGCAGAAAAAGCCGGTCATTGGTCAGATAACGACTCTTCGGATGCTCCATCAAGTGTAACATCGAGGTCGATTTGCCGCCGCCGGAAAAACCGGCTATAGCGATCGCACGGCCGTTCAGCATCAACCCGGCGGCATGACAGATCAGCCAATCCCGCTGCTGCAGCCAATTCATCACTTGAGAATTGATGAAATTGACTAACTGGTTGTCATACTCCAAACAGGGTCCGACAGCAATGCGCCACTGCTCGCTTTGCAGAAACAGCATCCCGGTGCGCACCTTGAGCAGCAAACGGCCGTCCGCCAACTCGACATAGGCATCTTTGCGTCCACGCTTGCCCGGCTCACGGCGCCAATCGATGAAAGGCAGACCGGTATCGACCGCCTCACGCTCAATGGCGGTGATTTCAATCGTCGATACAACCGGTTTTTTCGGCAAATGCTTGAAATAGCCACGCAGACGATCGAGGAGTTGCCGGCTGTCGGCGTGTATCACCAGACCGCAATCGCCAACCGTGAGATGTAACGGTTTCTCGCAAAGGTCCACATCCTTCAGCAACAGGGTGGCAGCGGTCTTCGCATCGGCAGGCGCTGCCGGTACGGTGTCTTTTTTATTCATTCTGCAAGTTCCTTAAGGATATAGGAGGCATAGCGTGTGGGGACATCGATGCCGATGCCCTTCAGCGCCCCGTGAAAACCACCGAACGCGGATACTTCGAAGACCACCGGTCCCTGCTCCGTTTCAGCCACGTCGACCGTGGTGAAATCAAGACCGAAGAGCGCTTGCGCCCTACCGGCCAACTCGACCAATTCATCATCGGCTTCATAACCCTCGTAATGACCGCCACTCAGGATGGTGGTATTCCAGGCCCCTGATTTTCCAACCCTGGCATAGGCGCCGAGATATTCACCACCGAGAAAAACCATCCCCAGATCCTTGCCCGGCAGAGGGAGTTTTTTCTGGATGTACATTACCGGATTGCTCGCCCGGAACGCCTCGATCTCCCGCCGCATCCCCTCGATCCCGTTACCGGCCTCGATCACCGCCATCCCCCTGGCCTTGGTGGAGTAGAGCGGTTTAAAGACGGCCGATCCGAAATCCGCAACGGCCGAAGAGGCGGCGGCAAGACTCTCGGTGATGCGTGTCGGCGGCATGGGAATATCGGCGTTATAGAGTGACAGGGTGCAACTGAGACGGTCGATGAGGCGGATGATCCGTTCCACCCGGCTGAAGACCCGCACCCCGGCGCGCTCCAGTTGCCGCAGCATCTCCAGCCTGTCCAGGGAATGGGGGCTGTACTCACTACTGATTTTTTTCACCACCAGCGCATCGAGACCGGTCAGGTCCCGGTTATGGTAATAGAGCCTGCCGCTATCGAGTTCGGCGCAGACATCCGCCATATCGATCACCAAGCGAAACCCGGTTGCCGCTTCCAACGCATCGGCCAATGCCTCGGTAGACCATTTCCCCGGAACGCCCACCACCCCGATGTTAGGTTCAGCCAATGAATAGCTCCTTGACCGGCACCTTAAACCGGCGCTTGGGTTCGGCATCGGTTTCGAGAAGCCGCTCCATGAGGTAGATTGCGCGGGAAAACATGCTCCGCGAAAGCGATTTATCGAGAATAAACCGGGTCGAGGTGGCAAAGGAGCGGATCAGGCCCATCGCCAAGCGGATCTCGAATGTCTCATCCCCCGTATTGCGGGCAAACGCCTGGGCGAAACGATAGAAAGCCCGGCAAAGCGCCATGATCCGCTGCCTGACCCTGGGATCGAAGACCTGAAGACGGTAGTTGGAGACCATGAAGACGCTGACATCCTGCAGATAGTCCATATAACGGGAACGGTGCAGGTCGATGAAATTGATCCGCTGCTCTTCGGCATCGTAAATGATGTTATCCACATTGAAGTCACCATGGATATAGACCGAGAACGGCGCTTTTATGTTTGTTTCAAACGGTTGCATCGCTTGCAGCAACTGATCGAAAGAAGGCAATGGAGTACCGCCGATGCGGCATCCCGGCTGCTTGAATTCGGGATGAATGGTATAGACATCATCCATACGCCTCGCCAACTGCTTCATGTAATCGGCCGAAACGGGCTTTTTGGCGCGCGTCTCCAGCCAAACCCGGGTAAGGGTGCCGGTCAGGTGATTCAATCCCTCCTGCAACAGCCTGTCCGATCCGTTCAGCAGTATCCGCTCAAAGGTCCGGCCGGCGAGATGCTCGATCAACAGAGCGGCCGAGTCGCCGCGTTTCTGATAGGCCAGTATCTTCGGCGCCAGACCCGGAATGATCTCGTGCCAGTCATCGACCCGCTGTTTCTCCTCTTTGAGCTTATGTTTCCGGCCATCCTTGAAGACGCCGTGGTAACCGCTACCCCGCCCACCGCTGCTGACGGCATTGACCGCACTGCCTGACTTGGTCTGTGCGATCGGCTCCACCTGCACGTTACCGATGCCGTTCACCGCCTTCAATTCGGTGATGGATGCAGCGAAGGCATGGTAACGGTCGGTATTGAAATGCCGGCCCATAGAGACGGAAATGATCGCCTCGCTGATGCGCAACAGCGCATCCCCCATCATTTCGATATTGTGGGCCAACATGATAAGTGAAATCCGATCGCCCGGCCGCTCCTCTCTTTTCAACAATCTGGCGGTCTGCCTGAGCTGTTTTTGATAGGCTTCATCGAGATGCCGCTCCACCTTGCCGATCTTCAGGGCTTGCCGGGTATCCTTCGCCGTCAGGGCCGGTTCTATCCTCTCCAAGCCGTTGCTCACCCGGTCTATCATCGCCAGATAGTCTTTCACCTTCAGTGAGGCCCTGTCCCGCAGATGGAGACATTGAAGGACCGCCTCACGACAGAGTTCAGCCACCCGTTCAAGATTCGAGGCAATCACCTCCACGGCGCGCATCAGTTGGTGATCGGCATCCTGACCATCACAGGACGCCATCTCTCTGAGACAGTGGCTGTGAATACTCAGCCTCAGGTTTTCCACATAACCCTGACGGTCAAGCAGGCGCGACGGGACACTGGCCGACGGCAGGGTAAGATACGCTTTCAACAGTGTCAGATGAGCAGCCGTCTCAGCCAGCAGGAAATGGAGATTCTCCCGTATGCTTTTCGGTAGCGGCATGTCAGTCGATCACTCCCAAATAGGTCGGTGTGTCAGGTCTGGTTAGCGCAGGCAGACGATGCACAAGGTCTTGAGGAAACAGTTCCACATCGGGAAAGACGGAAAACGGCAGCCAGACCACATCGATCTGGTGCTTATCCGGGTGAGGTCCGGCATTCGGCCGGTAACTTTCAGGCAGAGAACAGGCAAAAAGAAACTCAACGACATGCCTGTATGACGGGAAGGCCGTGTCACGTCGTTTAAAGAAGTCCGCCACCCAGACCAGTGCGCCGATCTCCACCGTGGCGCCGATCTCCTCCTCACATTCACGTATCAGCGCCTGCGCCAGGGTTTCGTGAACGTCCTGTCCGCCGCCCGGCAGGGTGTACCAGGCGCCCCGTTTTTCCGCCCATTTCTTCTGCATCAACACCATCTCGTCCCGCACGATCACTGCCCGCACGGCATTGCGGATTGCAGGCTCCAACGCCTCAGGTGGTGATCGATGATTCATAAGGCGCCCAAGACGGCATGATACGCTATTTCCCCAGCCTTCAATCAAAACAATACCAGCGACCAGCACAAAACGACCAGCACAAGCGAAACCAGCACTGCCGCCGATCCCTGATCCTTCGCCCTCCCCGAAAGCCGATGCCGCTCGGCGCTTATCCGGTCGACGACACTCTCGATTGCGCTGTTCAGCAATTCCACGATCAGCACGATCAACAGCGGAGCCAGCAGCAAAACCCTTTCCACGCCGCTGTCGCCCAACCAAAGGCCCAGGGGCGCAAGCACCAAGAGCAACAAGAGTTCCTGCCTGAACGCCTGCTCATGTTTAAAGGTCGAGCGAAACCCCTTGATGGACCAGCCCAGTGCGCTGACCAAGCGCCGGAGCCCTGCGCTGTTCTCTGTCTGCATCGCCATAGTGCCGGTCTTTCTACCAGCTTAGCCGTAAAAAATCGACCGTGACGGGAAGGGCCGGTCATGAAGATGGCTACGCCCTGTGGTGCGCCCAACGATACAAAACCGTATCGCCGGTTCCGCCGATCCACAGACAACCACGCCAAAGGCGTCACCGGCGACGATCCCGCCGCAGCCACGACAATCGAGGGACAACACCCCGAGGCCCGCATTGGAATCGAGAATAAAAACCTCCTTCCAAATTGTGAACCAGTCGACATTTTCCCGAGTTGAAATAGGAGATTATTCCCAAACAATAACCACATATTATGAATGGTATTGTAAGCCATCCAGGGTATGGTTGATCGCATATAGGAAGCAGTCACCCACGGAATGGAGCAGTACATATCGGGGGGGCACCCCCCCCCGATATGTTATCGGAGCAGCACGTTACACCCGCTGCATGTATATAGTAGGAGAGAATCAATGAAGAAGAACCCGCGATTAAAATCGTCGTTTTGCTTACTTCTTGCACCGATGCTGGGCTTAGTCTCAGCACCGCCCGCCCAGGCATTCGGCAACTTTTTAAGCGGCTGGATGGCAACTTATCCCGCCTCCGCCTCCGGCAGCGCCGGTTGTCAGCTCTGCCATG
>JAHXHR010000107.1 GCA_025656505.1 Candidatus Thiodiazotropha sp. (ex Epidulcina cf. delphinae) | reverse complement strand
GTAGTTGAAAGTGGTTTCGGTGAAATAGAGCAGGCTGTTGGCCTGTCCCGGCTGCGCCATGATGGCCTGGCCGATGTGAACGATCTCTGAAGCGCCTTCGCCGAAGCAATGAATGCCGAGAATCTCCAGGGTTTCGCGGTGGAACAGCAGTTTCAGCATTCCTACTTCGTGAGCTGTAATCTGCGCTCGGGCAATGCTGCGGAAGCCGGCTTGACCGACCTCATAGGGGATTTTCCGGGCCGTCAGTTCGCGTTCGGTGCGGCCCAGAGAGCTGATCTCAGGCAAGGTATAGATGCCCGTGGGAAAGTCGTCGATGAGTTGCCAGTCGGCGCTGCCGGTGGCGATCCGGGCGCCGACGAAACGGCCCTGATCATAACCGGCGCTGGCCAGGGCGGGGGGGCCGACCACGTCGCCGACGGCATACACATGCGCGAGCGTGGTGCGGTAGGTTTTATCGACCTCGATCTGGCCGCGGTGGTTGACCGATACGCCGATCTCCGCCAAGCCCATCGCCTCGGTGTTGCCGTTGCGGCCGTTGGCCCACAGCAGCACATCGGTCTTGAACTTTTTGCCCGATTTGCAGTGTAGTATGACACCGTCATCGAGGGGTTCGACCCGCTCATACACTTCGTCGTGGCGAATCACCGTGCCCTGATTGCGCAAATGGTAGCTGAGCGCATCGGTGATCTCGTCGTCCAGAAACGACAACAACCGGTCCCGGGTATTAACCAAGTTAACCTTCACGTCGAGATTGCAGAAAATGGAGGCGTATTCGCATCCGATCACACCGGCGCCGTAGATGGTGATGGAATCAGGTGTGCGCTCAAGGCGCAGCACCGAGTCGCTGTCCAGCACCCGGGCGTGGCTGAAATCCACATCTTCGGGGTGGTAAGGGCGTGAGCCTGTAGCGATGACGTAGTGCTCCGCGTTTATTTTCTCACGGACGCCGTCGGCCTGGACAACTTCCACCTGGTGGGGGGCGACAAAGCGGGCGCGGCCGTGGATCACCTCCACCCGGTTGCGGGCGTAGTGGCGCAGACGGCTGCGCACTTGCTCGTTGATCACCTTGCCTGTAGCCTGAAGCAGGTCTGAGTACTCCACCTGCACCTGATCATGCATGTGTTGGAAGAGTGGATTACGCCGGTAATCCCGGAGTAACTGGATATTATGGCGCAATGCCTTGGAGGGGATGGTGCCCCAATGGGTGCAGCCGCCGCCCACCTTGTCATAGGCCTCGATGACAGCCACCCGTTTCCCGGATTTCACCAGTTTCATGGCGGCGCCTTCGCCACCGGGCCCGCTACCGATGACGGCGACATCATATCGCTTGGCACTCATTGCTGCTCCGGTATCTATTCAGACTACCTTGAAAACGAGCAGTCTAACAAGATATTCGCAATGCAGTATGACTCATACTCTTTCAACCGAAAAATCGCAGTTGGGCGGGGGGAAGTGCGCAATTCGTCCCGTAGCCGGGTTCGTCCTGGCAATTATAATAAAATCAGTTGGTTATCGTTCATGGGCAGACGCTGGCCACACTGAGCATAGAGATAAAGAGCAGGCTGATACCGGCGATTTCATGTGGATAATGTGGTTTAACGGCTATTTGGAACAAAAAACGTGTGTGGCGACGTCCTTTATAGTATCGGCAGCAAGCAGTCTGGGCCTTCTTCCCAAATCCCTATACAGCTCGCCGGCACCGCATTTTTTAACCCGGACCCGAAGGGCTACACTTGACCCGAGGTCTCCAGAGAGATATTGATGCCCACACGGAGGCAAATTTTATCTCCATTTTCAAACTTCCAACACAACATATTACATGGAAACTTACTATGGAAATGCGTTATGTAGATACCGATAATAGCGGCTGGCTTCGAGTAAAGCTTGAACCAATCAAGACCATCGTTTCTTTGCCCCAGTATATAAAAGTCTCTTTCTCTGAGAGGCGTAGCGGGCGAGACTACTTTAAGATCGAAGAAGGAGTGTACAAAGGTAAAAATGCGTCCGTTTCGCAAAAAACGGGGGCCTCGTCGTGGCTTGGCAAGCCTTTACCCACTTATCGAGGCCCTGTTGCCTTAACATTTAAGAAAGGAGAGGGAAAGCTAATTACGTCGATAGGCACACTGACGGCAACTACAGACTCCGGTAACCCCATCCGTAATGGGCGGCACCCGGTGCAGTTACCTGCTTTTCCACATGATTTGGCCAGAAGTTATATTTCTCGCGCCTCTAAAGCGATGACGTGGTTTTATCTGGGTACAGGAAATGCAATACCGGGAAGAAATGACCGGTATTTGCACCCCGGGCGCATCAGCGCCGGGTGCGTGACGGTAACCGACCTTTCAAAATGGGATGCACTATATGCTGTGTTAATCGTGTCAAGGGCAAGTGGAGGAAAAAATGTTGGTACGATCACTGTACAGAGCTAAAGGAATCGCACTATGGCTTACATTTCTTTCGCTTATGCTTGTCTGCTCTGCGAAAGTCTGGTCGTCTGATCTTGGGGACCAGACAGCAATTGTTGAGGCTTATTTGGGAATCAATTCAGAGGATCGCGCTTTGGCGCAGTCTATGGCGGAACAGGCGCGTGGGCGCGCCTCTAATGCTCGCAATTCCCCAAGCGACAATATAGGCCCTTTTGTAAAACTGTGGTGCGATGCGGCAGCAATTGGGCCTAATCCCGAGAACCTAGCGGAATGTGCTCGGTTTCGTTTCGAAGCAGTGGACCAGATGTCGAATCCTCAACCCTCTAAGGAAGCCGTTCTAATGCAGCGTGCGCGAGAGTCTCTTATTATGATTCGTGCCGCGCTGGAAATTGCCGGAGGTGATTCTAGCGTAAGCGATGCGCTTCGGCATCGCTTACGGAGCGACGCTGATTGCTTCCGTGCTTTCATTTCGAACGCAGGTGGAAGCAAGGATTGCAATTGATACAGAGGTAATCGAATAGTGGGAGATAAACGCATCTACCTGGAGGGCCCGGAGCCACAGATACCCAAACGCAAAGGTAACCGGGGGAGGCCCGAGCAAGGCAATAACGCCGTGTGAGCCGCTTGAGGTTGCCGAATGGGCAGCCATTCAGGCGGAGTCCGAATGGCGGCGAGTTGAACTGTGCAATTGTCGGAGTGTTATATCGCCAGTGTACTGTCTCATACGAATTGCTGATATCAGCGTGACGCCGGGCCGTTAGCCGCGCCCCGCAGTGAATGGCCTGAGTCCTTTACCAAGAGGCGCAACGCGGTCATGGACGCTGACAGAGCAATCCTTCGGGCGCTCCTGTGGTGTCCCGCGGCGGCATTGCAGTGCTTGACAAGGACTCAGGCCATTCCATCCTTCGATCCGTAAACGGCGCATCCATGCGCCACTCCTGCCTGCACGTCGCGCCGGCGCCTGATAGTCCGCGGGGAATATATGGACCGAAACGAAATCAATAGTTTGCCTATCAGTAGCTTAGTATCAGGATGGAGCGGTCAACTGCGGTTTTTAGGATAATTGCTTTCGTCTTAGGGGGCGTTCTCAATTAGCTGAGTGAGCGTGATTCTGAGTCATTTTTCGTGCCGGCAAGGCGCGATGAGGCGCAATAGTCATTCTATTGCAACGAATCGCAACGCCGCCAGCGCGGAAAAGGGCCGGAATCACGCCGCGAACGATGATTGAGAACGCCCCCTAGCTAATGTGGCTAAGTAGAATTAGAAACCTCAATTAAATTACGGCTTTTCGGTCTTGGTGTCTTTGCGAGAGGTTTTCTTTGCGGATGGGCATGGGCTCAGGGCCGAGATAATAACGAGTCATACCAGAGCGCTGAACGGCTGGACAGTCACCGCATCGCCGCTGCTCACGCCATCGCAGGGTTCAGGCAACAGAATAAAGCAGTTACCCCGGCTCATGGATGTCAAAATACCGGAACCTTGTTGACCGACACTGTTGACTGTGAGTGAGCCATCCGCTTGCCGGCTCAGGATGCCGCGAATAAATTCGAACCTGCCCGGCTGTTTGCGAATCTCAAAACCACTTACAGCCGGCAGGGTGAAAGGGAGATAAGGCGTTCCGCTGGCAAGGTAGTGGAGCGCCGGTAATACGAACTGGTAGAAGGTGACCATCACCGCAACGGGATTGCCGGGCAGGCCGAAAAATAGACTATTCTCAAGTCTGCCGAAGGTCAGGGGTCTCCCCGGTTTCATGGCGATCTTCCAGAAGTGAATTTCCCCCAATTGCTGGAGTATGCGCTTGGTATAGTCGGCCTCGCCGACCGACACGCCACCGGAGGTAACCACTAGGTCAGTCGCCTCGGCAGCAGTGAGAAAGGCTCGTTTCAACGCCTCCGGATCATCTTTTACTATCCCCAGGTCGAGCAACTCGACATCCGCTCTTTTCAACATGCCGTAGAGGGAGTAGCGGTTGCTGTCGTAGACCTCCCCTTCACTCAGTGGCTCACCGATGGAGCGCAATTCGTCACCGGTGGAAAAGAAGGCCACTCGCGGGCGTCTTTTGACACCGACTTCGCTAAAGCCGAGAGAGGCCATGACGCCAAGATCCGCAGGGGCGAGTTGTTTACCGGGAGTGAGCACCACACTCCCTTGGGCAATGTCTTCACCCGCCTGGCGGACATGCTGTCCCGACCGGTGTTCTTTTCCGATACGCACTTGCCTGTCATCGATGAGGCTGACCTGTTCCTGCATGACCACGGTGTCGGTGCCCGTTGGCATGGGTGCGCCGGTCATGATACGAACGCACTCGCCGGGACGACAGCTTTGGCTAAAGGGCATACCCGCAATCGCTGTGCCGATCAGGGCCAAGTCCCGGTATTCCTGCTCGGGCAGATCGCTGCCGGCAATGGCATAACCGTCCATCGCTGAATTGGTGTGGCCGGGGACATCGACCGGCGAGACGATCTCCTCCGCCAGCACACGGCCCAAGGCGTCACGCAGGGCCAGTCGCTGTGTGGTCAGGATCGGGTTGATATTTGCCAGGATCGCTTCCCTGGCGGCTGTAACGGTGAGGGTTGTCTGAGCCTCCGGGTCAGCACAACTGACGGTGGAGCCTGTGGCTTGGCTGGTCATGGGGTCCGCTCTCTCCAATTCGGTGCATGTGTTGGCGAATGAAACCGGCGATCTCCTGCGAATTGTTGAGATTCAGTATCGGCAGGTGATGCGGAACACCATTGATTGTCTCATCGGTGGCGACGGCAACGATGTTGGGATCAGTATGACACAAAAGCGGTTTGCCCAGGCTGGGTCGATGTAGCTCGATTTTATTGAAGGGCTCACGTTTGAATCCTTCTACCAGGACCAGGTCCAGGGCCTCGGGATCGAGGTAACCGAGCATGCAAGCCAGGCCCGGTTCCGGGCGGCTGGTGTCGGATTCCGAGATCAGCGCCATGCGTCCCCGTGAGGTAACCAGCATCTGGGCGGCGCCCGCTTTGCGCAACGCATAGCTATCCTTTTTCGGATGGTCGATCTCGAACAGGTGATGAGCATGTTTTACCACCGCGATACGCAGACCCTGGTTTTTCAGGATCGGCAACAGCCGTGTCAACAGGGTGGTCTTACCTGTGCCACTGTAGGCGCTGAAGCCCAGCAGGGGGATGGGGTAGTCGATCATGCGGCGCTCTGACCGTCCTGCAGGCGCTCCCACTCCTGCGGTGTGTTGATATTGACGAAGGTCCGGGGCAGATCGGAGAAGTCGGCATAGGCAACCCGGTGTTTTGCATACCAGAGATCGATCTTCCTATCGCCGCCGTCCAGGTAGCGCTGCAGGCTATCGTTCAGATCCTGGGGGATCAGGGCATACACGGGTTGCAGGCGCTTGCCGTCGTGGGCCACGGCGATATCCGCGTCCTCTTTGTCGCGGGCCTTGACCAGGCGTTCCACCAGGTCTTCCGGCAGCAGCGGTCCGTCACAGGGGAGGGTGACCATATCCCTGGTCGATAGCACCTGGATGGCGGCGAGAAAACCGGCCAGCGGTCCCTGATAGTCCGCCAATGAGTCGGCGACCACCGGATGGCCGAACTGTTTGTAACGCGCCAGGTTGCGATTGGCATTGATCAGAACATGGCCGACCCGGGGTTCTATGGCGGAGATAATATGTTGGATCAGCGGTTCGCCATGCAGCTCGATCAACCCCTTGTCTTCGCCACCCATGCGGCTGCCGCGCCCACCGGCGAGAATGACGGCGGTAATGTCGGGGTGAGGGTTCATGCTGTGCTCCTGAGGGCTGGTGAAGTCGGGATCTGCATCAGTTTCCGGTCCTCGATCGCCGCCAGTCGACCGTCGTAGAGATGGAGGCGGCGATCAATCATGGAGGAGAAATGTATCGGATCGTGACTGGCCAAAAGTAGTGATACGCCCTCCTTCTTGAAGGATCTTAGTAGATCCAGGGTGCGTCGTCGCGCCTCCTGGTCCAGATTGGCGGTCGGCTCATCCAGTAACAGGATCTGCGGGTTTCTCAACCAGGCGCGCGCCAGTGAGACGCGCTGTCGTTCGCCTCCCGAAAGCGACTTTGCCGGCGTTTCATGTAAGTGGTCGAGTTCAGCCCAGTCGATGGCTTGGTCAATCATACTATTGCGCTGCTGCTTTGATAATCCGCCGGGTAGTGCATAGCCCAGGTTATATCTTACCGACCCGTCAAACATATAGGGTTGCTGGTGCAGGTAGAGCACGCGCTTTTGCAGATCCGCCCTGCTGCGTCGCCAGGAGAGGGAACCCCTGCCGGTATCGATGCGGCTGCTGTCCGGTCTTTCCAGGCCGGACAGGATGCGTAACAGGGTCGTCTTACCCGCGCCGTTACCTCCGCTCAACAGCGTGCATTCACCTGGGCGCAGCACAAGTTCGATGTCATGCAGCACCTCTCTTTTGCCGAAGCGCTTGTTCAGCGCCGATAGGGTGAGGATAACCGGGTCGCTCATGTGACAGGTTGCCCCTTGCCCTGGATGTGCTGTAACAGGGCGTTGAGTGTGAATGCCATTGTCAATAATACCAGACCCAGGGCGATACCCTGGGCGAACTCACCCTTGCTCGACTCCAGGGCGATCGCGGTGGGAATGTTGCGGGTGTAGTGGAGGATATTGCCGCCGAGCATCATCGAGGCGCCGACCTCGGCGATGATACGACCGAAGGCGGCCAGCAGCGCCGCCATCAGACCGAATCTTGCCTCGCGCATGATAGTGAACAGCGCCCGCAGCGGATTGGCGCCCAGGGTGCGGGCCGTTTCCCAGGCGCGTCTGTCGGCCGCCTGCAGCGCGGAATGTCCCATCGCCACCAGAATCGGCAAGGCGAGTGCGATCTGCCCCAATACCATCGCGGTCTGGGTGAACAGCAGCTTCCATTCGCCCAACGGGCCTTGGCGGGAAAGCAGAATAAAAAAGGTCAGGCCGACCACCACCGCCGGTACGGAGAGGAAGGTGCTGTTGATCGAGATCAGCAATCGGCGGCCCGGAAAGCGTTTGTAAGTGAGGAAAAACGCTGCCAGCAGGGCCGGCGGCGTGGCAACCAGGATGGCGACACCGGAGACGCGGAACGAGATGGCGATGATCTCCCAGAGTTCGGTATTGCCGCTGAACAGCAGGTTCAAGGCGGCAAGGGTGGTGTCGTTGAGGGTCTCCATCACTGGGCATGACTGAATGCGGCAAACGCACCGGCATCGGCGGCAGGGGTGAAGAGCTGATTGTCGCCGATGCGAAAATCGCCGATCCGCTGCTGCCCGTCCGGGGAGATCATCCATTTGATCAATGCAGCGGCGCCCTTGTGGTTGATATCGGGATAGCGTTTCGGATCGACGGCGATAATGCCATAGGGATTGAACAGCAATGGGTCGTTCTGAAGGCCGATTTTCAGCGGTGATTTATTCTGGTAGGCCAACCAGGTGCCTCTGTCGGTCAGGGTATAGGCGTCCAGTTCCGAAGCAATCTGCAGCACCTTGCCCATGCCCTGCCCCACTTCACGGTACCAACCGCCGTCGGGGGCGATAGCGGCCTTTTTCCACAGGCTGAGTTCTTTTTTGTGGGTGCCGGAATCATCCCCGCGAGAGATGAAGATCGCTTGATGGTCAGCCAGTTTCTTCAGCGCGGTTGTGGCGTCTCTTGTCGCTGCGATGCCTGCGGGGTCGCTAGCCGGGCCGACCAGGACAAAGTCGTTGTACATCACGCCATAGCGTTTTTCACCATAGCCCTCAGCGACGAATTTACCTTCCGCTGCACGGGCGTGGACCAGCACCACATCCACATCGCCGTCCCTGCCCATGCGCAAGGCCTTGCCTGTGCCGACGGCTATGACATGCACGGAATAGCCTGTCGAGGCGGTGAATGCCGCTAACAGGTCGGTCAGAAGACCCGAGTTATCGGTGCTCGTGGTTGTCGCCAATCGGATGGTTTTGTTGGAGTTATCGTCGGCGCCGACGGACCCCGCAGCGAACAGAATGGAAACGACAAGCCATCGTGCGAGTCGTTGGAAAAGGGGGGGCGCCATTTATTTTATGCCTCAGTTCGATCGTCCTGGTGAATCGTACGCAAAAGCGATGCCAAACTCATACCGACTCAGTGAGCACAGGAATTACGGTAGTAAATGGATTTCTTTTGTCTACTATGGAAGTGTTGACTGGAACAGGCTGGCGATTATGGCATTCATGCCCTAATCGTTATGCGGATTCAGGGGGGAGGAGGTTAGGTGAATGAGACAAATGGTCGCAAACGGAAGCTGCTTCATTTGGTCATTTTGACTCACAGCGACCTGTCTTTTGTTAAATCAATCTGTTAGGGGCTTCAAGAATGGCCTTGCCCCGCGTTGTGGCTCTTACCAAGGGAATAAGCGAGCCACGCCTTGATCAAGGCTATTCCTGAAGCCCTGAATGCAGCATATTAGGTCGCCGGGTTAATAAACAGCATTAAGTTCGGAGCCGTAATCCAATGAAAACAAATGTAGAAGAGTTGCAGGCGAGTCGTGATTCCAGGCAGGTGCGAGTCAAGGATGGCGCTTCTGTCTGCATGGCGTCTGTCCTCATCGTGGATGATGAGCCGGGGATACGCAGTTTTTTACAGAAAGGTTTGAGAAAGTACTTCGGATTGGTTGAGGCGGCAGAGGATGTCGAGACCGCTGAAGCACTGAGACGGCACTGTCACTTCGATCTTATCATTACCGATATTCGCCTTCCCGGACAAACCGGCGGGGTTGAATGGGTGAGAGCGTTGCGTGAGCAAGGCGGCGGCGCCGGTGTCATTTTCATGACCGCCCATGCCGATCTGGAGACGGCGATTGCCGCCCTGCGCGCAGGCGCCGAGGACTTCATTATGAAGCCCTTTCGTATGGAGCAAATGATTGCAGCGGTCGAGCGTTATCTCGAACGGCCGAAGATGCAGCGGGAAAATTTCGTGTTGCGCCGACAGGTCGAACAGATCTATGACAGTGCCGGCATGGTCGGCAAGTGTCAGCAGATGCGCACCCTGTGCGATGTGATCAAACGGGTGGCGCCGATGCCTTCCACTGTCCTCATCGAAGGGGAGTCAGGCACCGGCAAAGAGCTGGCGGCCCGCGCCATCCACGAAACGAGCGGTCGTTCCGGCAGCTTTGTTCCCGTCAACTGCGGCGCCATGACCGCGGAACTGCTCGAGAGCGAACTCTTCGGGCACGTCAAAGGCGCTTTTACCGGCGCCCATCTCTCCCGGGACGGGCTGTTCACTTATGCCGGTGGAGGCACCCTGTTTCTCGATGAGATCGGCGAGTTGCCGCTGGCGATGCAGGCACATCTGCTGCGGGTCCTGGAGGAGCGCACGATTCGTCCGGTCGGATCGAACCGGGAGGCGCCTGTCGACGTGCGCATCATCGCAGCCAGCAATCGTGATCTCGCCGAAGAAGTACGCAACGGAGATTTTCGGGAAGATCTCTATTACCGGCTGAATGTCCTCTCGCTACGCATGCCGGCGCTACGGGAGCGCCGTGAGGATATCCCCCTGCTGGCCGAACATTTTATCGATACCCTCGCCGAGGAGCTGGGCACCGATTTGCCGCAGTTGGCGGAGGGAGAGCTGGCCGGACTGCTGGATTACGACTGGCCCGGCAATGTTCGGGAACTGAAAAACGTCATAGAGCGTTGTCTGTTACTCAACAAGTCCCCCAGTCTTTGCGTGATCGGATCGGCGGCCGTCGACGGCAATAATGCCACACCCTGTGATTCCGCCAAGTCGTTGTTACTGGAGGCGGTGGAAAAACAACATATACTCAAAGTCCTGGATCTGGAGGTGGGCAATAAGTCAGCCGCCGCCCGAGTGCTCGGTATTTCCCGTAAGACGCTGGAGCGCAAGACCCAGGCTTGGGGACTGGGATGAAATATTAACCCGGCGGCAGTGATGTTGGGCAATCTCGATCTGTTGGTGGAGGCGCTGGGCAAGGGATTGCTGTTTTCGCTGTGGTTGTTGGAGGAGCCTGAACTTATATGAAGAAGAGATGGCCTTGACGGAGCAGTATTACACAGCAGAGCAGAGGGAGGCGAGTATCGACCTGTCCGCCGTTCAGAAAAAGAAAAGCGCTTAGGGTACTATTGGCAGTATCGGATAGCCGATATCGCCCGTTGCGCGTGTCGGCCGGTCAAGGCATTCCGTAGGTCAGCGCACTATGGCTGAATGCCGCCTAATCATCCTTCGGGTTAGTGGAATGGATAAGCAAGCATTACAACAACTCATGAGAACCCTCACCTTTGCCGCACGAAAACACCGTGACCAGCGCCGCAAGGATATCGAGGCGTCCCCTTATATCAATCACCCCATCACCCTGGCCGACATCCTGGTCAATGAGGGGGGCGTCACGGACACCGAAACCCTGATTGCCGCGCTGCTCCACGATACGATCGAAGACACCGATACGACGGCTGAAGATATCGCATCTGAATTCGGTCTGGTCATCGCCGGCCTGGTGATGGAGGTGAGCGACGATAGCAGCCTGTCAAAGCTTGAACGCAAGGAGCTGCAGATCAGACATGCCCCGGATCTTTCCCGTAAGGCGCGGCTGGTGAAACTGGCCGACAAGATAGCCAATCTGCGGGACATTGACCAGAGTCCGCCCGCCGACTGGTCATTGCAGAGAAAACAGGCCTATTTCGATTGGGCCAAGGCGGTTATCGACGGGCTGAGAGGGACGCATGAAGGGCTTGAGGCTATTTTTGATGCCGCTTATCGGAAAAGGCCCGAGGGGTAAGAAGAGAGTGAAGAGTGATTGGCCGCAAATGGACGCGAATGAACGCAAATTCGTGCAAATGTTGTAGGGTGCGGGGCTGCCGTGCCGTAAACGCGCCTGATTCTGGATGTCCGGTTTTAGCCTGATAACAGTTGCTCAGAGCTTGTCTTTGTAAGGTTTGAATTCATGATGGACAGTTGTCCAAAACCTGCGGCGTTGATCTGACAGCAATCGGCCACAAGCGGACTACCAACTAGACAGGCTACTGTAGCCGCTACCACCTTGATAGCAGCCCTAAGTATTAACTGATTACCTTTTACTGTGGTTGGTCAAGCGGACTAAACACTCCCACTCCAGGGCGATTTAGTACGTGGGTGTAAATCATTGTCGTAGAGACGTTGGCATGACCAAGCAGCTCCTGCACAGTGCGAATATCATAATTAGCTTCAAGTAAGTGTGTGGCGAAGCTGTGTCGCAAGGTATGGCAACCAACCCGCTTGTTGATGTGGCATGCGCTTGCCGCACGTTTGATTGCCTTCTGTATAGCACTCTGGTGTAGATGGTGGCGACGAATAGCGCCACCATAGGGATCAACGGCGAGGCGACCAGACGGGAAAAGGAATTGCCATTTGAGTTCGCGGCCAGCATTAGGGTATTTTCGGGCAAGCGCGCCAGGGAGTACCAC
>JAHXHR010000106.1 GCA_025656505.1 Candidatus Thiodiazotropha sp. (ex Epidulcina cf. delphinae) | reverse complement strand
CAATCTCTCCAACGTCAACACCACCGGTTTCAAGCGTGACCGGGCCGTCTTCAACGACCTGATCTATCAGAACCTGCGTCAGGTGGGCGCCCAATCCTCGGAGAATACCGAACTGCCTTCCGGGTTGATGCTCGGTACAGGGGTGCGGGTGGTGGCGACGCAGAAGGAACACAGCCAGGGGAATATCGTGCAGAGCGGAAACTCGTTGGATGTCGCCATCCAGGGCAAGGGTTATTTTCAGGTGCTGCACCCGGACGGCAATATCGTCTACAGCCGTGACGGCACCTTCAGCTTGACCGCCGACGGCAATATCGTCACCCCCAACGGTTATGAGTTGCAACCGGCGATGACCGTACCGAGTAATGCCTCCAGTCTGACCATCGGCTCCGACGGTGTGGTTTCGGTGCTGCAGTCGGGCAACAACACACCGACCCAGATCGGCCAGATCGAACTGGCCTATTTCGTCAATCCCCAGGGATTGGAGCCGGCCGGTGACAACCTCTATCGAGAGACCAACGCCAGCGGTGGAGTGAATACCACCATTCCCGGCAACGATAGCACCGGCACCTTGATCCAGGGGGCGCTTGAGAGTTCCAATGTGAATGTGGTGGAAGAGCTGGTCAATATGATCGAAACCCAACGCGCCTATGAGATGAACTCCAAGGTGATCTCCACCGCCGACGAGATGCTCTCTTACGTCAATCAGCAACTATGACAGGAACCAGGCTGATGAAGAGACGCTTTAACACATGGCTTATCGTCGTCCTGACGGCGCTGCTGTCGGGCGGTTGCCAGAACACCACCCCCGTGCGCGACGCAGCCTATGCACCGATTCGGCCGGTCATGCCGCCACCCGCGCCAAAGGGCAACGGTGCCATCTACCAGTCAGGTTATGAGTTGGCCTGGTTCGAGGACATCCGCGCCCGGCGTGTCGGCGACCTGTTGACGGTGAGGCTGGTGGAAAACACCCAGGCGAATAAGTCGGCTGCCACCAAAACCGCGAAAAGCTCCACCAACAGTATCACCAATCCCGTTCTGTTCGGTTCGGCAATGCAGTTCAATGTCCCCGGTTTCGTCCCGATAGCGGATAACAAGGATGCCGATCTGGGTTTCGATCTCTCTTCGGCCAATGACTTCAGTGGTGATGGCAGCGCCTCCCAGAGCAATGCCCTGACCGGCAATATCACGGTCTCGGTGATCGAAGTCCTGCCCAACCGGAATCTCTATGTGCGAGGAGAAAAACGTATCGGCATCAATCAGGGAACGGAATATATACGCCTCTCCGGCATCGTCAGACCCAAGGACATCACGCCGACGAATACCGTGGATTCGACGCGCATTGCCGATCCCACCATCACATACAAGGGCGAAGGGGCGTTGGCCGACGCCAACTCCATGGGTTGGCTGTCCCGCTTCTTCATCAGTGTGCTGTTTCCCTTCTGAGGCGCCATGAGATGAAAACCATCCTCAAACAAACCTTGTTGCTGTTGTGCGCTATTCTGCTCTCGACACAGACGGTGTTGGCGGAGCGAATCAAAGACCTGGCCTCGATTCAGGGCGTGCGCGGCAATCAGTTGATCGGCTACGGCCTGGTGGTGGGGCTCGACGGCACCGGTGACAAGGATACCGACTCCCCCTACACCATCAACAGCTTGAAGAACCTGCTTTCGCAGTTGGGGGTGCAGATCCCCAAAGGCGCCAACATCAAGCCGAAAAATGTCGCGGCGGTCATCGTCCATGGCAATCTACCCCCCTTCAGCAAGGTCGGACAGAAGATCGATGTCACCGTCTCTTCACTGGGTAATGCCAAGAGTCTGCGCGGTGGCAGCCTGCTGATGACCCCGCTGAAAGGCGCGGATGGGAATAATTACGCCTTGGCGCAGGGCAATCTGGTGGTCGGCGGACTCAGCGCACAGGGGCAGGATGGCTCGAAGCTGACGGTCAATATCCCCAGCGCCGGGCGAATCCCCAATGGTGCCACCGTAGAACGTGAAGTGGCGAATGCATTCAATCGGGCCCCCCTGGTGATCCTCAACCTGCACGACGGGGATTTCACCACCGCGATGCGGCTTGCCGAGTCGATCAATCTCGCTATCGGCCCGGGTACGGCGAAAGCGGTCGATGCCACTTCGATCCGTGTCAATGCGCCGATCGATCCCGGGCAGAAAGTCACCTTCATCGCCATGTTGGAAGAGCTGGAGGTCAAACCCGGCGCCTCGTCGGCGAAGGTGATCATCAACTCCCGCACCGGCACCGTGGTGATCAACAATCAGGTGCGGGTCTATCCGGCGGCGGTATCCCACGGCAATCTGGTGGTCAGCATCAGCGAAGAGACCGCGGTCTCCCAGCCCGGCCCCTTCGCCCGCATCGGCGAAACGGCGGTCGTGCCGCAGAGCCAGGTGACGATTACCGAAGAGGGCAAGGACCACATGTTTCTGTTCAATCCCGGGGCCTCTTTGGATGATGTGGTCCGTGCGGTCAACCAGGTGGGTGCGGCCCCGAGCGACCTGGTGGCGATCCTTGAGGCCCTGAAAGAGGCGGGCGCCCTACGGGCCGAGTTGCTGGTGATCTGATGAACGGTGTTGCTCCGTCGCTCTATCACGACTTTTCGGGACTGGCTGCGTTGAAGCGCCAGGCCCGGGAGGATCAGGCCGGTTCTGCGGAGCAGGTGGCCCGGCAGTTCGAATCCCTGTTCGTGCAGATGATGGTTAAGCAGATGCGCCAGGCCGGTTTCGGCGGGGGCATCTTCGACAGCCAAAGCACACGTTTTGCCCAGGACATGTATGACCAGCAGCTCTCCGTCCATCTCTCTGAGCGTCGCGGCATCGGTATGTTGCAGATGTTGCGCAGCCGGTTGGGCCGGCAGGCAGGGGAGGACGAAGTCGAACGCTCGGGGTTGGCTGACTACCGCCGGCATCCGACCAGGATGGCCGGGGAGTATCTGCCCAAAGGCCTGAAAAACCCCGAAGCATTGCAGGATCATGGCGATGCTTCACGCTTACCGACAGGCGAATTCAACTCACCCGAGCGCTTTGTGCAATCACTCTGGTCGGCCGCCGAACAGGCAGCGACCGAGCTTGGCCTGCCGACCGAGGCGTTGCTCGCCCAGGCGGCCCTGGAGACGGGGTGGGGTGGACAGGTTATGCAGGGCTCCGACGGCCGAAGCAGCCACAATCTGTTCGGCATCAAGGCCGATCTGCGTTGGCAGGGAGAACGGGTGAGACGGGAGACCCTGGAGTACCAGGGCGACGTGGCGGTGCGAAGGCGGGAGAACTTCCGCACTTATACCGGTTTCGAGGAGAGTTTTCAGGACTACGTAGCTTTCCTCAAGGGCAATCCCCGCTATACGGAGGCCCTGCGAAACACCCATGACACAACGGCCTATTTCAAGGCCTTGCAGGATGCCGGCTACGCCACTGATCCGGATTATGCGCAGAAAATCCTGCGGGTGATGCAAGGGCCGGAGATGGAGACCGCACTGGCTCGGTTCAAGGCATCGGCCGGGCGGCCGATACAGAGTGCAAGAGAGGCGATTTAAGTGAGCATGCTATCCATCGGGGTCTCTGCGCTGGTTGCCAACCGGCAAGCGCTGGATACCGCCGGTCACAACATCTCCAACGTGAATACTGAGGGTTACAGCCGTCAACGGGTGGGCTTTGCCACCCGTGAGCCCAATTTCAGCTCGGTGGGTTATGTGGGTAACGGTGTGCAGACCTCCGATATTCTGCGGCAATACGACAGCTTCATCGCCGGACAGGTGCGCGCCAGCCGGTCAGTGACCTCCGAACTGGACGCCTACTATGAGGGCGCCCGTCAGTTGGACGAACTGGTGGCCGATCCCGAAGTGGGCATCCAGCCCACGATACAGAATTTCTTCAACGCCCTGCAGGGACTGGCCGATGATCCGGCCTCGATTTCAGCGCGCCGGCTGGTGTTGGCCCAAGCCGATTCGATGGCTGACCGTTTCCAGTATTTCGATACCCAATTCGAGAGCAGCCGGTCTCGGTTGAATGGCCGGATCGAATTCAATATTACAGAGATCAACCGCCTTGCCCAGAGCATCGCCGATATCAACTCCGATATCAAGATCGCCTACGGCAGTGCGCCGAACGATCTGTTGGACAAACGTGACCAATTGGTCAACGAACTCTCGGAACTGGTTGACATCCAGGTGCTGGAGCAGTCGGACGGGGCCTATAACGTCTTTATCGGCAAGGGACAGCCATTGGTGATGGCCTATGATGCGGCGACGTTGACCACCCAACCGTCCACCCTTGATCCGTCCCATCTGGAGATTGCCTTCAACTATTCGTTCGGCACCCAGATCGTCACCGACCAGATCAGCGGCGGCAGTATCGGCGGCATGCTCAGATTCCGCGGCGAAATACTCGATCCGGCCCAGAACCGGGTCGGCCTGGTAGCCCTCGGGATGGCCAATGACCTCAATGCGCAACATCAGTTGGGACTCGATCTGGATGGTTTGCCGGGGGGGGCCCTGTTCAGCATGGGTTCGGTCCAGGTGCAAGCCAGGCCGGCCAACGGCAGCTCCATCACGGCAGCCTATAATAATATTGCCGACCTCACCGGTGATGGCTACGGATTGACCTATGACGGGGTGGATTTCATTCTGGAAAATCTCACCAACGGCGCGACCCAGACCCTGGCGGCGGGTCTGAATACCGTCGACGGACTCGATATCACCATCAATGCCGCGGGGGCGATCCCCGGTGACGCCTTCCTGATTCAACCGACCCGCAACGCCTCGGTGAACCTCGACCTGTTGGTGAACGATGTGCGCCGCTTGGCGGCGGCCGGCCCCTTGCAGGTGCGACCCGGTACGGATGCCAACGGCAATCCGTTGAATACGGGCAGTGCGGCGGTTACCCAGCCTGCCAACACCACCACCGCCGGTCTGCCGTTGGTGGGGGGGGATATCCAACTGGTCTATGATGATCAGGGCGGCCCGACCAGTGGTTTCGAGGTCTACTATCCCGGTTCGGTGCCGGGCGTGGATCCCTTCGACGACTTCATCACCTATGATAATCTGAACGCCGGCACAATCGCGGGCGTCACCGTCCCAAGCGCTCAGTTTGCGGCCTTCGGCGGCATCAGCTTCGGCATCTCCGGCATCCCGGCGGACGGCGACAGCTTCATCATCGGTAATAATACCAATGGCAGTAGTGACAACCGCAATGCCCTCGACCTGGTGAATTTGCAGACCACGGACCGTCTGCTCGGCAGTAGCGCAAGCTACGACGAGACCTATGCCCAACTGGTGTCCGATGTGGGCTCCAAGACCCATCACGCCGAATTGAACCTGGCGGCCCAGGAGAGTCTGTTGGAGCGGGCCAGGGGGGCGATGGCCGAAGTCTCGGGGGTCAATCTTGATGAGGAGGCGGCCAAACTGATTCAGTTCCAGCAGGCTTATCAAGCCTCTGCGCAGATTATTTCCGTGGCCGGCGCCCTATTCGACAGCCTGCTCAGCGCGGTCAGGCGGTAAAGCCATGGAGCGAATTTCAACCGCCCTGTTATTCGATCGCGGCATCAAAGGTATGCTGGACAGGCAATCGAGCCTGAGCCGGACACAGATGCAGATCGCCGGCGGCAAGCGCATTCTCTCACCTAAGGATGATCCGTCAGGGGCCGCCTATGCACTCGATCTGCGCACCGTCATCAGCCAGGTGGGGCAGTATCAGGCCAATACCGACCGTGCGCGTGTCCGCCTGGACCTTCAGGAAGTCATCCTGAAAGGGGTGGATGACCTGATACCGCGTGTCCTGGAGCTGACGGTGCAGGGGCTGAATGACACCAACTCGACGGCTGATCGCCGGGCGCTCGCCCAAGAGTTGAGACAGATCAATGACGCATTGATGGGGTTGGCCAACACCAGGGACAGCAACGGCGAATATATCTTCGCCGGTTACGACGCCGACTCGATCCCCTTCAGCAATCCTACGGACGGTGTCTTCGCCTATGGGGGGGACATGGGTGCGAGGACCCTGCAGATCTCCGCCACCCGGCAGGTTCAGGACCGTGATAACGGATTTGACGTATTCATGGATATCGATACCGGTACCGGCGCCAAACGGAATCTCTTCGAGACCGTGCATGCCGTGATTGCCGGGTTGGAAGCCGATGCGCCGAACGATATCCTGCTGGATGACCTGCATCTGATCCAGGCGCATGTCTCCGAAGCCCGAACCCGCGGCGGCGCCCGCCTGAATACCCTTGATCAGCAGCAGAATATCAACGCCGGTTTTATTCTCACCATGCAGACCGCCCTTTCCGAGACGGAGGATCTCGATCTCGCCGAGGCGGTAAGCCGCTTCGAGCAAGAACTGCTGGCCCTGCAAGCGGCCCAGCAGACCTTCAATATGGTGCAGAGTCTCTCGCTCTTTAATTTCCTCTAGCTCGGACGAAATGTCCGGGCTAGCCCGAGTGAAACATTATCCTAATCCAGGAATGCTTTTCCCGCACTGAAAGCGCCGAATATTGATCGTGTTATTCTTTTGTAAGGCATAATTATGGTTATTAATCAATCGGTTATGCGGTATTTTCCGGATGTGGAATGGTCTCTGCGATTCCCCCCGGTTCTGCTAAAGTTCCAGTCGGCACGGCCGTTACAGATAGCGGAAGCGGTGAATACAGTCATTCCGGACGGTATATCCGCTAAATATCAACCTACGCCCAGGCTGGATGCGAGACATCGCCGGGTGCTATAGGAGACTAGATCATGGCAATGGTAATCAATACCAATATCAGTGCGTTGAATACACAACGCTCCCTCAACAACACCCAATCTTCTCTTGCGACCTCCATGCAACGCCTCTCAACCGGCTTGCGCATCAACAGTGCGAAAGACGATGCCGCCGGTCTCGGTATTACCGACCGTATGACCTCTCAGGTTCGCGGCCTGAACCAGGCGATCCGCAATGCCGGCGACGCTATCTCCCTGTCGCAGACCGCTGAAGGCTCCATGCAGGAAGCGACCAATATCCTGCAGCGCATGCGAGAACTGTCCATCCAGTCCGCCAACGACTCCAACAGCTCGGCTGACCGCTCCAACCTGCAGAAAGAGGTATCACAACTGCAGCAGGAATTGAACCGTATCGCCGATACCTCCACCTTCAACGGCAAGAAACTTCTCGATGGTACTTTCACGGCCCAGAAGTTTCATGTCGGCGCCAACGCCAACGAGATCATCTCCGTCTCCGTGACCAGCACCCACTCCACGGACCTCGGTTCGTATCAGTTGAATGGCGGCACCATGGCCAACTCATCGGTGGGCGCCGCAGTTGCTGCAAACACCAACGCCGGTGACGCTGACGGTCTGACCATTACCGGTTCGCTTGGTTCGGCAAACACCTCTGTCATCGCTGCAGGAGCCACCGCCCGCACGGTCGCAGAAACGGTTAATGCGATCTCCGGGAGCACCGGTGTCGAAGCCAACGCGCGCACCGTGGCGACGATCGATACCCTGAGCGCCAACGTTGCCGGTGAAACGCTGAGTTTTACCCTCGGTAACAACAATGCCAGCAGCCCCGCCACGGCGGACATCTCGGTCAACATCGTCTCCGTGACCGATCTTGGCAGCCTGGCCGATGCTATCAATGCGGTAGCCGGTTCCACCGGCATCACTGCGACAGCCACTTCCGGCAGTGTGGAATTGGTCAACGAGCAGGGCGATGACATTCACATCACCGCTTTTGCCGTGACCACGATTGACGCCACCATGAATTTGACGGGCGCTAACGGAACTCCGGCGACACTCGACGAGGCTGCCGGTGACGTGACGGGTATCGTCGGTGGTGAAGTGACTTTCAACTCTTCATCCTCCTACTCCGTTGAAGCGGGCGCCACTATTCACGATGCTACGGTTTCGTTCAGCAACGTCTCCACCATCGATATCGGAACCCAGACCGGTTCCAACAACGCATTGGATGTCCTTGACGGCGCCCTGCGCGCCATCTCGGATTCCCGAGCTGATCTCGGCGCCATCCAGAACCGTCTGGAGTCCACCATCGCTAATCTGTCCAACATCAGCGAGAATGTCACCTCGGCCCGTTCGCGGGTGCAGGATGCTGATTTTGCTGCAGAGACCTCCAACCTGACACGTGCGCAGATCGTGCAGCAGGCTGGCGTGGCCATGCTGTCCCAGGCGAATGCACAGCCTCAGTTGGTTCTGTCACTCCTGCAGTAATCGATCCTAGCCTGTGATCCCGCCCGGGAAATCCCGGGTGGAATCGTGAGGAAACATAGGAGGTGAACGGCCATGACTACAGACATGACGATCACATTGACCACTCAAGCGGCTAAGGATCTTGGCAGGGAGGGTCCGCAGGTCGAAAATAGCCGGCCGGTCGCGCCTGAACAGGGCGTGGCCCAGGTCTTGCCAATCCGCCAGGCTCGCGTCTCGGGCTCCACACAGGCTGCCCAACCTTCCGCCTCGGTATCGAAAGAGAACGTGGAAGCGGCGGTCGATCAGATGAAAGATTTTGCTCAAGTGATGAGCCGACAACTGCAATTCGATGTCGATGACGAATCAGGCAGGACCGTTGTCCGGGTGATCGACAAAGATTCCGGCGATGTCATCCGTCAGATCCCTTCGGAAGAGGTGCTTGCCCTGGCAAGACACATGAAGGAGTTGATGGAAGCAGAGAGTATAAACGTTGCAGGGAAGGGTATGCGGGATCAGCCGGTTGGTTTATTGGTAGAAACTCGGGTTTGAGAGGAGATTCAGGCCCGTATCTTGCGTGATGTTTATGGCGTAACGGAGACAGTAGCCCGGAGCGGTCACAGCCAGACCCACCGGTTACTGTTTTCCGGCAAAATCCACCCGGTCCTTGCCGCAAGGCGGGCCGCGAAAGTCTGGAGAGAGCGATGGCAACTATTTCGGCTGCGGGTATCGGCTCCGGCCTGGAAATCGAGTCCATCATCAGTTCGTTGATGGAGGTTGAACGGATCCCGCTGAGGAACCTCCAGGTCAAGGCCGGCGACTTGTTGACCCAGGTCAGCGCCTACGGCCGGCTTCGCAGCGCGCTTGCCACCTTCCAGGATTCGGTCGGCGCCCTGTCATCCAGCGACGATTTTAACTATTTCACCGCCGCCGGCGGTGATCAAGACGCCTATACGGTCACCGCGGATAACAGTGCGGCAGCCGGTAGTTACTCGATCAGCGTCGATAATCTGGCGGCCACGCACAAGCTGGGCTCAACCACACTGATCGCCACCAGCGATACCTTGATCGGCAATGCCGGCGATCAGATGACGATCACCATCGGTAGCGATAATTTTACCGTCGATATCGGCGCCCGCAGTCTCTCCTCCATTCAGGATCTGATCAACCAGGCGACGGACAATGTGGGTGTGAGCGCGGGTATCGTGCAGGAGAGCGACACTAGCGTACACCTGGTGTTGAGCAGTGATAACACCGGCTTGGCCAACCAGATCTCCGTCGCTTTCACCGACAGTCTGGGCGGACCCATCGCCGACCCGATGGGGATGGCGCAGATTCAGGCGGCCGATGATGCGCAGATCACCATCGACAATACCTATGTCATCTCGCGCAGCAGCAATACCATCAGCGACGCCATTCAAGGTGTGAGCATCGAACTGCTGGCCGAAACGGCCTCCGCTTCGCAGTTGACGGTCAGTCGTGATACGGATTCCGTCAGCAGTGCGGTGAGCGGCCTGGTGGAGGGTTACAATGCACTGCTGTCATCCATCGGCGAGTTGCGGAACGGCGAACTGGGCGGAGACGGCACCTTGCGGTTGATCGAGAACCAGATCCGTTCACTCATGGGAGGTAAGGCCGGTATGGCCGGTAGCTATCAATATGCCTCCCAAGCGGGCATTTCTTTTGAAAAGGATGGCACACTCTCCTTTGATAGCGCCGAATTGACCGATGCGCTGACGGCCGACAGGGATGCGGTCGTGGACCTGTTCAGCAATGATGACCAGGGCCTTGCATTCCGTCTGGATGCCTTGGTGGAGAGTATGTTGAGCACCTCCGGACTGATCGATGCCAAGGAGGACGGGCTCAATGCCCGGGTCGATGCGGCCAACGATCAGATCGATAGAACGGAGTATCGGCTGGAACTGACCGAGCGGCGTTATCGCGCCCAGTATACGGCGCTGGATACGCTGCTGGGACAGTTGCAATCGACCGGTAACTGGTTGACGGGACAGTTGGATGTCCTGAGCAACCTGATGCCGGGTAACCGGAACAACAACTGAGCGTTTGTTGTGAACTGAGTGGGCGACATCCGTCAGGAATGCGCTATAGTCAAAAAAGCAAGACTGAGAGTTTATCATGACCCTGAATCAAAAACGTGGAGCCCGGCAGTACGGCAAGGTTGCGGTCGGTTCCGAAGTGGCCTTCGCCAGTCCCCATCGACTCGTGCAGATGCTGATGGAGGGGGCATTGGAAAAGGTCGCCACGGCCAAAGGTTATATGAGTCGCAAGGAGTACGAGGCCAAGGGCAGCCATATCAATTGGGCGATCTCGATCGTCGACGGATTGCGCGGCAGCCTCAACAGGGAGGAGGGCGGTGAGATGGCGAACAATCTTGACAGTATCTATGCCTACATCGTGCGCAGGTTGGCCGAAGCCAATATCAGCAACGATGTTTCCGCGCTTGACGAGGTTAGTTCCCTGTTACTCGAGATCAAATCGGCCTGGGACGCTATTCCCGACGAGGTGAAGCAACCCGCCGGCGCCACGGGAAAACCGGTATCCGCCGCTTGAGACAGCCATGTATACCGCTGTCAATGAGCAGCTTGCGGAGAGTCTGGCGATAACCCGAAGGATGCTCGATCTGGTCAAGGCGGGAGAGTGGGAACAGGTGGCGGAACTTGCCCGACAGCGTCACCGTTTACTCCGGCAAGGGGTTGTCGCCACTGACCCCGCCATGGTTCAGCAACAGATCGGGATGCTGCAGGAGATCCGACAGCTCGACCAAGAGATCGAGCTGCTCAGTCGCCGGGGCAGGGATGAAGTGGAGACGCGATTGCGTCAGATCCACCAGGGCCGTAAAGCGGGCAAGGCATACAAAGGTTAGCCGGAACCCGTCAACCAAATAGGTTGTGTTCAGGGCTTCGAGCAGGCCCTTGATCAAGGCGTGGCGAACCGCGGGTGAACACAACCTATTGGATCGCCGGGTTAATAGTGGCAGGATGGAAAATCAGGATAGGCATAACGCCTTTTGCTTATCGTTACTCTGAAGTTTACTTGAAATCAGTTTAAGTTCACATTCAGATCATGTTGTTTACAGAAGGCTTGCTGGCTTTGTCTGGAAGTGCTCAAGGCGGCTTCATCTGCTGACGTCAGTGGTCGGGCAGGGCTTCTGATTCGGCTTTGCTTGGCATGAGGTCTCCTGTGCTTGATGACGGGAGACCGTGTAGGGTATTGCGCGTAAGGGAAAAAAGATGTCGACTTTAGGAAACTTACAATTTTATTCCGAATACTTGAATTCATATGATCTTACTTACTCAAGTTTCGGAGTTCAAAATTTGCAAAAAAGTGCTGCTTTCTAAGCATTTCGCACGGTAACCCGTTATTTGGAGCCATATGCAAGTGTTCGTGAATGTGCCGGGAAACCAACACACAAGCAAAATACCTGCAAATTCATTGTTGACATAAAAACTCAGTGCTTTTAGAGGAGAGATCGTAATTATTCATATTTATCATACTGTTAGAGTCGATTCGTATGTAAATATGAACTCCGAAACTTGAGTTACTTATAACCATAGATTCTATCTCCTCGTATTCTTTTGATGCCGATACAACATCAAAAATTGAGGAAAGCTTCTATGGTCGATCAATACCTTAAATTCTTTGCGAAACCCGGATAGCCCCATTTTTTTAACGAAAGGATATCTACGATGACAAAAAAGAGATGTACGCACTTATTGTCAATTATTAGCTGCGGACTTTTAATATTTATGCTGGCCCCTCAGTGGTGGACCCCATTAGTCGGACATCATAGCTGAAATTATAAGTGTCTTCTGCGATTATTCTAACTGAAGAGGAGTAAGCAGAAGATGA
>JAHXHR010000105.1 GCA_025656505.1 Candidatus Thiodiazotropha sp. (ex Epidulcina cf. delphinae) | reverse complement strand
GTGGATATTTTTATTTGCAGGCTATGTGCGAGGGATTCCTGCTTCTTAATGACCGACGTTCTCATGCATCTGCTTATGGGTAAAAGGCAGGCGTAGCCGGGCCTACGTAACCGAAGCTACAACAAAGAAGGCCGGCAAGAAGACAAGTAGTTTGGGTTAAATCTTTTTTTCCGAGGCCCTAACCGCCTACCCCACCCCTTCCTCGTCAATATCCACCGGTTCCGCCCGCAAGTCATGGGCCGTTGCTTCCGTAATGCGCACTTTGATGAAATCCCCCGCTTCCAGTTCCCAGGCGCCGGGAATGAAAACCCGCCCGTCGATCTCCGGGGCGTCCGCGGGACTGCGGGCCACTAGCTGTTTCTCCTTCACTTCATCCACCAGGACGACCATCTCGCGGCCTATTTTTGCCCGCAACCGCTGACGGCTGATCTCCGCCTGGCGCTGCATGAAACGGGCTCGGCGCTCCTCCCTGATCTCGTCTGGCAGCGCGCCGGGCAGGTTGTTGGCCTGCGCTCCCGCGACCGGGGAATAGGCAAAACAGCCGACCCGGTCGAGTTGCGCCTCGCACAGGAATTCGAGCAGCTCCTCGAATTCGGCTTCCGTCTCACCGGGAAAGCCGACGATGAAGGTGCTGCGCAGGGTGAGATCGGGGCACTCCCGCCGCCAGCGCGCAATCCGCGCCAATACCTTCTCCGCCGCCGCAGGGCGTTTCATCGCCTGTAGCACACGCACATTGCCATGCTGCATCGGCATATCGAGGTAGGGCAGGATGTGGCCCTCCGCCATCAGCGGCAACAGATCATCCACATGGGGATAGGGATAGACGTAGTGCAGGCGGATCCAGGCCTGAAGCTCCCCCAGGGCGGAGGCCAGATCTTTGAGTCTTGACGCAACCGGCCGGCCCTGCCAGAAATCAGGCCGGTATTTGCTATCCACGCCATAGGCGCCGGTGTCTTGAGAGACAACCAGCAGCTCCCGCACCCCGGACTCGACCAGTCGTTGCGCCTCAAGCATGATTTCGCCGAAAGGCCGGCTGACCAAGGTTCCCCGCAGATCGGGAATGATGCAAAAGCTGCAACTGTGATTACAGCCTTCAGCGATTTTCAGGTAGGCGTAGTGCCTGGGGGTCAGCTTGATGCCCTGGGGCGGCAACAGACTGGTGAAAGGATCGTGGGGGGCAGGCAATTGCCGATGGACCGCATCCATCACCGCTTCATAGGCATGGGGTCCCGTGACTGAAAGCACCTGGGGGTGGGCCTCTCGAATATGCGCTTCGTCCTTACCCAGGCAACCGGTAACGATAACGCTGCCGTTCTCCTGCAACGCCTCACCGATGGCATCCAGGGACTCCTCCACCGCCGCATCGATAAAGCCACAGGTATTGACGACCACCAGGTCGGCTCCCTGGTAACTGGCTGAAAGCTGATAACCTTCGGCCCGCAAACGACTGAGTATACGTTCCGTATCGACCAGATTTTTGGGACAGCCCAGGCTAACGAAACCGATTTGTGGAGGCGCATCAGGCATATTCAAGCTAAAAACCGCAGTTGGACGGGGGTGAAGTGTGCGCTTGGCGTTTTCCGGCACCAGCCGATCAAAGTTTCCCGCCGCGCCCTCCAGGATATAGGCGAGGCCGGTCATGGATCAAGCAGCCCCATCGACGAGTCACCGGCTGTGGAAAGGTCTCGGCCTGCCGCGCCTGTGCAAGCGCCTGAAAGCCGGCACTGAAATCGATGCGCAGCTCACGCCCGGGCTGTCCGGGGTCGTCCGACACACCGACCCTCAGCGATCAACAGCCGGTCATCGGCCCGTCGAACACCTGCAATCGGCTCGTCACCCGCCGGTTGCGCTGCTCAACCGCCCGCCTAGTCGGCGGTTCATGGGTCGGCGCTCCATACCCTCTCAAGAGCAACATCGCATCGAGTAGGGATACTTCTTGAACCTCATAGAGAGGCAGCTCGGTTTTCGCAAGAATCTCTTCATTACTCATAGTAACTATATTCCCTTACTAAATTCCCTGCTTAAAACAAGGATAGACCTCAAGAAAAATAATACAAATCCGCTATCATGCGCACTGAACAGATACACCTGACAAATAGCCAACGGACCATGCGTCATGTCTGAGCAAAAAACACCGATCGCCCCCGGCAGCCGAGTCAGGATGCACTTCTCGATGACACTCCCTGACGATACGGAAGTGGTTTCCACATACCAGGAAGCCCCATTGGCATTCACCCTGGGAGATCGCACCATGGAGCCTATGCTGGAACTCTCCTTACTGGGTCTGCGGGCCGGAGAGGAACAAAGCCTGCTCATCTCCGGCGATGATGTCTACGGCGCGAGGGACGATAAATCGGTTCATTGGATCGATAAAAAGGCGTTTCCGCCGGATCAGACGCTCGCCGCAGGCCATGTCATCGCCTTCACCGCACCAGCGGGCGAGGCGCTCGCGGGCATCGTCGAAAAGATCGAGCACGAGCGGGTGCTGGTCGACTTCAACCATCCGCTGAGCGGCAAGACGATCAGCTTCAAGGCCACCATCCTTGAGGTCAGGGAACCTTGATCCGGTTATAGAGACGAATCAAGCCGATGCAACAGATACTACTTGCCAACCCCAGAGGATTCTGCGCCGGCGTCGACCGGGCGATCGAAATCGTCGAACACGCCCTGGAGTTCCTAGGCGCACCCATCTATGTGCGTCACGAAGTGGTGCATAATCGTTTCGTCGTAGAGAGCTTGCGCGAGCGGGGGGCGATTTTCGTCGATGAACTGGATGATGTCCCTGACGGACACAGCGTCATTTTCAGCGCCCACGGCGTCTCTCAAGCCGTGCGGGAAGAAGCTGAACAGCGCCGACTGAGGGTCTTTGACGCCACCTGTCCGCTGGTCACCAAGGTGCACCTCGAAGTCGCCAGGCGCTGCCGCGACGGCTATGAAGTGGTGTTGATAGGCCACAGAGGGCACCCGGAAGTGGAAGGCACAATGGGCCAATGCACCCAGGGTTGTGAACACGCTCAAATCCACCTGGTCGTCACCATCCGGGATGTCGAGCGGCTAAAGATCGGCAAACCGGAAAAGATCGCCTTTGTCACCCAGACCACCCTCTCCATCGACGATACGCAACAGATCATTCTGGCGCTGCAGAAACGCTTTCCCGATATCACGGGCCCGAAGAAAAACGATATCTGCTACGCCACGCAGAACAGGCAGGATGCCGTCAAAGAGCTTGCCAGGCGCTGTGATCTGGTGTTGGTGGTAGGTTCGCCAAACAGTTCCAACTCCAACCGCTTACGAGAGATTGCAGAGAAGCACGGCCCGCCGGCCTACCTCATCGACGGCGCTCAGGATATCGACCCGAACTGGCTAACCGGCAAGCAGCGGATCGGGGTGACCGCCGGTGCGTCGGCGCCGGAGATCCTGGTTGAAAACGTCATCGAAAGACTGCGGGAGTGGGGGGCGGAGTCGGTCACGGAGACCCGGGGCAAGCCTGAAGAGGTGGTCTTCGCCCTGCCAAAGTCCCTGATCGGCTGATCCGGCAAGGAATAAAATTCCCACACCCGTTTCCGGGTTCACGGCTAACCCGAATATTTCACCCGGCCGCTGATACGACGATTATCCTAAAAACCGCAGTTGACCGCTCCATCCTGATACTAAACTACTGATAGGCAAACGATTGACTTCGATTTGCCCATTCACCGGCCGGGTGAACCACGCTACGGGGTGAATGGCACGCTTGCGGCGGCGCATGGCTGCGTTGCAACGCCGCAAGCACACACTTCATCCCGTCCAACTGCGGTTTTTAGGATTATTTTGGATATACGGAGACGTTCCCCCGACGAGCGGTAGTCCCGTTCAATGAAGGCTGACCTAGACTATAGGGCAGTATGAACGAGGTTTTGATATGTATCGAAAAAAGGGGCTCACCTTGATTGAGTTGATCGTCGCCATCAGCATCGGAGCGATCCTGGTGACTATCGGCATACCGAGTTTCATCGGCATGGCTCAGCGCAACAGCGTTTCGACCACCGGCCGCGAACTGTTGGGGGCGCTGTATTTCGCCCGCAGCCAGGCAACCGAGGATGAAACGGCGACTACCCTTACCCCTCTCGCCAACGGTTGGCGGGTGGATGCCGACATCGTCAATGCCGGCGCCGTCAATCACCTGATCCATACGGTGGATAACGTCAACATCACGATGACCGGCGATCCCGTCACCTACAATCCCAGGGGCCGCGCGACAGTTCCCGCCGGCGAATCCATCGACATCAGCTATGACGGCGAATTGCAGAGCCGCGTTTGCCTCAGCCTGAGCGGTCGACCATCCACCAAACCCGTCAGCGATGGAGCCTGCCCGTGAAACCGACCCAAACCATCCGCTCGCAACGCAACTGCCGCGGCATGACGCTCGTCGAGGTTTTGGTGGCGGCCTTTGTCATCGCTACCGGCCTGATGGGAGTCGCCGCCCTTCAAGTGACGGCATTGCAGGGAGCCAGTAATGCGGACTACCGATCCAGGGCAACGGACCTTGCGGCATCCCTGGCTGATCGCATGCGCGCCAACCTGCCCGCTGTCGATGACTACGCCTCAGCCACGGCAGCGGATTGCGACACTATACCGGCCCCGGTTTGCGCTATGACTCTCGACCCGAACAGCTCAACCACCGTCGCTTCATGCTCTACTCAACAGATGGCGATCTTCGATTTGTGGGAGGTGCGCTGCCGCAACGGCGTACAAACCTCCTTGCCCGGCGGACAAATGACCGTTGCCTGCATCGATAACGACACAACCGATGAGGACTCCTGCTCAGAACTCTCTCCGTTGAGAGTCACCATCACCTGGCGACTTCAAGGCGACGACGACGCCACCGCAACCGAGCAAGTCGTTACAACAGTCATTCCCGGAGCGCCATGGAAATGAACGGTATTCAACGAATCCAAGGCGGTTTTTCCATCCTCTCATTGATGATCGCCAGCGCCATCGGCATCTTTCTCTTGGGCGGCGCAGGCAAGGTCTATGTAGACAGCAAAAACACCTTCAATGCACGTTCCGCCGTCGCAGCGGCAACCGAAAACTACCGCTTCGCCTTCCAGGATCTACGCCGCACCCTGGTCATGGCGGGGAGAAGCATTTCACCGGCCGATGACGACGACAACGCCTACTCGGCAAATGACAACGGCTTACGTACTTTTCCAGCCGTCAGCGGCACTGACGACGGTCTGGGCATCACGGACATCGACGGCAACGGCTCCAGCATCATTGCCGTGCGTTACGCAGCAGGACCGGCGCCTTGCGGACTGGCCGGTCCGTGGGACGGCACCCTGACCGCACGGTTCCTTGTAAGCGACCAGGGCGACTTGGTCTGTCATGTGCCTGAAAGGGATCACAGGCAACCTCTGGTATCCGGCATCGCACGGATGCGCGCGCTCTATGGCGTAGACACCGGTGGAGACGGGGTTGCGAATCAATACCTGTCGGCCAAGGCCGTGGACACGGCGATCGGGTGGGTGAATGTAGTGGCGATCCGCATCGGACTGGTGGTCGGCTCCGGCGACGGTCAGGAACTGCCGGGTGTCTACCGCCCGAGCACAGAGGAAACACTGGATCTCTTGGGTTCCGGCTATCAAGTGCCGGACACCATCCACGCCTACAAGTCAGTCAGTACCACCATTGCACTGCGCAATCTCCATCAGACCATGAACCGCCAGGTTGCGAATTAAGGATGTATCATGAGACAACGAGCCAAACCCACCCAGCGGATGAGTCGCCGTCACCAGCGGGGCGTCGCCTTGGTTGTGAGCCTGATCCTGCTCACCATCATCACCCTGCTGAGCGTCAGCGCCATGCGCAACACCAATCTGGAAACGAAAATCGCCGTCAATCACCAATTCAAGGCGTTGACCTTTCAGGCGGCGGAAAGCGCCTTAGCGATCGTCACCGGGCCCGATCTCGACGACCTCGACCTGGACATACCCGCGGTTGTCCAAAGCAGCGCCAATAACGGTAACGTCTTTGTGTCTGTCGTTGAAGATGCTGATGGCATTAAACAACAACCTGACATCCGGGCGGATGTCGACATGACCTATGAGGCCTCGGTCGACCCGAAGAAAGGACAAGGCAATATCCTTTTCTCCGGCCATCAACTGGATACGGTCACCCACCTCTATAGGGCTGACGCCTTCGGATTTGTAAACGGCAGCAACACCCGGACACAAAATCGCATGCAGGTTGCATTGATACGGCAATGAGGAGCTTCACGATGGATACTACAATCCACACCCCAAACACCAGGCAGACCCTTCTTTCGTGGGGATTGGCGTTGATCTGCCTATGCGCGCCCGCCGGCGTCCCGGCCGACGATATCGAGATCTATCTGCAACCGCCCGCCCAAAGCATACCCCCGAATGTGCTGTTCGTACTGGACGAATCGGGCAGTATGACAAAGGGCTCGCCGACGAGCCGCAGGGATCTCCTCGTTACGACCATGAAGAACTTGTTCAATAATACGAGCCTGGGAAACGTCAATGCCGCCCTGCTTGGCTACACAACCAGATGGGGGGAAAACGACTCGCTCATGCTGCGTGCGCACTCCGGCGATTTCAAGCTTATCAAAGACGGTAGAGCCGACTTCATTGACCAGATTGACGCCCTTGGAAACCGCGGCTACACACCCACGGTCAAAACCATGGAAGCCGCTGTCGCCTGGTTCCGCCCGGACCGGAATTTCACGGATTATAGCGGTCAAATCCGACCCACACCGATCACCGGTAATGCGGAGGAAAAAAAGTGCGTAGCGAACCACATCGTCCTTCTCTCCGATGGGCAGCCCAACTCGAACTCAACCTCGGAGGGGCAGAAATACGGATTAACCGAATACGAAACCGTTACATGCGCTAGTGATAACGAATCCGTTGACGAAGATGGCCGCTGCGCCAGAGAGATCGCCGCCTGGGCCTTCGACGCAGACCTGAAGACCGACACCGGCTGGGATGGCAAGCAAAACATCACCACCCACACCATCGGTTTCCACACCACCAGGTCGGCATCCGCCTTCCTGCGCAGCATTGCACGCGAGGGTGGAGGCGATTTCTATCCCGCGAGCACCGCAGCAACCCTGAGCGCCGCCTTTTCCTCAATCGTGACGGAGGCGATCGATTCGATACCTTATGCCTACACAGCGCCGGTTATCCCGTTCAGCCAGGACAATGCGGCCGTTAGCGGTAAGACCATCTATATCCCTCTCTTCGTTCCGGCGAACGAGACCTTTTGGAAAGGGAACCTGAAGCCCTACAACATCGCCACTGACAGTAACGGTGATCTGCTCATAACGGATAAATCCGGAAAGCTTATCTTCAACGACAAGTATGAGTTCACCGGTTCGGTAGATCTTTGGAGTTCAACCTCCGACCAGGGCGAAACCCTGGTGGGCGGCGCCGCTGCGAAGATGCTCGGCGAAGTCAGAAAGCTCTATAGCAACATCGACGTCGCCACTGACGTTATCCTGTCGAATACAACGAATCATGTGCATCGAACCAACAAACTCATAACCGGCGCCATGGTGAACGCCGGCGAGGATGAGGACCTCAGGATCGAATTGCTCAATTGGATCAGTTGGGACGTCGATAAATCCCATCAAGGTGAGATGGGAGCGCCCCTTCACACACAACCCGTCGTGGTTCCGTATACAGGCGGGCACGTAATCTACCTGTTGACCAGCGAAGGGGTGCTTGAGGCCATCGACTCGGCAACCGGCATGGAGCTTTGGGCCTTCATGCCCAAGGACCTCCTGGCCAATATCAGCACCCTCAAGAACAACGTAGACTCGCAAAAGCCTTACTACGGCCTTGACGGACCACTCACCGTCTATGAAACCGGTCGTACAACCCAGACTACAACCGATGATAAAACCATGGCGATCTTCGGCATGCGCCGGGGTGGCAAGAAATACTATATCCTCGACATCTCGACCAGAGACGCCCCGAAATTTGTCGCCGAGATATCGAAAAGTACGGAGGGCTTTGAAAAGCTCGGGCAGACCTGGTCTAAACCCCAGTTCGCGAACATGAAAATCGACGGCGCCTCCGTGGAGGTTCTGGTCTTTGGCGGTGGCTATGATGCGGATCAAGATACCGCCACCAGTAGAGTGGCCGACGACGAAGGCAACGCAATCTTCATCATCAAGGCGCAGGACGGCTCGTTGCTAAAGACCGTCACCGACAGTGGCGGCGATGTGGACATACCGACCATGACCAATGGCATCGCCGGCGATGTTCATACGGTGGACATGGATGGCGACGCGCACGTCGAGCGCCTCTACGCCGCCGGTGTGGGCGGCAGGATATTCCGGGTCGACATCGCCGCAATGGAGGGTGGCGTCATTGCTGATATCAACACAAACAACTCAACGTTAGAGTCAGACTACCGGCGATTCTTCAATCAGCCTCAGGTAGGATACTATTCCAAGGGAGGCGTCCAGTTCCTCGCCATACTCCTAGGCACAGGCGATCGTACGGATCCTGTGAGCACTTCGGTCACCGACCGTTTTTACATGATCATGGATCGGCATGTCTGGGACAAACCGGGGACCTATCCCTTAGTGGACAACGGCGACCTCCTTAATGCCAGCTCCATCGCGGCGGTATTGGGCACCGCCGATCAAGGCTGGTATATCGACTTCTCACCAGCAGAGAAGTCCTACTCGAAGGCCATACTTTACGACTATGCCGTAATGTTCACGACATACAGTGCCGAAACCGTCGCATCAACCAGTGCCTGTCAGGCCGACGGGACCACGGGTAGCGCGAAGCTCTATGCCGTCAACCTGGTCAACGCCAATGCGGCATTTAGTTGGAACGGCGGCAGTGAGCATGACCTGAAGCCCAGCGACCGGGACACCACCCTGAGTACGCTCGGCATCCCTCCCACCCCGGAGCTGGTCTTCCCCGGCAGTAAGGGCAAGCCGGTCGTCGACAGTGAGGGCAACCCAGTCGTCGACAGTGAGGGCAACCCGGTCTTCGACAGTGAGGGCATCGGTACAACGATTCACCTGCTTGTCGGCATTGAGAAAAAACGTGAATGGAGCGATAGATTCCGTGCGATCTATTGGGAAGAGGTCATCAATGAGTAGCCAGTCGAAACATCCGGGCTTCACCCTGATCGAGCTGATGATCGTGGTGGCCGTCGCCGGCATCCTGGCAGCGATAGCCTACCCGAGCTATGTGGATTCCGTCAGAAAGGGACACCGCAACGACGGCATGAACGCCCTCCTGGACGCAGCGCAGAAACTGGAGGTCGTACGCGCCCGCACCGCGGTTTACACGGAGACGCCGGCCGACGCAAACATCAATCAGACCAGCGTAGAGGGATACTATGGCAATCTCAGCATTACCCCACCGACCGCCGCCTGTCCCATCGTCAGTTGCTTCGAACTCACCATCACTCCCACCACGAAAAACGGGCAGAATCAGGATGCCGTGACGGGCTACCGCCTTCGCTCGACGGGGCTGAAGGAGCGGAATGAAGGGGGCTGGACAACCGGCTGGAAATAGCGCCGTCCAAGAGAAAAGACCGTATCCTTGACCACGTCATGCCTTGCCTTATCCGCCAATGACGCGGGAAAAGGAAAAAATCACTCTCCGCATGAAGCGGAGAGTGAGCGCTACCCAAAGCGGAAGATGGGTCGGTTGTCTCTCTATTTGACCACCGGTATCGCATCGAACACGGCATTGCCGTAAGCATCCTCTAGCGCAAAATAGAGCTTACCCGTGGTCAACGCCGTGTACGGCAGGGTCAACTTACCGTTATGATCGGTATAGCCGTTGACCCAGGTCTCGCCCGGCTGATTCGGCAGATTCTTCGCGCCGGGCTTCCACAACCCCACCAAGACGTTGCTGAGCGGATTGCCCCGCCTATCGAAGACCTGCACCGGCAGTTCACAGAACTTGCAAATCCTGAGCAGTTCCGGGATCTTCAGTTCGAACCGAACCGGATTCCTGGTGCGTATCTTCATGTCGGGATCGCCGAGCAGGAGATACATCCAGGCGTTATCCGAACCGCTCAGGTCCGCCATCTGCGCTTCGCCCCGCTCGATGGCGTGGGACTGGGTCAACAACCCCTCGTCATAGACGGCCCTGAACATCCACTCGTCCAGCACGTGGTTCTGGGAGGTGTAGGAGGTTCTGGTGGCGCCGTAATAGGACGAGGCCCCCGCAGTAGCCGACTCCATCCACTCTTCGGCGACCGAATCGCTGGTATCCAGACGGGAGTTGGTGCAGGCGAATGACCAGACCACCGGTGAACGGGACAATGGATTGGACAGCATGGCGACATCCGCGCCCTCGAAGTATTGGTTGGTCTGATTCCAAGCAGTGGCGGTGGCGTCACGGCTGCCATGGCCGCGATACGCCATCAGCCCCACACCGTTGCTCACCCGTGCCACCACATCCGCATCGGTGACGCCCGCCTGTGAACCGTAGAAGGTCTCGAAAAACGGCGCATCCGCATAGGCGAAGGTCCTGACCGTTTCATGCGCCCCTTCATATTTTCCGGGAGCGCCCTCCTTGTGGGCCCACAAACCGACGCGGTTATAACAGCAGAACAGACTGGGCGCGTCTTCATAGGTGAGGATCTTGCTCACCTGATTGGCCAGATCCGCCTCACTGTCCACCGACAATCGGCCCAGATAGATCTCCTCGTCCAGGTCATCGCCGTTGGTGGAAGCATAGAGGTCATCGGTCTGATCGCCGCCGGGCGAGGTGCAGTGCGGTATCACATCCGTATCCCCCACCAGCAGGGCATAGGCGTCGTGCCGGAAAGGGACGCTCGCCTCCCAGGTATCGATGGCGTTTCGGATCGCCGTGCAGGTCGAGGCGCCGATATCGTCAGCGACATTCAGCTCCGTGACTTTGAATCCCCGCGCCTTTTTCTGATCCACCAGCGGCTTGATCTCGTCCCCGTAGGCGCTGTCCGGATAGATGAAAAGGTAACTCGCGGTGTATAACTTGAAATTTGGGACGAACACCGCCTCCAGATGCTTCCAGTTGAGAAAATATTTGGCTGCCAGTCGATCCCGTTCCTGGGTGATGGGTTTGAACTTTTCAGTCCGCCCGCCATGCTCCACGATATAGGTGATGCGGCTCGCCACCTGCAACACCCGAGTCTGCGGGTTCCACCGCACCGGCCAGGCCTCGCCCTGAATAGCGGGAATGCCTCTCAGCGCCTTGCCGATCCCGTAACGCTCCTTGCCAAAGCTTCCCGGCCAGTCGCCGGCGCCGGCGTAGACCTTCTTATCCAGCATGAACTTTTCCGGGGCGCCCGTCCCCTTTTCACCATCCAGTTCCGGAATCGCCTGGGGCCACACCAGGACATCCTCGAATCGCCTGACATCCCGGGGTTTAGCGGCCATGCGCACCACACCCTCTCGGTAAGGCGTCGCCAATCTGAAACGGTACAGGGGCAGATCGGGGGCGCCGAGCCGGTCATGACTGCCCAGACCCGGAATCGCTATCTTTTGATAACGTTTGCCGTCAGGCCCCCGTTTCGATGTCATCCAGAATCCGGGGATGGAGAGATCGAATACCGTCTGTTTGGCATTCGATGCCCTATCGTTTATCTGAATCACCGCGCTCGCACCAGGCTCCTGATTATCATCCAGGGCGATCCAACGACGCCCTTCGGTACGGTTCTTTTGCACCACAATCGCCGATTTGCTTACCGGCCTCAAGAATGAAAGATCCGACACGCGGGTCAGTTCCGCGGACGCCTGTTCCGAGAACAGACCGACCGCAAGCCCCAATGCGATGAACAGGTTTCTTTGTTGCATCTCTTTTCTCCTCATCTCATAACGTTGAGAACAAGCACTCAACGCCTATAGAGTAAGGATTGCGGGATTCGCCGGCTGCGCAATATTCACACCGGGGCTGTGACATATTCACCAAAGCCATCTCATCGTAAATCCCAGGCGTTCCGACCCCCGCTGTTGCGATGAACGGATGCAATGGCGCGGCAAGACCGCACCCTACGGGCTTGGATCGGGTCGAGGTAACGGAATAACGCCCGTTACCCCTCCCACACCACCGCTAATGCGGTTTTCCGCAACGGCGGTTGGAACAAGCAACAT
>JAHXHR010000104.1:7213-12287 GCA_025656505.1 Candidatus Thiodiazotropha sp. (ex Epidulcina cf. delphinae) | reverse complement strand
TATTTTTATTTGCAGGCTATGTGCGAGGGATTCCTGCTTCTTAATGACCGACGTTCTCATGCATCTGCTTATGGGTAAAAGGCAGGGCTAGAGTGGAAAAAAGTAGCTTAACTGGGGTGTAACAAAACCCTTGACCAGGTCAGTTCAACCGGGTCCGCGAATTGGAGACAGAGCTGACCGATGAGCAGCTCAGGGCCATTCTTCTCAAGACCGATTCGTGGCTGATGTACATACTCCAAATTTCCATGGGTAATTTTCACAAGTAGACAAGAGGCGACCATGCCAAAGAAACCAGGATCACATCATGTCGTACCCAACGCTAACGGCGGTTGGGATGTCAAAAAAGACGGCACGGCTCGTAGCAGCGGCCACTTCGACAAGAAGCAGGATGCGGTCGATGCCGGGCGCAAGATAAGCAAGAACCAAGGCACCGAATTCTACATCCACGGCAAGGACGGGAAGACCCAGAACAAGGACAGGCACGGTAATGATCCGTATCCGCCGAAGGGGTGATTTTCGGGGCGATTCAGGATGCGCATTCATTTTCAACTGCTCAGCCGTCTGATCCGGGTGTTACTCCATAGAAAGCAAGGGTTATCCGGAAATTCGGTGTTGTGTGGGTATTGCGAAAGGTAACATATATGCTACTATATGAGTCATATTGATAGAGGTTAGAGAATACCTTGATGTTGAGGGAAACAGTCCTTATGCCAAATGGTTCGATCGTCTGAATGTGGCTGCTGCGGTCAAGGTGGCGACGGCAGTCCATCGGATGGAGCAAGGTAACTTCTCTAACGTGAAAGGTGTTGGTGCCGGCGTTTATGAGTACCGGATTGATTTTGGCCCTGGCTATCGGATCTACTTCGGCAAGGACAGGGACCGGTTGGTGATATAGCTGGCGGGTGGCACCAAGAAGCACCAGGACGCAGATATAGCTGCTGCGAAAGGGTATTGCGCGACTATAAGCGCCGAAAACGGCAAGAGGTGACATGATGGCTCTGACGAAAGATTTTAAGGACACCATACAGGCACGCACCCAAAGGGATCCGGCGTTTCGCAAGGCCCTGCTACAAGAAGGGGTCGAATGCCTGCTCGCCGGTGATATCGATACCGGCAAAGCAGTGCTGCGCGACTATATTAATGCGACGATCGGGTTCGAGGAACTTTCTCAGGTCTTCGGTAAATCGAGCAAGAGCCTCATGCGCATGTTCGGGCCAAAAGGGAACCCCCTGGCGAGCAACCTGTTCGCGGTGATCCAATACCTGCAGGAGCAGGAGGGCATTCACCTGGAAGTCAAAGCCCGAAAGGTGGCCTAGGGGGCGTTCTCAATCATCGTTCGCGGCGTGATTCCGGCCCTTTTCCGCGCTGGCGGCGTTGCGATTCGTTGCAATAGAATGACTATTACGCCTCATCGCGCCTTGCCGGCACGAAAAATGACTCAGAATCACGCTCACTCAGCTAATTGAGAACGCCCCCTAGGGCTGCCCATTACCCACAAATATTTCCACCCTTTAAAAACAACGAGTTACAAACCATGCCCCTAACAGCCAACAAAAATATGAACCTAACGAAAACAACAGGTTATGTCATGTCTGTTCCCATATTTCAGACTTATGGGTAATGGGCAGGCCTAGGGTGCTGTTTAGAAGTGTTCAATCGGCAATTTTTTCGAGTATTTTGAAGGATTTTCTGAGCATGGTATTTTTCATGGTATTATCAATTAATGGTAAAATAAGTAATTGAAAATAAAAGTTAAAAAATGCATATTTACCATCGAGTGGGAGTAGGCCGACATCCAGCATATGCTGGTATCTGAAGGCATCTAATCACACACTAACCCGCGTAATGGATACCAAACGTACACACACCCAAGCAATAATCGGCCTATGAATGGACGTAGGTGCGTAATCTCCTATCATCTATCTGCATCAAGGATGCAGCCACCGGTCGCCTCACCCGGGAGGGCGGGGCATGATCTAGGGATTGGGGAAGCCGATATCCAATAACGGCGGAGCTGCAGCGATGGTTTCCGCATCCATCATGGGATCCTCTGATCTGCCTATCGCCAAGCTGAATCGAGTCGTCACAAGAAAATAAAACAGCTATTAGCTGTGTCTTAGTGTATATTGAGCACATATACCTCGTACTCGATGATACCGGACGCTATCACCTCTCCCGAAAAGGATGTATTGATGTACCGTCTGATGAAGCCCGAGAAGTTTACCCTTGACCACGTGATCTCTGGACCCAAGCTATCGCATCGCCAAATTAAAATAACCCAGTTCCGGTAATTAAGTGCTGCGGTGACCGCTTGCGAGGCCGCCAACGACAAAGGCGAGTCCTGGCGCTATGTTATCAACGAGTCGGGCAAAGAGTACTACGGGGGTACCTGGATCGACTGACCAGGCTGTATGTGTCGCAGGCCGGTGGCAGTCACCCGTAATCTAATATTTTCTTCTCCACTTCGTTTGCCTCGACCGTCAGCGGGATAAATAGTTTACCACAGGACCCCAGAGGAGCGGGAAACGAAGCGCTTCACGTTCCGCAGGCGGGAACTTGGCTTGAAGCACGGCAGTCGAGCGTCTCACAGGCCGAGCGGAACCAGACCCATCTACCTCTAGGAGATATACCCATGACCAAGAGTAAGAACCATCAAAGCAATAAGGAAGGAAAGAAAAAACCGACCATGACATTGCTGGAGAAACGGGCCGCAAAGAAGTCAAAGAAGGCGTCCCAAACATTCTTGGGGAATGACCGGGCACGGTGAGTCTTTTCGGGCCGGTAGCACGGTTAGCCTGAGGGGCAAGAGTAAATCGGTGGTCGGAGACCTTTTTGAGGGCCGCCGAGTTGGTGAGGGGCCTACACGGACCTCAGTATCAGCGATTCTCGCCTGCCTCGATCATCGGTGCTGCTTATGTCTTTGCACGACTTGGAGCGAGTGATTTGTATGTATGCCCTAATCGCAATTGAGTTGCACTATACCAGTGAGCAGGACTCGGTATGCAGTTGACCCGCCATCGAACATCTGATCCGGGAGATACCGTGATTTCATTCCCTAGGCTTGAGTGCTGGAATAACACAGCAAAAGTGGCGACCGTTGCGGCGGGAGTAAACAAAAAGCGTGTGCTTTGCCGGATCTCACTAGAGATCTTGAGAGATAAATTCGGCGCCTCAGAAGAGGAGCCCATGCGGTCCGTAGCCCAGCATCGAGTGGCTATACAAGAGGCTGCGAGAAAGCTCATAGAGAATGAGGTCTATGAAGAGGATGGTTCCATTCTCATCCGCGCATGTGATCTCTAAAGTCTAGTACACCGTCAATATAACCTGGACGGTATACTAGGGGGTGTTCTCAATCATCGTTCGCGGCGTGATTCCGGCCCTTTTCCGCGCCGGCGGCGTTGCGATTCGTTGCAATAGAATGACTATTGCGCCTCATCGCGCCTTGCCGGCACGAAAAATGACTCAGAATCACGCTCACTCAGGTAATTGAGAACGCCCCCTAGTATAGGACACTACACTAGGTCTGTCACTGATTCGAAACCGGCCTGGGTATAGAGATGCATTCGGGCGTCGGGAAAACGCCACCAAGATTCACCTGTTCCAACCAAAAACCCTATAAACGACCCCGATTCCACTGGATTCAATGGCTGTTCTAGGTCTACCTTTACCACCTGTGGTCTAGCTGTCTATAGGCAGTCCGGGTCTTCAAACCGAATACCCTGTTCCATCAAGGAGAATGCCATAGTTATCAAAGAGTTCGGGGTTTCTGCATGCGCGCGGAAGGTGTTGCGTAATGACCAGGATACTGAACTGCTGCGCTCGGAGCTGTTCAGCATCGAACAGCTAAAGCATCACGCGGTAACGTTGGCAGGTCGGCATAAAATCGAGCTGCGTCCGGGGCCCGACAGGTTGCTGCCACGGCTGGCGGATAATGAGTGCGTTCTGCTGGCGGCTTATGACGTGGTGACAGCCGCAGCCACGCCGGGACAACGGATCGTGCCGGCAGAGGCCTGGTTGCTGGACAACTTCTACCTTATCGAGCAGCAGATCGGTCTGGCGCGTCGGCATCTGCCACGCGGGTACAGCCGGCAGTTGCCGCAACTGGCGGATGGCCTGTCTGCCGGATTCCCCCGCATCTATGATTTGGCGTTGGAGTTGATCTCTCACATGGATGGGCGTGTCGACAACGACAACGCTACCCAGTTCATCGCTGCCTACCAGACCGCTGAACCGTTAAAGCTGGGCGAACTGTGGGCATTCCCGATCATGCTGCAGTTAGCGCTGCTGGAAAACCTGCGCCGCGTTGCCTTGCGTATCGCCCGCCGGCGCGAGGAGCGCGATGCGGCCATTGCCTGGGCAGACCGTATGCTCGTTGCGGCCGAAGAGGAACCGAAACAGCTCATCCAGTTGCTGGCCGACTTTGCCAATGCCGATGTGCCTCTGACTGCGCCGTTTGTGGAGGAATTCTACGCAAGACTCCAGGCTCAGGGACCCGCTATGGCGTTCGTTCAAACCTGGGTCGAGCAAAAACTACTCGAACAAGGGGTGTCCGCTACGCAGTTATCGGCGGCTGCAGCCCGAACAGCCGCGACCAACCAGATCTCCATCGCCAACAGTATCGGCAGTCTGCGTTTCATCGGAACTGTGGACTGGAGCGATTACGTCGAGTCGCTCAGTATCGTCGAACAGACGTTGCGTGAAGATCCTGCGGGGATGCACGCCAGCCAGAACTTCGCCACCCGCGATCGCTACCGGCATGTTGTTGAAGACGTGGCCCGAGGTTGTGCGCACTGTTCATGTAGTGAGTTTAAGGTGGCAAGCGAGGCCATTGCTCTCGCGCAGTCCGTGGCAGAGCGATTGGGCGCCAACGCCCGCAGCGCGCATGTCGGATACTACCTGGTCGATCACGGACGGCAGCGTCTGGAGCGTAAGGTCGACTGTCGTTTGTCGTGGAAATTGCGAGCCGGCCGAGCGCTCCGGGGTTTCCGTCTGCCCCTTTACCTCGGCCCCATCCTGTTGCTTACCGCGCTGGCGACATCGATCATGCTTTTCCCTTTCGGCGGGTTCGGGCCGG
>JAHXHR010000104.1:0-7203 GCA_025656505.1 Candidatus Thiodiazotropha sp. (ex Epidulcina cf. delphinae) | reverse complement strand
ACTGGTTTTTTACGATCACCGGCATCATAGGCGTCTCGGCGCTGGCCGTCCCGCTGGTGAACCTGCTGGTCAGCCTGGTCTTGCCGCCCCGCGCGTTACCTCGCCTGGATTTCTCGCGGGGGATTCCAGATATTCATCGCACCATGGTGGTAGTCCCCACCTTGCTGAGTAGACCACAGGAGATCGATGATCTTCTCGAAGCCCTGGAGATCCGTTATCTCGGCAATCGCGACGCCAATCTGTTTTTTGCCTTGCTGACGGATTTCCATGATGCGCCTGAGCGCACTCAAGCGGGTGATGATGTCTTGCTCGCCTATGCGCGTGCAGCACTGAAAACACTCAATGAAACCTACCGCGAAGACCGTCCGCGTATCTTCTATCTGTTTCACCGGCCCCGGGAGTGGAATGCCTATGAGCAGGTGTGGATGGGCTACGAGCGTAAGCGTGGCAAACTGGAGCAGTTCAATGCCCTGCTGCGTGGTGGGGCGCAAACGGCGTTTTCGGATATTGTGGGTGATACCTCCATCCTCGGTTCGATCCAGTACGCCATCACCCTGGATACCGACACCCAACTGCCCCGCGATGCGGCGCGCACCCTGATCGGTAACATCGCTCATCCGCTCAATCGGCCGGTCTATGATGCCGACAAGGGACGTATCGTCGAAGGCTACGCGATCCTGCAACCACGGGCCTCAATCAGTCTGACCAGTTCTGTCCGGTCACGGTTTTCCAGACTGTTCGCGGGTGAGTCCGGCATTGATCCCTACACGCGCGAGGTATCAGATGTCTACCAGGATGTTTTTGGGGAAGGGTCATTTATCGGCAAAGGCATCTACGATGTGGACGCCTTTCGTCAGGCCGTTGATGGACGCTTTCCAGATAATCTCATTCTTAGTCACGACCTGCTGGAGAGCGGCTACGCGCGCTCGGCACTGGTAACCGATGTCGCTCTTATTGAAGAGCATCCAGAGAGTTATGCCATAGAGGCCAGTCGGCGACATCGCTGGATACGTGGCGACTGGCAGCTAGCCGGCTGGCTGTTGCCGACTGTGCCCAGCCCGGAGCAATCAAAGGCCAAGCGCCAACCGAATCCGCTCTCCGCCTTGTCGATGTGGAAGATTTTCGACAACCTTCGCCGCAGCCTCGTGTCGCCGGCACTGCTTGCCTTGTTGGTAGGCGGTTGGCTGTTTGGTCCGGGACCGGCGTGGTTCTGGACCCTGCTGGTCTTGACGGTGCTGTTTCTGCCCTCCTTGCTGGGAAGCATGATCGAATGCATCCGTAAGCCTGATGAACGTGATTGGCTGGTGCATCTGATCCAGACCGGTAGATCTGCGGGTTGCCCGATTGCACACGCTTTTTTGACCCTGACCCTATTGCCTTACGACACGCTGATTTGCCTGGATGCGATCCGGCGCTCGGGTGTGCGGATGCTGTTCACCCGGCGCGGCCTGTTGCTCTGGCATATGCACTCTTACACAAGCCGCAACGCGTGCCGTACGCCGGCTGATTTTTTTAAGGAGATGTGGGTCGCACCCGTTGTGGCGCTGGTGCCGCTTTTCGCATTGAGCGGTGCAGAGCTGCTTTTCTGCGCCCCGGTACTGTTGCTCTGGCTGGTGTCGCCCGCCGTCAGTTGGTGGATCAGTCTGCCGTTGGTTGCCCCCGTCCCTGATTTAAGCGCGGAACAACGCGTATTCCTACGTGTATCGGCCCGGCGCACATGGCGTTTCTTCGCGGACTTTGTAGGGCCGGAGGATAACTGGTTGCCGCCCGATAACTTCCAGGAACAGCCGCTACCGGTCATCGCTTCACGGACCTCGCCCACCAACATCGGTATGTCGCTGCTGGCGGATCTGTCGGCCTATGATTTCGGCTACATCTCCGCCGGAGAATTTCTGCAGCGTGCCGGGAACACCCTGGCTACGATGGAGAAACTGGAACGCTACCGCGGCCATCTCTATAACTGGTACGACACCCGCACGCTGAACCCCCTTCTCCCGCAATACATCTCTTCGGTGGACAGTGGCAACCTGGCCGGCAGCCTGCTCGCCTTGCAGGCGGGACTGATCGAGTTGAAAGATCAGCCGGTGCTGTCAGTCAATGCGTTTCAGGGGTTGCAGGACACCTTACAGGTGCTTGGTGAACATCTGCCCCCCTCATCATCAGTACCTGATCTGGCTGAGAAGGTTCAGTTGCTACGAAACGCACTCATGATGAGTGGCCCGGCACGAACACTGGCTGAAGCCGATAACCTGCTGAATGAGATTCAGCGTATTGGCGGTGAGCTGCCCGCATGGCTGCCAACAGATATGGATGGTGATCTCTATTACTGGACGCAGGCATTCGACCAGCAATTGCGTGCACTTCGGGACGACCTTGGGGTTCTGGTGTCTGAACCACAGCACTTCAGCACCATCCCAACACTGGCGGAATTGGCCAGGGAGAAAGCCACTGATACTGATGAAATAGCGGGCTCGGGATATAAGGGCGCAGTAGCGCGGCTCAGAATTGTTGATGATTTGGTGGATCGTTGCCGTGAACTGGCGGTAATGGATTTTAAATTCCTCTACGACACAACCAGTGGTTTGCTGAGCATCGGTTACGATGTGGGCGAACGGCGCCGCGATCCATCCTGTTACGACCTGTTGGCATCAGAAGCGCGTCTGGCCAGTTTCCTGCTTATCGCGCAGGAACAGCTCCCGCAGAAACATTGGTTTGCCCTGGGTCGCCTGCTGACCCGTCACGGTGGTGATGTGAGCCTGATTTCGTGGAGCGGCTCGATGTTCGAGTACCTCATGCCGCAGCTAATCATGCCGAGTTATGACAACACCCTGTTGGCGCAGACCTGCAAGGCCGCCGTGTCGCGCCAGATCGAATACGGCCGCCAACGTGCGGTGCCCTGGGGGATTTCCGAGTCCTGCTATAACGCCACCGATAGGCACCAGGTCTATCAATATCGGGCCTTCGGCGTGCCCGGGCTGGGCCTCAAGCGCGGGCTGGGAGAGGATCTGGTGATCGCACCATACGCCAGTGCACTGGCGCTGATGGTGATGCCGCTGGAAGCGTGTCGTAACCTGCAGGCCCTGGCCGCCGATGGTTTTCTTGGTGCCTATGGTTTCTATGAAGCGGTCGATTATACGCCGTCACGTGTGCCGCGGGGTAAGCGTCATGCCATCGTGCGCAGCTTCATGGCGCATCATCAAGGTATGAGCCTGCTATCCCTTGAGCATCTGTTGCTCAACCAACCCATGCAGCGCCGATTCATGTCTGACCCTCTTGTACGGGCCACGGAGTTATTGCTGCAAGAGCGCGTGCCGAAGAAGGGCGGAACCTTGCACCCGCACGCAGATGAAGTGAGCGCCACCGCCCGCCCGCCTGAAGCGGAAACCGGCTCGATCATGCGCGTGTTCACTGACCCGAATACGCCGACACCGGAGGTTCATCTGTTGTCCAACGGCAGCTACCATGTGATGGTGACCCATGCGGGCGGCGGTTACAGCCGCTGGCACGACCTGGCGGTTACCCGTTGGCGCGAGGATGCCACTGCCGATGGCTGGGGCACCTTCATCTATCTGCGTGACCGTGATACGGCAAAGTTTTGGTCAACCGCGCATCAGCCGACCCTGCGCCAGGCCGATCACTACGAGGCGATCTTCGTGCAGGCGCGGGCCGAATACCGGCGCCGTGATGAGGCCATCGAAGCGCATACCGAGATCAGCGTTTCACCGGAAGATGATGTTGAGATCCGCCGTGTTACGCTCACCAACCTGTCGCCCCGCACCCGCCATATCGAGGTGACGAGTTACGCCGAGGTGGTGTTGGCTGCGTTGAATGCCGATCTGGCCCACCGCTCTTTTAGTAATCTATTCGTGCAGACTGAAATCCTGCCCGAGCGGCAGGCGATCCTCTGCACCCGCCGCCCACGCATGCCGGGTGAGCCGGTGCCGTGGATGTTTCACCTGTTGACAGCACCTGGCGCGGTAGCCGATGAACCCTCATATGAGACGGACCGGGCCAGATTCATTGGCCGGGGTCGAACGGCAGCCAAGCCAGTGGTATTGGATAGCAGTAATGCCTCGTCGGCGTCGTCGATGCGGTTATCGAACACGGACGGTTCGGTGCTCGATCCTATCGTAGCGATCCGCAGCACCATCAGCTTGTCAGCCGATGAATCGGCTATCGTGCAGATTATCTCCGGTGTCGCGGACACACGTGAGGCCGCATTGGCCCTGCTTGACAAGTATTGTGACCGGCACTTCGTTGAGCGTGCCTTTGAAATGGCCTGGTTCCAGAGCCAGGAGGTGCTGCGTCATCTCAATGCCGGCGAAGCCGATGCACAGCTCTATGGCCGCCTGGCCACCTCTCTGATTTATGGTAATGCCTTGCGCCGGGCCGCCCCCAGCCTCATTGCCCGCAACCGCCTTGGTCAGTCCGGGCTTTGGCGCTTCGGCATCTCGGGCGACCTGCCTATCGTACTGCTACGCATTGGCAATCTGAGCCGTATCGACTTGGTCAAACAGGTGCTGCAGGCCCATGCCTATTGGCGGATGAAGGGCCTGGCTGTGGACTTGGTGATTGTGAATGACGATTTCTCGGGCTACCGGGCGGTGCTGCAAGACCAGATTCTGGGGCTGATCAACGCCGGTTCCGAAGCGCAAATTATCGATAAGCCGGGAGGGGTCTTCGTGCGGCGTGCTGAAGAGCTTTCCGAGGAGGACCGGGTCTTGCTCCATACGGTTGCCCGGGTGCTGTTCACCGATACCGCCGAGACGTTACTCGAGCAGGTGGAACGCCGCGTGGTGGCAGAGCGCTTACCGAATCGCCTGATCCCGGTACTGCAGCCGGTGGCTGAGCCGGCCCAGCCTCTGGCGGTGCGCGAACGTGTTTTCTGCAACGGCCAGGGGGGCTTCACGCCTGACGGGCACGAATACGTCGTCACCCTTGAACCCGGGCAGAGCACGCCGGCACCTTGGGTCAATGTCATCGCCAGCCCGCATATCGGCACCGTCGTCAGTGAGAGCGGCAGCGCCTATACCTGGGTGGAAAACGCCCATGAGTTCCGTCTGACCACCTGGCACAATGATCCACTGAGTGACAGCAGCGGCGAGGCGATCTACATCCGTGACGAGGAGACGGGGGTATTCTGGTCACCGACACCGTTGCCTGCCCGCGGCCAATCCGGCTATGTGTGTCGGCACGGCTTTGGCTACAGCGTGTTCGAGCATTACCAAGACGGTATCTCCTCGGAGCTGCACACCTACGTCGCCATGGATGCGCCGGTGAAGTTTGTGGTGGTAAAACTGCGCAACCATTTAGGGCGCCCACGCCGACTGTCACTGACCGGTTATTGGGAACTGGTGCTCGGCGAGTGGCGGCACGCCAATCAGATGCACATTGTTACCGAAACGGACCCGCACAGCGGGGCACTGTTTGCCCGTAATGCGTATGGCCGCGAATGTGCCAATCGAGTCGTCTTTGCACAGGTCAGCGAACCCGAGCGTACGGTCACTGGTAACCGCACGGAATTCATTGGTCGCAACGGTGTGTTGAGCAGCCCGGCAGCTCTGAGCCGTGAGCGTTTATCGGGCCGTACAGGTGCAGGCCTTGATCCCTGTGCTGCGATACAGACCCGGATTGAACTGGCCGACGGGCAAGAGCGTGAGATTGTGTTCGTATTCGGTGCAGCCCGCGACACTGACGAAGCGCACTATTTTATTCAACGATTCAGCGGCCCGGCCGGTTCCCGCCAGGCATTGGAAACGGTGTGGGGGTACTGGAACCACACCTTGGGTGCGGTGCATGTCGAGACGCCGGATCCCGCATTGAATGTGTTGACCAACGGCTGGTTGATCTACCAGACACTCTCCTCCAGGCTTTGGGGCCGCAGTGGCTATTATCAGTCCGGCGGCGCCTACGGTTTCCGTGATCAATTGCAGGACACCATGGCATTGATTCACACCATCCCATGGCAGGCCCGCGAGCAGTTGATCCGTTGCGCCGAGCGCCAGTTCATTCAGGGTGACGTGCAACACTGGTGGCATCCGCCCAATGGCCAAGGCGTGCGCACCCATTTCTCCGATGACTATCTGTGGTTGGTGTTTGCCACCTGTCGTTATGTATCGACGACCGGCGATGTCGGCGTACTCGATGAATCCGTACGCTTCCTGGAGGGCCGCGAGTTGAATCCGGGAGAAGATGCCTACTACGACCACCCGCAACGGTCGCATGAGGCCGCAAGCCTGTATGAGCATTGTGTGCGTGCCATCAAACATGGACTGCGTTTTGGCGCTCATCAACTGCCACTCATGGGCTGCGGCGACTGGAACGACGGCATGAATCTCGTGGGTGGCGACGGCAAGGGCGAGAGCGTTTGGCTGGCGTGGTTTCTATACGACAACCTGCAACTGTTTGCAGCGCTGGCGCGTAGCCGGGACGACAAAGCCTTTGTCGAGCTTTGTACTGAACAGGCCTCTCAACTGCTCAGCAATATTGAGACTTATGCCTGGGACGGTGCTTGGTATCGGCGGGCCTATTTCGATGACGGCACCCCCCTGGGCTCAGCCGACAACGACGAATGCCAAATCGATTCCATCAGCCAGAGTTGGGCCGTCATTTCGGGTGGTGGCGATCAGATGCGAGCCCGTCAGGCGATGACCGCAGTGGACAAGCGCCTGGTGCGACGCGATGCACAGCTCATCCAACTGCTCGATCCACCCTTCGATACATCAGACCTTGAGCCAGGTTACATCAAGGGCTACGTACCCGGTGTGCGTGAGAACGGCGGCCAATATACCCACGCCGCCATTTGGGCCACCACCGCCTTTGCCATGTTGGGTGATAAGGAACGCGCGTGGGAACTGTTCGCCATGCTAAACCCCGTCAATCGCGGTAGTCGTTCCGGGGAGATTGAACGCTACAAGGTTGAGCCCTACGTCATGAGTGCGGACATTTACGGTGCGCCACCGCACACCGGCCGGGGCGGTTGGACCTGGTACACCGGCGCGGCAAGCTGGATGTACCGGCTCAGCGTGGAAACACTGCTGGGCCTGCAACTGGAAGGGGATCATCTGCGCATTGCACCCTGTGTCCCGTCCCATTGGGAATCGTACAAAATTCACTACCGCTATCGTGATACCTTCTACCATATCAACATCCAATGCGGCTCTGACGGGGCAGGGCGTGTGGCGGTTGATGGTGTGGTGTTGA
>JAHXHR010000103.1 GCA_025656505.1 Candidatus Thiodiazotropha sp. (ex Epidulcina cf. delphinae) | reverse complement strand
CTATTATATTGAGCTTAAGAACCTTGGAGCGATCAAATCGTTGGGAACAGTTCTGGGGGAAAGTGAGCCAATTTGGCGTAGGGTACTAATACACTACATTATGCTATAGCTACACCAGGAAAAGTCCTTCAGTTTTTCTAAAGAAGTGCTATCGTCTTCCCATACAGACGATTTCCAGAAAACGCTTGTCCTTGAGCGCGATGCAAATATTAATTACAATAGTTGGGCTGATGATTTACACAAACTACGTACGATTCACGGATGATAATAATGGATTTAAAATGTTACCTATCTCCCACTAAGGCAAGAACGCTCCCTCAGGGTGGTCGACATAGAGCATTAGCTTCTTGTGCCCTGCGTAACTTGTGGCATGCCATATATGATTCCTGCCCTTCTATCCTGCAGCTATCCCCTCCTGACGGTAAGAAAATAGTTGACCCTTTCCTAGAGTGGGCACAGGAAAACAGGCTGTCTATGTCATGGTCGCTGCATATACATTTACTTGACTGATTATTACATGAAAGGAAGTGGAAATCAAGCGTTACCAGTGCACATATAAAGGAACTTTTAGCCGCATCCGCAATGCGTTGGATCAGCAACAACATGGAAAACATCGGAGATATTGATACTCGAAGTATCGTTATTTACTCTCTTTACCTTCCTGGCTATGCTGTTGGAGGCATCAAGTCTTCATCAGCAACTGAATCGCCAAAGCTGAAGCTCTTGAAAGTTTCGAAGGACGACCAACCGGATAATAACGTTTTTGTACTTGTAAAGGATATCGATAGCTGGACGCATGGAGGGTGGAGCCCCATCCCTTTATGACACTCGAAACCAAAAACTTTTTCAGAATATTTTTCCCTATGATGTTGTCATTCGTCAGTAGTCGACTGATAACTCAGACCGATTTAATCATGTTGTCCCCGTTAGGAGAAAGTGCTGTCGCGGCTTATAGCATTCCAACGCGTGTGATGCTATTTGACTTGATCGTTGCACTTGCTTTGGGTCCGGTCGTGTCTGTCGCGATAGCAAAGCTGACGAGAATCGAGGATCGGCGTATTCTAATCAAGAATGCAATATCAACAGCTATGTACCTGGGCAGCATTTTAATGCTCATCGGCTTGATGGTGTATCCCTATATAGTGGCGTCAATAGTAGGTAATCAGCATGTAGAAACACTAGCAAATGGTGCCGTGCTCTATCTAACATTGTCGATTCCAATACGACTTACTCAGTTTATTGGCGCTATGGTGCTTTATGGAAGCGGGCGTGGCAAGGAAATAACACCATATATTTTAGGCGCCGTAATAGTGAATGCGGCACTAAATTGGCTCTTTATATATTACCTTCAGTTCGGGTTCGAGGGCTGCTATATTGCGACAATATTAACTTCTATATTTGAGCTTTATGTAACCCTGCATTTGCTATCTAAGGATATCCGTGTTTTTCAGATATTCAAACTGCCGGATATAGGGTGGATTAAAAGCGTACTAGATAAAATTGGATCCGAATGGGGGCGATTGGTCTCTTTTCAAATCGTTAACATGACTATGCTGGGATTATTCGCAATAAATAGTGATTGGGTTTCGCGACTCAGCGCATTTTCTATTGCCGTAGATCTTCAAGCGTTTATGTTAATGCCTTTGATAGCGACAATGAGAAGTGTTGCGATAGCTTTGGCTGCCAGACCGGAACTAAAGTCAGCGTATTATATATACAGATCACTTAGTCGAATCACCCTGGGAGGTCTAATGGTGGTTATCCCCGTGGCTGTTATATTCGCACTATTTGGTGTATCTGCCGGTCGCGTTTTTTACGGATTGTCCGGTGAGGCAATGACATGGTGGATCCCTTTTGTTTTCATAACTTCCCTGTTGTTACCGCTGTATTTCTGGAATGCGCTACAACGCGGGGCTTGGCAATCACAGGGAAGGTTCAGTTTCATTTTTATGGTTGAAGCCTTCAGCCAATGGGCATTACTCCTGCCTATAATGTATATCGGGCTAAAGCTTGGTAATCCATGGATGAGCTGGAGTGGAATGTTGATTGCTGAAATAGTCATTGCTGTCATGCTGTATTCACAGAGACGCCAATTATCCACTGAGAGCCAAGGGGAGTGTGTTATCGAAGAATGCCGGGAATAAGGCTGGAGTAGGCCCAATTGCCGTACAAATATATACCAAAACGAAACAGGCCGAATCCAAACCATAGCAGGTACGGCAGGGCCGAACCTTCCCATCCGGACGCCGATCGCCGCTGCCTATGACTTCACCGCCAATACGATCTGGTTTCTCAGTGATTTGAGTAGGTTGAGCCGCTTTTTATCGATCTCGACGCCATGGGGATTGGAATGATCAGCGTAGATCAGCCCGACCGGGCGCTTGTTGATCACCAACGGAAACAACAGAAAGGAACCGGCGCTGGAGATCTGTTTGTACCAACTCGGGATATCCGCCTGAATCTTCGTTTCCGTGGCATCGGCGATATAGACATCCACCGCATTCTTCAGCGCACCGTGAAACACATCCACACTGTAGGCAGTGGGGAAGTGGAACAGTTTGACGAACTCATCGGCGGCTTCGCCGAAGCCGAGCCGTCCCACCATCTCGCCGCTGTTGCGATCGAGCAGCGCCAGCACGACCCGCTGAAAGCCGACTGCGCGGTACATGGTTTCAAGCACGACATTGAATATCTCGGAGACGCTGTGATCGCCCACCAACATGCCGGTCACTTCTTGTAATCCGTCCATCAACAGCGTCTCCGCATCTTCCGGGGCCTTGGATGTTTCCCCCGCCGCCGTCTCTACGGTGAGACTCTCAGTGCCCTCCTCGTTGAGGATCTGCGTCTCGCTCAGGCCATCCTTATCGATCACATTCGACTGGCTCTTCTGCCCGTGCGACCGGCGCTGCAGATTTTCGCTACTACCGGTCAAACGGTTGACAAATTCGTCGGAAATATCGGTCGAGATCGCTTTGGCCACCTCCTGAAATTCTTTGACGGAGTGTTCGGTGAGCCGCATGATCTTCTTGTCGGTGAGGTTGAGACCCTTGGCATAGCGCTTGGTCAAGACACCCATGGCCTCCTTGTCGTCGAGCCCCGATTCGACCATCACTTTCATCGCCTCATCGGCAAACGCCGTTACCAGACGCCGTTTTTCCACCCGATTGACAGGCTTGCGGTCACCCTGCCAGCGCTGCATGCTGTCGGTCAGGGATTTCGGGAAGTTCCACTGTTTGGCGATCTCGATACCGATCTTTTCGTAACTCACTCCCAGCACGGCATGTTGCGCCGCCAGGGACTCCCTGTCCTCGACCCTCATCAGCCGGTCAATCTCTTGCGACTCTTCCTGCAGATAGAAACAGACCAGGAGTTTGCCCAGATCATTCAGCAATCCGGTAAGGAAATAGGCCTCAGCTTCGCCCTGATCGATCTCATCCGCCACATGGTGCGCCAGAGTGGCGCGGAACATGGCCGATGAGACCAGTTCCCGCAGGTAATCGGCCTGCTGCTTGTTCTCGATATGCTCGAAAAAGATCAATGAGGCCGCCAGCGAGCGGATCGCCTGGGTGCCCAATACGACCACTGCCCGGGAAACGGTGCCGATACGCCCTGAAAACCGGCCGTAGAAGGCGGAATTGACGACCTTCAGAATCTTGTTGGTCAGGGCAAAGTCCTTGACGATGACGCCCGCCATCTGGTTCACATCCTTGTCGCCGGCGTGGGACATGGCGTTGATGCTGCGCACCGAGTGGGAGAGCGCAGGAAAATCGCTCTTGCGCTTCATGCGCCGCAACAGGAACTCAACCGTGCCGCCGGCGTCTTCATCCAAACTCAACTTCTCGTCGGGAGGCTTGCGCATTTCGTTGAAGGCCTGCAACATCTCCGTTGCATCGCCGTAACGCAGCACAGGATCCTTTTCCAGGGACTTGAGGATAAACCGGTCGAGCTTTTCATCCACCGAGGGATTGAAGTGCGAAGGGGGTTTGGGATCGAGCTTGAGGATGGCGTCAATGACGATCTGTTGTTTGTGGCCGTTGAAGACCGGCATGCCGGTCAACATTTCATCGAGGATCAATCCGAGGGCGAAGACATCGGCCTGTGGACCCACTTCGCCAGCCTGAATATACTCCGGCGCAAGATAGCGGGGCGTGCCGATCAGACGCCGATCGGGACCCTTGGCCTCGGACAGCATCCGGGCGATGCCGAAGTCCATGATCTTCGCTACCTGGTCACTGTTGATAATGATATTCGCGGGCTTCAGATCCCGGTGTACGATACCCGCCTTGTGCGCCTGGCGCATACCCTCCAGCAGCCCCTGAAAGATCTGCAGGGCGCGAGGCAACTCAAGGGGATTGCCGCGTATCAGATCCGAGAGCAGTTCCCCTTCCACATATTCGAAAACCAGATACGGCGTCTCCTGCTGTTTACCCACTTCATAGATGGAGACGATATTGGGGTGTTGCAACTTGCTCATGGCGCGCGCCTCGTCTCGAAAAGAGGACGCCGGCAACGATTTGTCGAGCAACTTGACGGCGACCTTGCGCTCCAATTGACTATCGTGACAGAGATAGACGGTGCCTTGACTGCCCCCACCCAACTGTCTGCCGACTTGAAATCGCCCGATCTGTGTTAGCCCCATCACCGTTTCCCGAATCATCTCCAGGACTGTATCGGCTAATCGCAGAAAATCTGATGGCCTTGAAACGGCCGCATGGGCGAGAAGCCGTCACAGCAGCCGGCGAACCAGGGTCTCCAGGGCAGAGCCGTCCAGCAGAGGCGGCCGAGAGAGATCTGCACCGGCCTGGATGCCGATCACATGCAGTCCGGCCGGCAACTCCCCAAGTTGGGCAGCGAGACTGACCGCCTCCGCCACGCCGAGACCGTGACTGGAGGTGAGGCAGCTCAACCGTTCCAGCTCTGCCGGCTGGAACAGCGCCACTCCACCAGGGGTGTCGTCCAAACGTACCGCATCGATCAACACCAGCTCCGTCTCTCCCCGAAAATAGTCCAGCAGCGCAGAACCCGGTCGGTCGAGTTTGATCAGCTCACAACCGGGTAGCGAACATCTCTCCAGATAGTCGATCGCCAACCAACCCAACCGGTCGGCGCCGAACGGTGAACCGACGCCGATCAGCCGAATCATCGATGGCTGATTTTCAGCCTGAGAAAGTGGGTCGCGCAGGAGATACAGGGATCGTAGTTGCGAATCACCTGTTCGGCACGCAGGCGAATCTCTTCCTCCTCCCTATCCAACCCCATCTTCTCCAGCGAAAGACGTATATCCTCTTCGATACGCCCCTGGTTCTGGCTGGTGGGCGGGACGATCCGCGCATAGCGGACGATCCCCCGGTCATCCACGTCGTAGCGGTGCCAAAGAATACCGCGAGGCGCCTCGGTGCAACCAAAGGCGTTGCCCTCAACCGGCGTCACCTCTTCACGGGAGCGCTGCGGTGCCTGGTAATGCTCCAACAACCTGACCGCCTCGAAGAGGGCAAAATAGAGTTCCAGGGCGCGGGCGACGATACTATGAAACATGTTGTGGCTGGGAAAGACGATGCCGCAACCGTCCATCGCTCTGCGCACAGGTTCAGGCAACTGGTGAAAGTTGAGATTCAAACGCGCCAACGGACCGGTGAGATAGGGCCTCCCGTCCAACTCTGAATGGAAGGCGGTGGAATGTGGTGACTGAACCTCCTTGAAATGGCTTTCGAAATAGCGGATATCGGTATCCAGACCCTGTCCGGAAACCAGGTTCCCCCGGTCAATGGCGTACTCCTCAGGATCGCTCAGGGCGACGCTGATGAACGACTGCTCGTCATCCGGAAAGTCCAATGCCGAGGTCCAGGCCACCAGGGCCTCCGCCTCCGGCAGGGCAGCGCGCAGGCGCTGCAGGATCGCCTCCACCGCCTTGAGTTCGGGGGCTCGATAGAAGCCGCCGACACAGATCCCGACCGGGTGTACGGAACGTCCGCCGAACAGGGCGATCAGATCGTTGCCCAGGGTTTGCAATCTAAGACCGCGCCGCACCGCATCCGGATAATCCGCTGCCATGGCGATGGCCGATTCGAAGCCGAGGAAATCAGGCGCCGCCAGCAGATGGATGTGCAAGGCATGGCTTTGCAGCCATTCGCCACAGTACATGACGCGCCGCATTTCCCGCACCCAGCGACCCGGGGTAAAGTCGGATAAACGCTCGAAGGCCTGCACCGCGCTCATTTGATAGGCAACCGGACAGATGCCGCAGATCCTGGCCACCATATCGATCACCTGGTCCCGTTCGTAGCCCTCGACAAACTTTTCGAACAGCCTCGGTGGTTCGAAGATACGCAGCTTGAGATTTTCAATGGCGCCATTGAGCAAATCCAGCTCCAATGCTCCCTCACCCTCCACCCGGGTAAGCACAGGCACCTTGATCCGGATCTCCCGGTTATCGCTCATGAGGATCTCCTTCCAGTCGGTCACCGGCCGCCTTGAAGGCGGCCGCGTTGTTGGCGATGAAGCGGAAACGCCTTGTCACGGCCTGAGGGTCTAACCCCAATGCCTCGAAGCGATGCGCCAGGGAGGCGTCATTGACCAGCTCCGATGGTCCGTAACAGCCATAGCAACCTCGTCCGTTGGCGGGGCAGAGCGCGCCGCAACCCGCCAGGGTCACCGGCCCCATACAGGGCTCACCCTTGCTCACCAGGACACACGCCACTCCGTTGCGTTTACACTCCAGGCATACCGATTGGATCGCTACAGACGGCTTCATCCCGGACAGCAGGTCTCGCAACGCATTCAGCACTTGAGCGGAATTGACCGGGCAGCCTTGCAGTTGCAGATCGACCTTGACATAGTCGGAAACGCCCTTCGATGTCGGTAGGATATCGATCCGTTGCGGTTGGGGGTATATCGCCGACATCCAGGCATCACGATCATTAAAATTGGCCAACGCCTGCAATCCGCCGTAGGTGGCGCAGACGCCCAACGCGACCAGGAAGCGACTGTTTTCCCTCACCTGTCGAATACGACGCACATCCTCGGGCGTCGAAATGCTGCCTTCAACCAATGAGATATCCACCTCTGCATCGGACTCGCAGGGTCCCGCCTCGGCGAAATGGACGATATCCACCAGATCGGGCAGTTGCAGGAGAGGCTCGCCCAGATTCAGCAACGCCAGTTGGCAGCCATCACATGAACTGAACTTATGTACCGCCAATTTAGGTTTTTGCCTGTTCATCATTTAGTCCCAGTGGTCACAACAAGACCTATGGATTCACAAAAAACTCAAAACCAAACAACACCCAGCCGGTCAGAAACCCTTGGTGCCCATAAAGTCCGCCAATTCCGAATAACAGAAAACCGGACCGTCCCGACAAACGTACTTCGGCCCGATCTGGCAGTGTCCGCACTGACCGACCCCGCACTGCATGTTACGCTCCATGCTGAACCAGATCTGGTTGTCCGCCAACCCCATGGAACGAAGATTGGCGATCGCCGCCATCATCATCAGTTCCGGCCCGCACAGCAGGGCGATGGCCCGGCCGATACGCAGATTGAGTTCCCCGATCAGTTCGGTCACCATGCCTTGCTGGCCACGCCATTCCCGGGTCACCACATCCGCGGCAAGCAATACCTTGACCTCATGTTCGCGGGACCAGATATCGTACTGCTCGCGCCAGATCAGGTCGCTGGAATGCTTGACGCCCTGCAGGATAGTGATATGACCGAACTGATCCCGGCGATTCATCAGATAGCGGATGACCGACACCAGGGGGGCGCATCCCAACCCGCCGGTGACCAGCAACACATCCTTGCCCCGCGCCTCGTCCAACGGCCAACCCCGCCCGAAAGGTCCGCGGATACCCACCCGGTCTCCCGGCCGTAATCCGGACATCCCTTCGGATACCCTGCCCACCACGCGAATGGTGTGATCGAAGAAATGGCTGTCCTGAGGATCGTTGACGATGGAGATGGCGATTTCGCCGACACCGAACAAGGTCACCATGTTGAACTGGCCCGGCGAAAAGTCGAAAGCCTGCTGAGCATGGTCATCTTCGAATTGCATGCGCAAGGTAAAGATTGTCGGCGACTCCTGGGTCCGCTGATCGATCACCGCAGTGCGTGGAAGATAGAGATCAGACATCGACACTACCCTCCCGCAGGATCGCTGCCGCTTCCTGTGTCAAATCGATACCGACCGGACACCAACTGATGCAACGGCCGCAACCGGTGCAACCGGTGCGCCCCTGTTGTTCCTGCCAACCCGCCAACTTGTGGGTCAACCATTGCCGATAACGTTGCAGGACATTGGCGCGAACCAGCAATCCCGCCATATAGCTGTGGCCGGCGCTGAAACAGGAGTCCCACTGGCGCACCATCTGCGCATTTTCACCGTCCAGCGACATCTCGTGCCCTGTGTCGTAACAGAAACAGGTGGGACAGACCGCGGTGCAGTTGCCGCATGCCAGACAGCGATCCGCCACATCCTGCCAATGGCTATGCTCCAGCCTCCGGTAGAGCCTTCGCAACTCGGCGGGCTGGGGCAGGCTGCGTTGCTGTTCCTCCGCAGCTTGGGTGCTGATCCGCAACATGGATTCGAGTTGCCGGTCATCGGCCGGCTGCAATGCCAGCCGGTCGGTAATCGTCTGACCCTTGTCGCTCCCCGGCCAGAGCAGAAAACCCTCGTCCAATTCGCTGATGCCGATGTCGTATCCCCCATCCAGCGCCGGGCCGTCGCCGGTGGAGACACAGAAACAGGTCTCCGCTGAATGGGCGCAATCCACGCCGATCAGCAGCAGTTGCTCCCGTCGCTGTCGATAGTGGGGATCCGGCGCATCGGCATGCAGGAAGTGTTTGTCCTGAATAGACAAGGCCGCCAAGTCGCAGGCTCTCACACCCACCAGAGCAATCGGCGCTTGCGCAGGCAACCGGGGTTGAAAGCGCAACGGTTCGCCCTGTTCGGACCAAAGCACCTCCCTAGGCGAAAAACAGTGCGGCTTGACCCCCTGGGGACCGTGATTCCAATCGAACAGCCTATCGCCATCACCCTGCCGCAGACGATATCGTCCGGGTTGCTGTTCATTGGTCAGACCTGGGGAGAGTTGTTCGACCGATGTCATCTCGGCAAACTGAATTGCGCCATCCCTCGCCATCGGGCCAAGGATCCGGTAGCCTGTTTGGCTAACGGCATCAAAGAGTTTCTGCAACCGGTCGCGCGCAAGATATCCCGGTCTACGATCAGCATTAACTGTTGCTTGTGAATTCACGGCTTCTCCGCAGCGTGGCTTGATCATCGTCCTGATAGGACATAGAGTAAATGCGAAGCATCGATTCCAGTCAAGTGAAATTCGCTTTCAATGCGGCTTATTGTGTCTAGACCGGCAAGATCGGTTAAGCAGGCTCGCAAGAGGCCGAGTCCTAATCAGCATGCTGATTTGACAGCGCCCAGTTGACACCCTAAGCAGGTAGGGCGGGTCGCAATAGATCAGTTCTGAACCGGCGCAGTTTTATTCGCGTAGGTAGCGGTGGGTGCAGTCGTTGACTTTTTACGCCGGGCGGGCGGCTTGTTCCGCATCACGGCCCCGCCGCCCGGATGGGCGTGAAATCCTATGAACCATGTGCTTTTTCGGCATGTTAAATAAGACCTGGGCCGAACGGCCCGTCAGACACCGTGATTGTGGTGTCGAACTGCTGCCCTGGGGCCGTTGTACGCGCCAGCCGGGTGAACAGCCCTTGGACGGCTCGGCAGGGCATGAGTCCATCCAGGAGGGTCGCTGGGACACGTGGCAGCCGATACCGGTTAAGCTGACCGTCAATGAGTTCATGGAAAAGGACGGAGAATACCTAGGGAATAATGCTGCTACTCTGAAAGATACCAATGTGCGTCCTGCTTTCTACTGTGCTTGTATAAATGTCTTTCATCCATTTCCCTATCCTTTAATTGGAATCACGCCACCTGGTTGAAACATCCGGGTTAGCACTATTCGATCACGGCGCGTGTTATGGAAGCTGTCCAACTGTAACACTCGAATCACGCGGATCGGCTGTTTGCGTTTCACGATAAATACCCTTTAATAGTGATATGGGCAATCCGAAACGCTCTACTTAAGGCGTGGGCTGATTAGCCGGCATCGCCCATTGATTCCGGCTAATCTACAAATTAAGATCCACCATAGTTCCGAGAGGAGAGATATGGACCTCACAACCCAGTATCTTGGTATGCAGATGAAGAACCCGCTGGTCCCCTCCGCATCGCCCCTGTCGCACAGCATCGATACTGCGCGTCGCATGGAAGACGCCGGGGCGGCAGCGATTATCATGTACTCCCTGTTCGAAGAGGCGGTCACCGCCGAAGAGGAGACCATGGTGCGGTTTCTCCATCACCAGGATAGCGGATTTGCCGAAGCGGGCGGTTTCCTCCCCACCCATTATGACTTCTCAGATGGCCAGGAGCGTTATCTGGAGAATCTGCATGCCCTGAAAGATGCCTTGGATATCCCGGTGATAGCCAGCCTTAACGGCACCACGCCGGGAGGCTGGATCACCCATGCCGAGGAGATGGAAAAGGCCGGCGCCAATGCCCTGGAACTGAATATTTACCAGGTGGCGGCGGATATCGGGATCAGCGGCAACGAAATCGAACAGCGCTACATCGAACTGCTCACCCAGATGAAACAGCAGGTCACCATCCCGATCAACATGAAGCTGTCACCCGCCTTCAGCTCCTTGGCCAATATGGTAAAACAGCTTGAAACCGCCGGCGCCGACGGTGTTTCCCTGTTCAATCGTTTCTACCAACCCGACATCAATATCGACAATCTACGCCTCACATCCAGCCTGCAAACCTCCACCTCGGCCGAATCCCTGCCGGCGATGCGTTGGATCGCCATCCTGTATGGCCGCACCGAGCTGTCCCTGGGCGCCACCGGTGGCGTCCATACCCCGGAAGACGCCATCAAGCTACTGCTCGCCGGCGCTGATGCGGTTCATCTCTGCAGCCTGTTGCTGGAACAAGGGCCTCGCGCCATCGCCACCATCCTGTCAGGTATCGAGACATGGATGGAGGAGAAGGAATTCGAAGCGATAGAGGAGGTTCGAGGCAGGCTTAGCCAGATCAACGTGGCCGATCCCAGCGAATTCGAACGGGTCAATTACGTGCATATCCTGGACAGCTTCAGTCTCAAACCGGGTGGGCGCGGTTAACCCGGATGTTGTTTCACCTGGGAACATGATGATCGTGCCGATCCCGTCGGGCAGGGTTAAGGGCCGGGAAAAAATGAATCGAGGCGGTTCTTGCAAACTCGATAACAAAAGCGTCTATTGCTGCCTGATCAGGGTTAGCAGTTCCGTCCCAGTCCTGACATAATCGAAATTCCGAATCGGTGAATTCATGATGGCGAACAACACACTTCATCAACCCTGGGTCCACAGATAACAGTCATTTCACTCTACACCATGCGTAACAGCGATCTCCCGTGACCGACCTGATTCACTTTGAACATCCGTTGAACGAAAGGATTCGCACCTTTCTTCGACTCGAACACCTGTTCCTGAAGGTGGATCACTTTCGCCCCCTGTCGGATAGCTGGAGCAACAGGGCCGCCGTCGAAGGGCTGCTCAGTATCATCAGTATCTTCAGTCGTTCAGATCTGAAAACCGAGATCCTCAAGGAACTGGAGCGTCATATCAGTAACCTGGAAAAGGTGCGCCGGCAACCCGGAGTCAATATCCAGACACTGGGGCAGGTGTTGGACGACCTGGAGCAGGCTATCCACCAAGTCTATCGCATGGACGGGCAAATCGCCCGCGACCTGCGCAACAACGAGTTCCTGACCACTATCCTGCAACGCAGCAGCATCCCCGGCGGCGGCTGTAACTTCGATCTCCCCCAATACTACTTCTGGCTCAATCAGCCCCATGAAATCCGTCAGCAGCAGATGAGCGAATGGATGCGCGAAATGAATCCTGTACGCGAAGCCGTGGTATTGCTCCTCAACCTGGTGCGAAACAGCAACCTGCCCACCCAGGAGCAGGCCGGTCAGGGCTTTTTTCAAAAGACCTTTGAGAGTTCCGCCCCGGTGCAGATGATCCGGGTGGGACTACCCAGGAACGCCGCCATTTTCACCGAGATCAGCGGTAACAAGCATCGCTTCAATATCCGTTTCCTCGAGGCCGTGGAAACGACCGGTAAACCCATCCAAACCACCCGGGACGTGGACTTTCAGCTCACGGCGTGTATCTTCTGACAACATGAAGGAAAAAGATACTATAGCCGTCCCCTGTCCGGCCTGCGGCAAGCCCGTAATCTGGTCCGCGGCGTCCAAATGGCGTCCTTTCTGCAGCGAACGCTGCCGCCTCATCGACCTGGGCGACTGGCTGGATGAAAATCACCGTAT
>JAHXHR010000102.1 GCA_025656505.1 Candidatus Thiodiazotropha sp. (ex Epidulcina cf. delphinae) | reverse complement strand
CCCACAGAGAAGTAGCCTGTCGGGTTGCTGGTTCCCTGGTTGGCAATGGCGCTCGTCACCGTAAAGTGGCTCCCGGTACTGATATTACCCGGCGGCACATGGAGCGCGGTCGGGACCAGATCGATATCGCTGATGACTTGGCGCGCCCCCGCCGCCGCCAAGCCGTTGTTGCCCTCATTCGCCTCCGCCTGAGAATCATTCTTATCCACCAGCACGCCCAGGTAGTAGGTCCCCGGCGCCATACCGGCCGGGATGTAGACCGTAGCGCTGAGATTCAGGCCCGCGCCTGCACGCAAGCTGTAGACTCGCCTGTCAGCGATCTTGGTATCGGCGGCGGTAATCTGCGCATCGGTGGAGAGATAGTAACCCACAGAGAAGTAGCCTGTCGGGTTGCTGGTTCCCTGGTTGGCAATGGCGCTCGTCACCGTAAAGTGGCTCCCGGTACTGATATTACCCGACGGCACATGGAGCGCGGTCGGGACCAGATCGATATTGCGGGTTACCTGAATCGTATTTGTCGCCGCAAGGGCATTGTTTATCTCATTCGTTTCAGGTTGCCGGTTAGTGTCATCCGCGATTGCACCCACATAGTAGGTGCCTTCCTGAAGAGAGAAGGGAACCCAGACTGTGCCGTTCAAATCGACGCTGCCGTTACCCGAAACCGCCGCAACGTTTTCCGAACCGATGAGCGTGTCATCTGATGTGATGGTGGCGTCCGTGGAGAGATGGTAGCTCACCTTTGTCTGGGTCGCTGTTGCCCCTGTGCCCAGATTGGCTATCGTGCTATTGATGGTAAAGTTCTCGCCTACATCGATTTCGCTGACCGAATGGGTCACCGATGTCATCACCAAATCGGTGTTGAGGATCTGAATCTGGGCATTGATCGTTTTGCTTTCCAGCGCGTCGGTCGCCATGACCGTAAAGGTATATGTCTGAGTCGGTGTGGTTGGGTCGGTAGTCGCCGTTAGCGTCGCCGCCACTGCCCCATCAACCGGAAGCATTGCATCGGTCGGCGATATGGCGAGTGAAATGAGCGGATCGGGCGATGTCGTACTCAGGCTGACTGCGCCGTTGTAGCCGTCAATAGCGGTCAGAACGATATCATAGGTCGCACCGTCGCCGCCGGCGACAACGTTTAACGATGGTGTCACACCGACCGAGTAGGTCGGATAGAGCACCCTCAGACTGGTTGCGGCGCTGCTTATGGTCTCCCCATTACCGTCGATTGCGTCAATGATTACAGCGTAGTTGCCGCGCGGCACACTGCTGTCCGCAGTGACTGTCAAGGTCGTTGTCGCCGTTCCGCCGGCGGAAAGGGTCAACACCCCGTCTGCCAGGGTTGCGCTGATACCGGGGTCTAATGCACCCGGCGTCAGTGTGACCTGTTGTTCCAGGTCGCTGTTGGAGTTCACTGTCACATCATAGGTTGCCGCGCCTCCCGGCAGAACGCTTTGACTGGCCGGCGAGACAGCGACCTCGAACTCCAGGTTGAATGCCAATGCAGTACCGATATTCAAACGCCCACCGGTGATCGTTATGCCCTCCATGGAGGGGATCGGATCGACGCCGCTCAACAAGGTCGTTTTTAGATCCGCTACGCTCTGCGCGGGGTTTCTCGCCAGGATCAGGGCAGCCGCGCCCGCCACATGGGGCGTGGCCATTGAGGTGCCGTTCGCACGTGTATACCCACTGAGGCTGCACATGGTGCAAGCGCCCGTCGGTACCGTCGAAAGAATGTTCACGCCAGGCGCACCCAGGTGGACGGATTGGGCGCCATAGCACGAGAACGTGGCTTTATTGTCGTTATAGTCCGTGGCAGCCACTGTGACGATGTTGGGGGCATTATAACTCGCGGGGTAGATAGGATTGATGTCGTTGTCCCCCCTGCTGTTGCCCGCCGCAGCGACAAACAGAATACCTGCATCGTTGGCGGCATTGACGGCATCCAGCATGGCTTGGCTGAAGCCCCTTCCCCCCCAACTGTTGCTCATGATCTTTGCGCCGTTATTGATCGCATAGGTAATCGCGTCTATCGCGCCGCTGATGGGGCCGGAGCCGCCGGAACCGATGAATTTCACAGCCATGATTCCGGCATTCCAGTTCACGCCGGCAACGCCGATACCGTTGTTGCCGACACCTGCAATGGTTCCTGCACAGTGGGTGCCGTGACCAAAGTCGTCAAAGGGATCGGCATCGTTATTGATGAAGTCGTATCCATGGATGTCATCCACATAGCCGTTGCCGTCGTCATCAATACCGTTACCCGGAATTTCCCCGGGGTTGATCCACATATTGTCGGCAAGGTCTTCGTGACCGTAGTCCACGCCGGTGTCGATGACTGCCACGACGATACTCTGATCGCCCGTATGAAGATCCCAGGCTTCAGGGGCATCGATATCGGCATCGTACAGACCGCCATTCTGCTGAATGTTGTGCATACCCCAAAGCTCGTTGAAGCGGGGATCATTCGGTGTGAGTTGCACATGCACCTCATAGTTCAGCTCGACCAAATCCACGGAGGGATCCGCTGCTATCTCCGCCATGGCCCGCTCCAGATCCTCACCCTCGGCAAGCTTGACATGCCACCAGCGATCCAGCTTGGCCTCTGGATGCTTGAGCTTTTTACGTTTGTGCTTTAAATCCTTGAATTGCCTCGACTCGGTGATACTAGGACCTTTGGCGCGCATCACGGCGCCGGCTGAATTGGCCCGGACACCGGCTTTGAACTTAACCAGCAACTCCCCCGGCTTATGGTTGCGTTTTGCTCTCTGTCCCGGCTGTCTTGCTGCTTCCGCTTGTGCCGCAGCGATACCCCTCTCTGGCTCGACAGCAAGGGCAACGCAGGCAGCTATCATGAAGAGTAGGGATACTGCGATCGTACGAATGATTTTTTTTCCACGCATGAAAGTCGCTCCTTATACCTTCTAAAGAAAAGTCAGGTTCCTTCTTGATCCTCTCACTAAATCGGCCCTCTCTATCAAGACAGTTCCCACCGAAAATAAGATATAAAAAAACCTGTTGTTGAAATCCAAATAAATCGTTGTGGATAAGCCGGCGGACTGTGCGGCAACCTGTGGGCAACCCGTTTGGGGTTGCCCATCAGGCAACGGTGTCCGGTCACTTTATATGTACCGCAACAGCATTGGCTTGAGCTGCGCATGATAAAGTGTATGAGAGGACTTCCGCTTGAAATTGAATTTCAGAAAGCACAGGACTTGTCGGCCCACCTTGGCGATGTGATGGTACAGTTTACAAAACCAGTTCAGATTGGTTGTTTTCAATTCGCTGTTCTCTTTTTTCGAGTGCCTTTTCATCCTTAATCCCGAATTCATGCATGCTATCATTCATAAACATGGCAACCGCAAGGCTGGTGATGATGGCTAACCGAGCTTGATTTTCAATTACCGCATAACTTGCACCCCAAGCTTTGGCTTGGCTGAAATCATTTTTCCAAGTATCAAAGCATTTTTCCTCATCCCAACGACGCAAATACAGAAAGGCGATGATACCCGGTTCGGTTTTCATCTCATTGGTCAAGAACTGAAGATCATGGCCCTTTTCCGTTGTGTAAGAAATGAGGCGCCAAACAGAATCACTTGATTTGAGCAAGATCTCTTCATCGTGACATACGCCTTTGTTGAGCTTGTGAGATGGTATATCTCGTGGCTTTTTCTGCTCAATAACCAGGGTCTTCTTCATGCGAGTAACCATTGTCAAACGTAGACATCTTGTGGGCACCCGGACCGGGTGTTGTAGATGGTGATTAAGGCATGCCCTACTTGTTTGATACGTTTGTTTAGTATGTTGGTCACCAATGGCATGTTACATACATCACCTAGGTATCCACTTTTGATGGCGATTGTCAAGTCTTTTTTGTGGTATTTTATAATTATTTATATGCTTATTAGCGTTCTTGCTCATTTCAATAAATATTCACTGGTTGAATATTTTTTCTAGAAACAGCAGTTAATGGCTCAGGCATATCTTTGGGCTTTATCAGTGCGCACTTCGGCAGCACCCTCATAGGGGTGGGCCGGACACCGTTGTCGAGGCCTTCGATATCGCCGCAAAGTGGATCGAAGAAAAGGAGCACAGGGAGAGGCGGGAGCCGTCTTTACCACAGCGCTTTGCGGGCGAGGCGATCCGCGAAAAACTCGCCACCTTCAATGGGAATACATACAGCGAATCAAGTCTGTCGCAGCATGCCGGTCAATCAGGCGAATGCGGGCTAACCCTGCCCATTACCCATAAGTCTGAAATATGGGAACAGACATGACATAACCTGTTGTTTTCGTTAGGTTCATATTTTTGTTGGCTGTTAGGGGCATGGTTTGTAACTCGTTGTTTTTAAAGGGTGGAAATATTTGTGGGTAATGGGCAGGGCTAACCCGGATGTTTCTTTCACCCGGACTAATGCCGTCCATAGATCTTCTATCCTACCCTCTAGCAGGGGACGGAGAGGCCGGCATATACGCATGCCCGAGCCCCATCCACCCCCCGTTGTTTACCAGGTACTGATGAGCGTGGTCATCGCACCGTTACAGACATCTACCAAAACAGGCGGTGACTCACATCTCACGACAATCCGCTATCGACTAGAGACACAGCCCCGTGGAAGTGACGAAGCGGATCTCTTGCAGGTCGGTTGTTGCGTTTACACCCATATAGGCAACCCCGCTGCCGCTTGTCGCCGGCGCCACCGGAGCACGCAAGCCGTACCATTCGGAGAGCTGTATGGTATCCGCACCGTTCCAGTAGAAGACTGCGCTATCTTCACCTTGGGGGCGCGCCGGGTCGCGTTTGTAATAACTGATCTTCCCCTTGTGCAGCGATGGGTTGCTCACTGAGCCATGCGCGACGGTCACGATGCTGGGAATTCCACCGTTGAATGTCCCATCCCAATAATTGATCGTAAAGCCATAGAGGCCCCTCCAGGCGATGGCGCCATTGCTGGTGCTGACGGAATACGGCGCACCAGCAACATTGGATCCACCCAGCGTCTGCACGCCGCTTCCATCCCAATAGCGCACGACTTGACGAAAGCGCGAAGGACCGCCACGCCATGCGATCATACCGTCGGCGATTGACGGCGCACGGTCCTGATCGTCATTGTCCGAAATCTGCGTAATGTTCGGCAGACCGTCATGGTAGGTTCCGTCCCACAGGTAGATCTCATAATCGTTACCATCCGACGAGGTCCAGGCGATCTGCCCGTCATAGAGCGAGAGAGAAGAAGTATCGCCACCGTCACTCCCGACAACCATGGCGACGGGCGATATTTTCTCGATATTCGGTTGGCCGCCGGTATCGAAGGCGCCGTTCCAATACCAGACGGAGTAACCGGGATCTCCTTGGGCTTTGCCTATCCAGGCGAGGGTCCCGTCATAAAGCGAAAAGTGAATATCCCCAGCAAGAGAGCCATACCCATTACGGATTTGATGAATCGTCTGACCGTCCCAATAACTCACAATACTAGGATGCGTTACCCAGGCTAGCGTATTGCCGTATGCCCTCACAGCCATTCCATTAGCGTAACCACCGTTGTTTGATCTATCCGTCGTATGGACAACCTCCGTCGACAGATCCGCGTTCACCGTAGCGGTGTAACAAGCCAGACCGGCGATGGCGGAAAGTACAGGTGTTAAATATCTTTTCATAAATGTTCCTCTATATCTTGAGTCCAAAGTTAACATAGCTAACGAACGACCTGTTCACGAAATCCAAGGGCCGTCGAAGCGTACCATTGTTGATGCAAACCCCTGCCGAATGCTGCGGCTGCCGCTAAAAAAATAAACCGCACGGCTCCTTCTACTACCGGTCAATTCCAAAACCTCGGACCAACACCCGCCCTACCGCGCCCACCGGAATGTCGGCACGTCAAGTTGAAATCGGTTAAAGGCCCAGTAATTGACTTGGTTGTGGCGGCGCCCTTCCTTCGCGCAGGAGGAGGGTTGTTGAAGCTACGCCCTCCACAGCCCGCAGGTAGGATATTTTCCCATGGATCGCCGAAACCTCGCCGCAAGCGACATCCCCGGCTTGGGCGCCATAGGGCAAGATGACAATCATGGGTAACCGTTGAGCGACCCCAGCCGGGGTGATGCGGGATGCCGTGCGGCCCGTTCGAACCAAGGCCCGCTGCGGATCATCCCGATTTTTGCGCCGAGCCGGCGAATCCGATAATGAATGCCAAAGACCCGGTGATTGATTGGCATGCCGCCGATGCAGCGGCAACCTTCCGATTCCCTGTAGCGACGCAATGTGATGATGCATTCAACTGTTCCTGTCGAAGTCTCTATCCATAAACTCTCAACCTGAACAAAATCTACAAGATATGATTCGGGCACGCAAGAAATTTACGGATGGATAGTTAAAGTGGCCCCCGAATTTGAGACAGCAGCTTAAGATAGAACGACAGACTTACACGGAGTAGCGAGATGAACCTAAAAACCGCAGTTGACCGCTCCATTCTGATACTAAACTACTGATGGGCAAACCAGTAACTTCGATTTGCCTATTCATCGGTTGGGTGAACGGCGAATGGCGCGCTTGCGGTGGCGCATCGCAGAAGTCAGCGAAGGAGAACGGGGGTTTCCGGATACCCCCGGTGAGGCCGGTCCACCATCACAAGAACTTGATTCGGATCACCGCCGCCGGCCGGTCACTGCACCCGATGGGGGATGGCGCCTTTCCACTACGCAACGGCCCCTATATGCGGCGATTTCTCGATGGCTATTACCCGATGCGCTTAACCATAGAGGTACACTACCCGGCGGCGTTGATCAAATTCTCCGCCTGCCGGCTGACACTGAACAGGCACGCAAAACGGAAGGCGTCATACGCTGGGACGGCTGGTTTCAAGGCAACTTTTCACGGCACTCGATTTCAACCTCATACAAGACGACTGAAATTAATGGCGAAAAAACCCAACATCCTGTCGCAACGACTGATTGCTAAAACACGCCTGTTCCGCGTGGAGCAGATCGGTTTGGAGTTCAGTAACGGCCAACAGCGGCTATATGAGCGGCTGCTGGGTGGTGAAAGGGGATCGGTCCTGGTGGTGCCGGTGCTGGACGATGACACGGTGCTGCTGATCCGTGAGTACTCCGCCGGCAGCCAGGACTATCAACTCGGCCTGCCTAAGGGACGCATGGAAGCGGGAGAAGACCCGCTACAGGCCGCAAACCGGGAAATGCGCGAAGAGGTCGGCTATGGAGCCCGTGAGCTGACCTTGCTGAAGACGTTCACTATCGCACCCGCCTACATCCGGCACCAGACCCATGTTATCCTTGCCCGGCATCTATTCCCCGACCGACTACCGGGGGATGAACCTGAACCGATCGAAGTAGTGCCCTGGCAACTCTCAGACTGGGAAAATCTGATCGATCAACCGGACTTGACCGAGGCCCGCTCGATCGCGGCCCTCTATATGACAAGGGATTTTTTATTATGAGTATGCCTGTTTCCCTCGATGACCTGTTGCGATTGGCCCAGCGGGCGGGTGACGCCATCCTGCAAATCTATGGCACGGCATTCGAAGTGGAGGAGAAACAGGATAACTCCCCTCTTACCGCCGCAGACCTGGCCGCCCACCAACTCATCGTCTCAACCCTGGAAAGGCTCACGCCGGAGATTCCCGTGCTCTCTGAAGAGTCCTCGGCAATCCCCTATGCCAAACGCCGGATATGGCAGAGGTACTGGCTGATTGATCCCCTGGACGGCACCCGTGAGTTTGTTAAGCGCAATGGTGAATTTACTGTCAACATCGCCCTGATCGACAATGGCCAACCTATCCTCGGGGTGGTCTATGCGCCGGTGCTGAAGACGATCTACTACGGGATTCAGGGCGATGGCGCCTGGAAACAGGAGGGAGACGATCCGCCACAGGCCATCCAAGCAGCCGACCAGCGCCGGCAGCCGACGCGGGTGGCGGGCAGCCGTTCCCACGCAGGTGACTCGCTGCTGCGCTTTCTGGAAAAAATGGGGGATCACGAGCTGGTCAGCATGGGCAGTTCTCTGAAACTCTGCCTGGTCGCAGAAGGTAAGGCCGACATCTATCCGCGCCTCGGCCCCACCTCCGAATGGGACACCGCTGCCGCCCAGGCAGTGGTCGAAGCGGCGGGGGGGCGCGTCACCACCCTTGACCTGCAACCCCTCAGATACAACACCAAGGACTCCCTGCTGAACCCGCACTTTCTCGCTTTCGGCGATCATGCCGAGAACTGGTCTGATTTTCTGTAGGCCGGCATTTGGCTGTCACGATCTTTTTTTGCCGCCAATAGACGCTAATCACCGCAAAGGCTCGCCAAAGACCTTGAGCGTCATCAGTTTTTTTCGATAGACTGCCTGCCGGCAGACTAGCCCGGACATTTCATCCGGTCGCTGACAATATGAATTAACTTAATTGATTTAACATGTAATAATTAGAATATTAGCAAAATGCAAAGTGTTACCAGGCAACGCTGAACGCACCCTCGTTCCGATCTCGTCGTTCATTGGCGGCTTATTTCAAATCATCGACGTTTTGGCCCTGGGGTGTTTTGCTTTTACACCAAGTCGGCTATGCTGGTGTGGTGTATTACAATCTCAAGTTTCGGAGTTCATATTAACATATGAATCGGCTCTAATAGCATGATAAATATGAACAATTATGACGTCTCCTCTAAAAACACTGTGTTTTTATGTCAACAATGAATTTTCAGGTATTTTGCTTGTGTGTTGGTTTCCTGGCACATTTACGAACACTTGCATATGGCTTCAAATAACGGGTTACTGTGAGAAATGCTTAGAAAGCAGCACTTTTTTGCAAATTTGAACTCCGAAACTTGAGTTACAATAAAAAATGGGCCATGCCTTTCTATCGGCTTTTCACTTCCGAACAACCGTTGTCTGTAGATAGATAGCAGGAAGCTGGACGGATTTACCGGCACTCCGAGCTCTAACCTTGTCACGACGGTGAGCCATTGCCGATGACCAACCGATTCTCAACAGGCCTTCTCGCCTTATACACGACACTGTTGGCGGTGGTTTCCCAACAGGCCTTCGGCATCGAATCCGAAGAGGATGATGTCTATGCCTTCGATGATTTCCCCCTGGAAGAACTACTCCGGTATCCCGACTGGTTCAAAAAGAGTTTTCTCGAGTTGCCGTCTGATCTGCAAGAGGCGCTGGACAAAAACAAGCGCGGCATCATCGTCTACTTCGGCCAGAAACGCTGCGCCTACTGTAAAATGCTGCTCGATGTGAATTTCGGACTCAGCGACATCGCCACCTACACCCGCAGACATTTCGACATCATCCCCATCGATATCTGGAGTACGGAGGAGGTCACAACCCTCGACGGTGACGTGCTTACCCAACGGGACTATTCCCTACGTGAGAAGACCAATTTCACGCCATCGCTCATTTTCTACGATGAACAGGGCAAAGAGGCCATGCGGCTGCACGGCTACTATCCCCCCTACCAGTTTCGCGCCGCCCTGGAATACGTCGCCGACGGGCACTATCGAAATGAATCATTCCCCGACTATCTGGCGCGCGGCGATTCGGGCACCGCCTTTGAACCAGGCGATTTGAATGAAGAGGATTTTTTCATTCCGCCGCCGCACAACCTGGATCGCAGCCGTTTTCCCGGACAACGCCCGCTGGTGGTCTATTTCGAACAGGGAAACTGCCATGCCTGCGATGTGCTGCATGGTCAACCCCTGCGTGACCCCGCCATCAATAAGCTGTTACGGGCATTCGATAACGTACAGCTCGATATTCGTGATCAGACCCCGGTCATCACACCCAGCGGCGAAAAGAGCAACGCCCGACAGTGGGCCAGAGACCTGGGGCTCTTCTACGCGCCATCGCTGATCTTTTTCGATGAACAAGGCAGTGAAGTTATCCGTGTCGACTCGGTGGTGCGCTTCTACCGCCTGCGCAAGGTCATCAACTATATCACCAGCCGAGGTTATCTCACTGAACCGAATTATCAGCGCTGGCGGGTGAATGGCGGGTTCTGACCCACCAAGGTTCAGAAAAATAATAAGTCCGCAAATGCTGTCTGCCTTGCCGGCAGTGTCTCTACTCAAGAACTATGCCGATATAGCGGACCAAGCAGCATCTGCACAGTCCAATGGATCTGAATGAAGAAAATCGAATCTTACGCCAGCGTCTGAGCGAGTTAACGCAAAAGGCGCAGGATAACCAGGAAACACTGGGGTGCTTCCATGCCCGTGAGTTGGACCTTTTAAGCGCTGAATCCCTGCCGGAACTGTGGAACGGCATGACCGACGGTCTGAAGTCGTCCTTTGAAATCAAGAGTATCCTGATGCTGCTGTGCGACCCCGATCATGAGATTCGCCATTTACCGGGCAACAACGGTATCGATGAGAACGCCTTTCCCTTTCTCCGATTTGTCGATGACATGGTGGCGGTCAACCCTCGCTTCAGCCGTCTGCGGAGTCCCTGGCTGGGTCCTTTCCTCACCCCGGAGTACGACAACCTGTTTTGCGGGAATCATCGGCTCGGGAGTATCGCCATCCTACCTCTCTTCCGCAGCAACCGCTTGATGGGCAGCATTAACCCGGGCAGTGACGCGAGCACCCGCTTCGGCGGTGAGGAATTCGCCCTGCTGTTGCCACAGACCTGCCTGAATGAGGCATTGATGCCGACCGAGCGCATCCGTCTTGAGGTATCTACGGATCCCATTCCCCTCGATGATGGCAATCCGTTGCGCCTAAGCGTCTCCATCGGTGTCAGCGAAGCCCTGCCCATGCTCGGCAAGTCACGCCACAAAGCGTTGAGAGGCCACCTCCTGGCAAACGCCGACCAAGCCCTCTATATGGCCAAGGCAAACGGTAGAAACCGTATCGAATACAAAATATCAGAGGGCTTAGCCGCACAGGCGGCCATGAAACCTCCGATATGAGCCTGCAACCTGGTTGATCCGTGATAAGGCAAGGTTGGGTTACCCCTATAGGCCGTGTAACCTAATCCTCCACCTGCTTGTGGCTGCCGTCGCAATATGGCGGCGTCTGACTCCGCTTGCATTGACAGAGCCAAGCCTCGCCATTTTTTTCTGCCTTGAAGCCTACAGGCTCGATGCCGGTCCCTCGGTGGGAACCGTCACAGAACGGCTGCTCGGCCGAACGCCCGCAGGCACACCACCAATACTCTCTTCCCGCTACCAGCTCGATACCGATAGGCTGGTTTGCCGCCACCACGGGTTTATCCATCTCTTATTCTCCTCTCGCAAGATTCCACCGAATCAGACAGTCGCTTTTTCGGCACCATTGGTAACACATAAACCGGCAAAAAAACACAACAACATCCTCGCTTGTTATCTGGTAATCTCCCGATCCCGAGTCAACGCACGATCAAGTCCATGAGCGATAGAAACGACTGGATAGATTTCGACAAACACCACGTATGGCATCCCTATAGCGCCATTGGCGCCGATCTACCCGTTTTTCCCGTGGTCTCCGCCGAAGGGGTTCGCCTGCGCCTGGCCGATGACCGTGAACTGATCGACGGCATGTCCTCCTGGTGGTGCGCCATCCACGGTTACAACCACCCGGCGATGAACCGGGCCGTAGAGCGGCAACTGAACGAGATGGCGCATGTCATGTTCGGCGGCCTCACTCACCGACCTGCCACCGAATTGGCGGAAAGACTTGTCGAAATCACGCCATCACCCCTGCAATCGGTGTTTTTTGCCGATTCGGGCTCAGTCTCAGTGGAAGTCGCAATGAAGATGGCGATCCAGTACTGGCATGACCGGGGCCGGCCTGACAAACAGCGCTTTCTGACCATCCGCAAGGGCTATCACGGCGACACCTTCGGCGCCATGTCCGTGTGTGACCCGGACACCGGCATGCACAGCCTCTTTTCAGACATCCTGCCCAAGCAGTACTTCGCCGACGCCCCGCGCTGTCGCTTCGGCCATCCCTGCAAGGGCAGCGGCGCCAAGTCTCTGGCGGATAAACTCAGCCGGCACCATCAGAAAATCGCCGCCGTCATCCTGGAGCCCATCGTCCAGGCAACGGGAGGGATGCGCTTCTACTCGGTGGAGTATCTGCAGGAAGTACGCCGGCTCTGCGACCGATACGGGGTGCTGATGATCCATGACGAAATCGCCACCGGCTTCGGTCGCACCGGCAAACTCTTCGCCTGCGAGCATGCCGGTGTGACGCCCGACATCATGTGCGTCGGCAAGTCACTCACCGGCGGCTACATGAGCCTCGCGGCAACCCTGACCACCGAAGAGGTCAGCAGCACCATCAGTCAGGGCGATCCTGGACGCTTCATGCATGGCCCCACTTTCATGGCCAATCCTTTGGCATGCAGCACCGCACTGGCAAGCCTGCGCCTGCTTCTCGGCTCCCCCTGGCAGGAGAGGGTCAAGGCCATACAAAGCGGATTACAAAAGGGGCTGGCCCCGTGCCGGGAGTTGCCGCAGGTGGAAGAGGTCCGCGTGTTGGGTGCGATCGGCGTGGTGGAGATGAAAAAACCAGTGGCGATGAAGCAAATCCAGCCCCTTTTCGTCGATGCCGGCGTCTGGGTGCGCCCCTTCGGCAAGCTGGTCTATCTAATGCCTCCCTTCATCATTTCGAAAGAGGATCTGAAGGCCCTGACCTCAGCAGTAACGAACGTTGTGGGAACATGCCCTATCTAGTGTCCGTCCATAAACAGCCTATATTTATCAGACCGTAAAATTTTCGCGCAAGATTATTTGCTGCTTCAGACCTACACATTCGG
>JAHXHR010000101.1:2371-12751 GCA_025656505.1 Candidatus Thiodiazotropha sp. (ex Epidulcina cf. delphinae) | reverse complement strand
AACTATGTTGATCAAGAGATTGACGACGAGACGAACTTTTTTTATCAAAAAAAACGACGCCCTTCCATTTGGGGCGACCGACACTTCGCGGAGCGTGCCTTTGCTAAAGCCAGTAGTTGGGATCAAGAAGTGACGAACAAAGGGGTTGTTGAGGTTATATCGATGCAAGACATAGTGAGCCGGGTTGCACAGTTCTTTGGTTGCTCAGAGCAGTCTATCTACCAAGCGCGGCGTGGGCGAGGAAGCCAAAATATTCCACGCTGGATAGCGATGAAGCTGTGTCAAGACTACTCTGGTCAGACATTAGAGGGGATAGGTGGGTTATTCGGCGTCGGTAACTATTGCACAGTATCGCAGACAATTGCTAGGTTAAAGCGTCTCGTCAAAGAGGATAAATGTGTGAAGGACAAAATATATACTATAAGTACAGACTTGACCCCTTAATTTGTTTAATTATATCAGATTACAGAGGTTTTGCCCTTGTTATTGGTGAAATATTGGGGTTAGGGTAAAAAGCATCCGGGTGTTGGCCGTAGTCTGTGCGGCGATGAGTTCGGTCGGCTGATTTCGCAACCGGCTGACCACATCGAGAACTTCACGCAGGAATGCCGGTTCGTTACGCATGCCGCGATGGTTGCTACAGGGTTGATCAGGCGAGTCTGTCTCCAGCAGGATTGCCTCCAGGGGGAGTGTCTTGATCAGACGGTGCAGCCGATTGGCCCGATCGTAGGTGATCGGGCCGCCGAAGCTTAGGTAGAAACCCATATCGATCAGCCGAAGCGCCTGTTGTTCGCTACCTGAAAAGCTATGCAACATGCCGCGTACGCCGGGATAGCGGCGCAAGGTGTTGATGACTTCTTCGACTGACCGGCGGGCATGGATGATCACCGGTAGGTCATGCTCCCCGGCAATGCTGAGTTGTTGTTCGAAATAGTACTGCTGCCGCTCAGGTTGCGGATCTTCAATAGTGAAATCGAGCCCGCACTCACCAATTGCTACGGGCCGCTCCCGGTCAACCCATTCCCGCAGCTCCGCCAGGTGTTCCTGACAATGATCGGAGAGAACCATCGGATGCAGGCCATAACTTGGATGGAGTCCGGGGAGTGCGTGGCAGAGCTGTTTGATTCTCGGCCACCATGCCGCCTTGATCGCGGGAATAATCTGTTGGTCGACACCGGCCTCGTGGGCTCGTTGCAAAGCCTGCCGGCGGTCGGTATCGAAACTGACGTCGTCGAAATGGCTGTGAGCATCGATCAACTGCGGCTGAATACCCATTGATCTTCCTTGGACAGCCGCTGGTTGAAGCGGTAGCCGTCTGTGTTGAAGCCCTTGATATCCTGCGGATCCCGTAGACGGTTTTCGATGATATAACGGCTCATCAGCCCGCGGGCTTTTTTGGCGAAGACACCGATCATGCGATAGTCGCTGTTCCTCTTCTCCTTGAATTGCGGGGTGATGATGCGGCCCTCCACAAGCTTGGGTCTGATCGACTTGAAATACTCGTTGGAGGCGAGATTGATTAGGATGTCATCGCCCTGGGTCTTGAGATCCTTATTGATCGCCTGAGTGATCGAGTCACCCCAGAAGGCATACAGATCCTTGCCCTGCTCATTGGCCAGCCTGGTCGCCATCTCCAGCCGGTAGGGTTGCATGAGATCGAGTGGCCGGAGCACGCCATACAGGCCGGAGAGGATGCGCAGATGCCGCTGGGCGAATGTGAACGCCTCCTCACTCATATTCTCGGCATCCATCCCGGTGTAGACATCGCCTTTCATAGCCAGCACCGCCTGTTTGGCGTTTTTCAGGGTAAAAGGTGTCTTCCAGGCCTGGTAGCGGTCGAAGTTGAGTTGTGACAGTTTCATGCTCAGTTTCATCAACTCAGCCAGATCCAGGGCGGAGTAATTGCGCAGGTTATCGATCAGTATCCGGGACTGCTTCAGAAAGGCCGGTTTGGTGTAGGTCTTGGTAACCGGTGGTGTTTCGTAATCGAGGGTCTTGGCGGGGGAAATCGCAATCAGCATCTAAGGCTCTGCCTGCTTAATATCAATGTCCGCCAATGATCGCCAGACAGACGTTTAAATACAACCGTTTCTGACGAAAGGGTAAAGCGCTCGGACATGGGATGATGCGGCAGAGCCGCACCGTGAATCTAGAGGTAACGCCTCACTCATGCTAGTCTCCGCAATCTGTGAGGAAGAGCCGACGGATAACCTGATCAGCCGAGCAAGTGAAGATGAATCTAGCGATTGAGATTGCGCTTCAACGACTTCTCCGGGTGGTCCGGAATCTCTATGCGGAGACTGCGGACCTTTCGGAAACTGAGAGCGAACTGCAACTCTGGTACAACCGGGGCTACGCCGATGGCATGATCAGCGCGATGAAGGCGTTGGGCTTTACCCGGCAAGTGGATTCCGCTGCCGCAATCGGCGATAGCGCTTTGGTTGCCGGTCAAGAGCTTCTTCCCTGGGGAACGGCCTACCGGCATGGTTTCGAAATGGGTGAACGAGAGACCGCTGAGGTCCTTCAGGAAAAACAGTCATGAGAGTTGTCTCCTTCAATACCAACGGTATTCGTGTCCGTGAACATCAACTGAGTCGGCTTAAGGCCGTTTATGACCCGGATATCATCGGCATCCAGGAGACCAAGGTACAGGATGCCGACTTTCCCACTGAAATGATCGATGCGCTCGGTTACAAGGTTCAGTACCATGGTCAAAAGACTCACTATGGCGTGGCCCTGCTCTCCAAGTCAGAGGCGATAGAGGTCTCCAAAGGCCTCCCTCAGGATGATGAAGATACCCAGCGTCGGATGATTATCGGTCGCTACAACTCACCCAAGGGAGAGCCACTGACGGTGATCAACGGCTATTTTCCCCAGGGTGAGAGCCGTACTCATGCAGCGAAGTTTCCCGCCAAACGAAAGTTCTATGCCGATCTGCTTGACTATCTCAACAGTGAGCACGACCCAAAGGATGCCTTGCTGGTGATCGGGGACATGAATGTGGCCCCGCTGGATGCCGATATCGGTATCGGCGCCGACAACGCCAAACGTTGGTTAAAGACCGGTAAATGCAGTTTTCAGCCTGAGGAGCGTGAGTGGCTCGAGGCTCTTCAGTCCTGGGGGCTACTGGATAGTTTCCGTGCCCTGAAACCGGAGGTGACCGATCTTTTCAGTTGGTTCGACTACCGTAGCCGCGGATTTGATCGTGAACCCAAAAGGGGGTTGCGCATCGACCTGGTATTGGCCACCACGCCGTTGATTGAATGTTGTACTGATGTGGGTATTGCCTACGATGTCAGGGCTATGGAGAAACCTTCGGATCACTGCCCGATCTGGGCTGAATTTGACTACTGAATCCCATGTCACAGGTCAGCCTGCGTTTTTACGAAGAGCTGAATGATTTCCTACCCGGGTCGTTGCGAAAACGCGCCTTTGAAAAAAGCTTTACGCCAACTCAGAGCATTAAGCACCTGATCGAGAACCTTGGTGTGCCCCACACAGAGGTGGAGATCATCCTGGTCAATGGTCGGTCGGTGGATCTGAACCACCAACTGCAAGAGGGTGATCGTATCAGTGTCTATCCGATGTTCGAGTCACTGGATGTGACGCCGCTGCTGCGCCTTCGCCCTGGGCCGCTAAGGACTCCGCGTTTCATCGCCGACGCCCACCTGGGAAAGCTGGCGCGCCATCTGCGTCTGCTCGGCTTTGATACGCTGTTTTTCAATCAGGCGGGAGACCGGGATTTGGCTGCCCTCTCAGCCGGGGAGCGGCGCATTCTGCTGACCAGGGACAGGGCGCTGCTCATGCACCGTGTCATCACCCACGGTTGCTTTATCCACGCCATCGAGCCGCAGCTACAGCTCAGGGAGTTGATACAGCGTCTCGACCTGCAACGGCAATGCAAGCCCTTCACCCGCTGTATGGCGTGCAATGGCCGGCTGCAGACGGCGGGGAAAAATCGGATCGAAGAGGAACTGCCAAATCGGGTCAGGCAAACCTATAATGAGTTCTGGCGCTGTAGTGATTGTGGACGGATATACTGGAAGGGTGGCCACTATCGCCAGTTGAGGGATTTCATCAGCAACGTGACCCGCCCTGAACTTGCGGGTTCTGGCCTGACTCAATCGGAGGTCTAGAGATGCGGCAGTGGATGTTGCTGATTATACTGAGCCGAGGGCCGGGAACGGGTCTATGTGATGGCCTTTGAGGGGCGGATCTATAAGGTGCTGCACACCTATGAACCAGCCAATCAGGTCACACTGAAGGATCTGCAGCGCCACCTGCAGAAAAAGTATGGCAGGCCCCGGGAGCTGAGCAGTTTCCCCGCCTATGTGCGTAACATGGCGGGAAAGATCGGCGTTATCCGACGGGGCGATGGCGAGCTGAAATATATCTGGCAACTTCCCGGTGAATCTTGGCGAGTGGAGTTGGGTTGGACGCGAAAACCGGGTATTTCCATCGCCTACCTGGTCAATGAGTTGGATATGAAACAACGGGAGGCGAAAACGGAGGGACTTTAGCCGGTTTTTCCATCTCGGTCGCTGAACCCGACAAGATCGCTGATCTGATTATCAAAGGACGTGTGAACGATGAAATTGAACAGAATCCAGTGGGCCCCCGTTTTTTTTGCGTTCTTTCTTCTCCAGGCTTGTGGTGGCGGCGATGGTGATTCCAGCGGTGACAGTGGCGATACCGCCACCATCTCCTACTCCGGTGCGACAAACCAGGCGACGCTGACGGATGAGAATGCGGATGCGCTTGCACGCACGGCGGCCTCAGGCGCCAAGCAGGCCGCCATTTCTGACCAGAGCGCTGGTCTGGCGCAACGGCAATCCGCGCCGGACCGGGCATCGTTGCTGGAGGCGCTGGCGCGGAGAACCGCTGAGACGTTGCTGAAACACAATCAGGGCCTGGCGGCCAGATCGGCCGCCGCCCGGGTAGAGGATATATCCTCCGGGGCATGCGATTCAGGCAGCGCCATCCCCAACTACTCCGATGCGTCAGCCGGCTCCAGCGCCAGTTGGCGTATTGTATTCACTGACTGCACCCTACTAACCCGAAGGGTGATTAGGCGACATTCAGGACTTCAAGAATTGTCCAGATCAAGGCGTGTCTCGAAGGCAATGGCCACCCCCTTGTCAAGAGACACAACGCAGAGCTGGGCGATTCTTGAAGTCCTAACTTTTTGATATGATTAATGACAGGCCGTCGTGTGCTGACCCACGGACTGCGTTATCCTAACTGACTGTAGGAATGCTACAGTGGCGATATGATGCCTTGCCGTGGGTCAGCACACGACGGCTGAATGTCGCCTAATCACCCTTCGGGTTAGTAAGGCGTCGAGACGAATACCTATCGCTACAACGGCGTCATGCGCGGTTCCTATGCCCGTAGCGACGGGGGCGGATTCCGCTGGGAGTTCCATTTCGAGAATTTTACGGTGAGCGTCTCAGGTCCGGAGGTCAGCTATACCGAGACCATCAACCTATCCATGACCTGCACTTCCACCAGCGCCGACGCGAGTGGTTTGAGATGCGATTACTATGCGGACTACAGCGGCTATGACAATCGCACCTACCGGGTGACGGAGGTCAGCGTTTCCGGCGGCACCTCATCGGGTTTTAACGTATCGGCCAGGGTGTACGATCCTGACTACGGTTACACCACCATCAGCACCGTGGTGCCGGTGACGTTCAATTGTGCAGGTGGGCGCCCGGGTGCGGGACGCATCATCTTTGAGGCAGAGGGCGGCGCCACGGGGAGTATCGAGTTCATTAGCTGTTCCCAGTATGTGGTTACCTTTAACGGTGTCTCCAATACCTATAGCTGGGAGTGACGGCGTTCACTCCGAAGCGCCAACTCAAGCCGATATTGACACCGTAATTGCTTGTCTCGCTGCGCGGCTCAAATACCACCCCGGCCGGAACGCCGTTGCGCAGTAGGGTGGTGTCGCTGCTGCGGCCAAGTTCCCAATATTCATACCAGGGCGCTACCCGGAGGATTGTCGTACGCCCCAGTTGCCGGTGCAGCGCAAGGGTGATTTTAAAGCCGGTTTCCTCTCCCAGGGCAAGACCGACATCGTCGAAACCCTGGAGAAAGCGCACTTCAAGGTCTGGGTTGATGGTTCGGGTCACACCCAGGTCCGTGACCAGGCGGGTCAAGCCGTTGAAGGCGTGTTCGCCGCGCAGCCCGAGCAGGCCATACCCCCAGCGATAGGTCTCATCCAGTCCATAGGCCTGCGCTGTCGAGCGGATATTGCGCCGCCACTTCCGGTAACCGACGCCGGCGATAAGACTGAGCCGTTGTTCCTCCCATGCGAACAAACGAGTTCCTGCCATCAACTCAAGATTGAGGATATCTTCATCGGTCCGTGTATCGACCGCCGGTGAGGTATAGTCCGCATCCCCGGACAACCACAACAGGCCGGCTCCGACAAACCCTCGTTCGTGTTCGAGGTCCGCGCCCGCAACCAATCCCGGCAACAGGCCTTGCTCCCGGTCCAGGCTGTCGCCTCGGTCGTCGAACTCCTCGTAATCGAACTCCAGCGCCGTCAGTCCGATCCAGGCGGACCCGGCCAAGCCGTCATCACCCGCCGCTAACGGCAACGGACAGGCCGTCAGCACCAGGACCAACAGAATGCGTTTCATGGTGGCCCCAGGTCGTGACGGCGCCTATATCGACTTGATCAGAGACTCTCCAGCTCCGCCCACGTAGTCATGACGGTGCTATCGACGCTATTATCACCATCCGTGTCTATATCGATCTGGACATTAATCCCGTCCGGCTGGGCGATAAGCCATAACTGCGAACCGTCGATGCTGGTTGTTACATGCAGTTGGCCCGCGGTCGGATCCCCAGCACCAACAAAGTCGTTGCCCGTAAAGGGTGTGATGGTGGTGACCGACACGGAGCCGCCGATCTCGGTGCCGGCGAAGGTGCTCAGCAGAGAGAGGCTGTAATTACCGGTGAAGTCATTGATCGTGATCTCGTACCGGTAGTTGCTCAGTGTTTCAGCCTGGCCGGACGCCGAGGTGGTCAGGGAGTCGCCGGCCAGTACCATGCTTTCGTTGCCGGCCGAGTCTACCGTGAGCAACATGGACATGTCGCCGCTGCCGGTGGCGACCAAGCCACCGTCATTTACCGAGAGATTGGTCAACACCACCTCGAGACCCAGAGTATAGGGGGGGTTCCCGGCAAAATTCGGTGTGATCCGGGTAACGGTTAGGGACATGGCGCCGTTCGTGACACTGCCGCCCACAGGGCAGTCATGGAAAGAGAGGGTGAGGCTGTCGCCGGCCGTCAGAACATTCAGGTTGTTGACATTCCCAGCTAGACCGACCGAGCCGCCATTGGCGCATGCCTCACTCTCTGAAATGGTCACACCGGTAACGCTGTCTTTCGGCAGGTTATCCAGCGCCGACAACCATGCCAATTGCTGGACAAAGAAGTCGGGATAATTGAAATCACTCGCAGGCGCATTGACCGATACGCCGGTGAGTACGGCCGTGCCGGCGGTCATCCCTTGCACCGTGTCCACCGAGTTTATCGCGGCAGCGGTGATCGACTTGGCATTGGTCGCCGATATACTGACCCCGCTGGTCGGTACGATTACACCGCCGTCGCCTCCGCTATCTCCGCCGCCTCCGCCACAGGCGGTGATGATCAGGGTTGCCACCGTAATGATCAGGGTGGTTACTCTAGTCTTGGTAGGCTCCATTGTATTAATCCTCAAACAGAATAAATCGAACACGCCCCATTAAGGGCCTCGAAAAAAAAGATTTAACCCAAAATGCACCGGATCGTTGCCTGCCTTCGAGGCGTAGCGAAGGGCGCGTAGCCGGGCCTACGTAACCGAAGCTAAAACAAAGAAGGCGGGCAAGAAGACAAATAGTTTGGATTAAATCTTTTTTCCGCAGCCTTAATATCACGACGAAGCTTATAAAATACTCGGTCAGTTCACAATAGGCTAGATCAACCGCTTGAGGCGGGAAAGGGCCTGGTTATGCCTTCAGTCGATGGGGAAAACGGGTTAATAACCGTCCGCCGTAACGGGCTGATTCCACTGACGTGCGCCAGAATGACGATGGCGGTTATTGCTGATGCCGATCCGCTTGCAGCCTCCCTCTCAACTGCCGGCCGTCTGCCGACAGACCGTCGACCCGCACCATGATGATTCGGTTTTCCAGCGAGTCACCGATGTCGGTCTCCAGCGAGATGCGTAGATAGTTAGGTGAGTAGCCGCTCCAGCCGTGCACACCCTGACCTTCGATCAATACCGGGAAGGTTCGGCCGATGTGGCATTTCAGCATTTGTCGCCTTAAATGTCCGTTGAGGCGGTGCAGCGCCTCGCTGCGTTGCCGTTTGAGTTCACGACTGACGGGATCGGGCAGGGTGACGGCCTTGGTTCCCCGACGGGGGGAGTAGGCGAAGATATGCAGATCGCCGAAACCGATCTCTTCGACGAAGTCGAGGGTCTGTCGCCATTCAGCTTCGGTCTCTCCGGGAAAACCGACAATGATGTCTGTCGTGACATTCAAATCATCAACATGCCGTCTCGCCTGTTTGAGCAGTTGACGATATTCGTCACTGCGGCAACGGCGCGCCATGCGCCGTAATACGCTGTCGGAACCGCTTTGCAGCGGCAGGTGCAGGTGGGGCATGAAACGGGGGTTATCGAACAGAGACCAGAAATCCCCGGGCAGATCCCAAGGTTCGATGGAGCCGATACGCAGGCGAGGGATATCGGTCTCATTCAGGATCCGGCGAATCAACCCGGCAAGGCTGGCGCCGATGTCGCTGCCATAGCCGCCGATATGCACCCCGGTCAACACCACCTCCCGGATGCCTTCGCTATGCAATCGATTGATCTCAGCGATGACTTCCCGAACCGGGCGACTACGCTCTTCCCCTCGGGCCAGGGTGACAATGCAGAAGGTGCAACGATAGCGGCAACCGTCCTGTACCTTGATGAAGGCGCGTTGGCGTCCCTGTTCCAGCCGTCCGGTGGCCTCGGGCTCGGTGGCGGCCTCTGACATGACCGTGAGATTCAGTTTTTCACTGACAAGTTCAACCAGTCTCTCTTTGTCCTGGTTGTCGACAACCAGGTCGACCCCCTCCATCTCCAGGGCGGCATTCGGGTCCAATGAGGCGAAACAGCCGCTGACGACCAAGCGGGCATCGGGGTTCTGCCGGTTGCTGCGTCCGAGTAGCTTGCGGGATTTGCGCACCGCCTCTTCGGTGACCGCACAGGTGTTGACCACCAGCAGATCGGCCTCCTCGGCATGGCCGGTCATGGCGTGTCCCCGGGCCTGAAATTCACGGCTCCAGGCCTCCAGTTCCGCCTCGTTGAGACGGCAACCCAATGTCTTTAAATGAATGCGCATTGGTTGTCAGCGTCTATGTGGATGGTCGGCAAAGGTAATGATGTCACTTGAGTCCGTAGCTTCATGACGAATGAAGTGTGCAACTGCTTGATTCGGATAGCGTAACAAAAATGTGAAGGAATAGCGGGTTTTATTGCCGAACATTTTTGTATGGTCGGATGGATCAATGACTTAATCCTATTTGCCGCCATAATCCCAGGGATTCAGGTTTCAGCATGGGGTGCAAGCGCCGGTTCAAGTTTTGGATCACTGGATGGGGTATAGTTCCGGCATGGAATGGTTTACGGAAATGTCTTCGTCCCTACAGGTCATATTTGCCCTGATCTCAGTCTGTTCGGTGCTCTTGGGTTGGGCGCTGTATTGGCTGGCGCGCCTGCTCGATGCCCAGCAGCGCGAGCAGCAAGCGAGGGTCCACCATCAGCAGGTATTGCAGGAACTGCTGCATGATCAGGAGCGACGCTATGTCCGGGAGCAGAGCGAATTGCGCGATTTGCTGACGGAGCGAATCGCCCAGGGCGCCCTGACGCAACAACGCCTGCTGCACAGCATGCAACAGACCCAGATGGAGCGTTCCGACAAGTTGCGTGATTCCCTGGCCCAATCACTGGTGCGTCACCGTGAGGCCTTTGATGAACGTCAACTCCAGGCCATGCGTCAGCAGCATGAGACCCTACAGTCGGGGATGACCGAGGTGCGCAAGCAGGTGGCCGAGGCCCTGGTGCAATACGCGGATAACCTGGGCAAACGGGTGCAGGGCCTGACCGAGACCACCGATCAGCGACTCAAGGAGATCAGCGGCCAGGTTGAGAGGCGCCTCAGCGAGGGATTTGAGAAGACCACCGAGACCTTCAATCAAGTGCTCATCCATCTGACTCGTATCGACGAGGCGCAGAAGAAGATTACCGAGCTCTCCACCAATGTGGTCAGCCTGCAGGAGGTGCTTTCGGACAAACGCTCCCGCGGCGCTTTCGGCGAGGTGCAACTGACGGCCCTGGTG
>JAHXHR010000101.1:0-2361 GCA_025656505.1 Candidatus Thiodiazotropha sp. (ex Epidulcina cf. delphinae) | reverse complement strand
GAATGTGATGCCGGAGTCCGGTTTCGCCCTCCAGCATACCCTGAGTAACGGCAGGCGCGCCGATTGTGTGCTGTTCCTGCCGGACCCCACTGGAAACGTGGTGATCGACGCCAAGTTTCCCCTGGAGTCCTATCAACGCATGCTGGACAATCAACTGCCCGAGTCAGAGCGGGTCCAGGCGCAGCGGCAATTCCGCGTGGATATCAGGAAACACATGGATGATATCGCCGCTCGATACATTATCCCGGGAGAGACCTCGGACGGCGCGGTGATGTTCATCCCGGCGGAGGCGGTATTTGCCGAGATCCATGCCCACTTTCCCGACCTGGTGGAAGAGGCCTTTCGCAAGCGGGTCTGGCTGGTCTCACCGACCACCATGATGGCCATTCTCACCACCGCACGGGCGGTGCTCAAGGATGCAGCCACCCGTGAGCAAGTGCATATCATCCAGGAGCACTTGCGCGCCTTGTCAAAGGACTTCGGCCGCTTTCAGACCCGTATGGATAGTTTGGCGAGACACATCGGACAGGCCCATCAGGATGTCAGCGATGTCAATGTTTCAGCGCGTAAAATCAGTAACCGCTTCGAAAAGATCGAGAAGGTCGAGCTGGAAGAGGAAAAGAACCCGGACTTGCCGGTTTTTCGCAAGGTTTCAGTAAAGGATGAGGATGAATGAGGGTGCGCGGCTCCAGTGTTGATCAGCCTATTTGCACCCGTTCATGAACAGAACTTTATAACGCAAAGATCGCCATCAAACGCAATAAGAGCAAAGCGAATGGATCGATATCTCTAAAGTCTTTGCGTCCTTTGCGTGATATTTTTTCAGCGTTTCGGGACAGCTGCTATTTACTAACCTACGTTCGGGTTAGTAGATTGAGGTAGAGGACTTTATATTCTGGAATGGAGTTTAGGCATAGGGAGATTGAAGCATGGATACGAAATCGGAAACGGGCCGTTTCGGCGGCGACAAGGAATTGGCAAAACGTTTTAAAGGACTGGTAGCTTTTACCAAAAAAACCCGCACCATGCTGGTTCACGTCACCAACAAATGTAATCTACGCTGCGATGGGTGCTGATTCTATGCGGATGAGTTTGAAAAGCGTAGTCAGGATATTCGAGAGATTGAACAGTGGCGGGCATTTGCAAAGCATGAGGCCGTACGTGGTATCAATGTCGGCATACTGATTGGCGGTGAACCGACCCTGTACCCCGAGAGAATCGCGGCCATTCGTGATCACATCCCCTTCGTCATCGTCTCGACCAATGATGAGTTCCGCCTCTCTCGTGAAGATTTTCCCGATGTGACGATTGCCAATACCCTGTTCGGCGGCGGCCCGGTCGATGATGATATTCGCGCCATACGACCAAACAAGAAACGATTCTCGGGCCTGTTCCGGAAAGTTCTCGACAATTACCGTAACGATCCTCGTACCGGTTTTGTCTACGGACTTACCGAAAAAGCCATTCCCTACATGGAAGAGACTATCCAGCGCATCGGTGATGCCGGTCTGCGCGCTATGTTCAACTACTACTGCGACTTCACGCATGGTGATAACTCGCTTGATACGGAAAAACGATTGCTGGATGAGGCTTTGCGACTTAAGGACAAGTATCTCGATATTGTTATCTCGCACCCCTATTACATCACTGCGCTGCTTTCTGGCGAGGCGCGTCTCGCCAACGGGCGGGTTTGGAGTGTCTTCGGCGCCGAGACATGTCCCGCATTCAGCCAGGACTATCCCGGCAATGCCGAAAGGCTGGCGGCCTCCACGCCTACCCTGCCTGCCAGCCAGTCATCGCCATTTTTTGGCCAGCCCAGAGGATTTACGCACCTGGGTGGAGGTCAATGAGGCCTTCTGGTCTCAGTTTATCTGGACGCCCTATCATCCCCATCACAAAGTGGGTTCCTCGCTGTTTTGCATGGGTAATAGGGTTAAAATCATCTGTTTTTTATGCTGAAAGGGGTGGAGATCGTGGAAGCTGAGTTATTTGCGGCAGCACTGGGGTTACAAAGCCCTTGGTATGTTTCCTGTTTAGATTTTTCATTGGACAAGAGAAGGCTGGATATCAGGATCGACTTTGAAGCAGGAGGGTTGTTGCCATGCCCTGTCTGTGGGACACCATCCAAGGCTTATGATAGCGCCCCCAAGAGCTGGAGACATCTGAACTTTTTTCAGTATGAAGCGCACCTTGAAGCCAGAGTCCCCAGGGTTAACTGTTCCAAAGGGTGTGGCACAAAGCGAATAGATGTGCCCTGGGCTCGACCAGGAAGTGGGTTCACGCTGTTATTTGAATCGCTTCTGTTAACGCTTTGCAAAGAGATTCCTGTCGCAAAAGTTGCGGAGCTTGTTGGCGAGCATG
>JAHXHR010000100.1 GCA_025656505.1 Candidatus Thiodiazotropha sp. (ex Epidulcina cf. delphinae) | reverse complement strand
CGGCGACCCGCTGCATGAACAGGTCGGGGATCCAGTTGGCGGTGTTCATGTCGTGGGTGCGGCGGCGCTCGTCACCGGTGTTCTTGCGCAGTTCGAGGAACTCCTCGATGTCCACGTGCCAGGTCTCCAGGTAGGCGCAGACCGCGCCTTTACGCTTCCCGCCTTGGTTCACGGCGACTGCGGTGTCGTTGGCCACCTTGAGGAAGGGAACCACCCCCTGGGACTTGCCGTTGGTGCCCTTGATGTGGGCGCCGAGGCCGCGCACTCGGGTCCAGTCGTTGCCCAGGCCGCCGGCGAACTTGGAGAGCAGGGCGTTGTCCTTGATGCTGCTGTAGATGCTGTCCAGGTCGTCGGCGATGGTGGTCAGGTAGCAGCTCGAGAGCTGGGGCCGCAGGGTGCCTGAGTTGAACAGGGTCGGGGTGGAGTTGATGAAGTCGAAGCGGGAGAGCAGGTCGTAGAACTCGATGGCCCGCGCCTCGCGGTCGATCTCGTTGATCGCCAGGCCCATGGCGACGCGCATGAAAAATGCCTGGGGCAGCTCGAAGCGGGTGCCGCTCTCGCTGTGAATGAAGTAGCGGTCGTAGAGGGTCTGTAGGCCCAGGTAGGTGAACTGCAGGTCGCGCGCCGGTTTGATGGCGGCGACCAGGCGATCCAGGTCGTACTGTCCGAGGCGGGTGTCGAGCAGCTCCAGCGCTTCGGCCTGTTTGATGTAGTGTTTGAAGTAGTCGCCGTAGCGTTCGGCCATCTCGGCCTGGGTGTTGACCCGGGTGTCGAGCCTGAGAAAGCCGAGGGCCTCCCGGCGCAGGATGTCGAGCAGCAGGCGGGCGGCGACCTGGGAGTAGTTGGGTTCTTGATCGATCAGGGTGCGGGCGCTCATCACCAGGGTCTGGGAGACGTCGCTCTCCTTCACCCCGTCGAACAGGTTGCGGCAGGCATCCTGCAGGATGCGTGCGGCATCCACTTCGTCCAGGCCGTTGCACGCCTCGTTGATCAGGGCCTGCAGGCGTTCGATGTCGAGGGGGCGGGCGGTGCCGTCGGCGAGGGTGACGTTGACCCGGTGCTCCTCGGGAATGCCTTCGATCTCGGCGCGCTTGGCGGCCTCGTCGGCGCGTTTTTGGGCCTGGCTTTCGCGGTACAGCACATAGGCGCGGGCCGCTTTGTGTTCGCCGGAGCGCATCAGCGACAGCTCGACCCGGTCCTGGATATCCTCGATATGCACGGTGCCGTTATCGGGCAGGCGCCGGGTCAGGGCGTCGACCACCTGATCGGTGAGGGCCTTGACGGTATCGTGGATGCGCCCGGAGGCGGCGGCGCTGCCTCCTTCAACCGCGAGAAATGCCTTGGTCATGGCGACGGTGATCTTGCCGGGATCGAAATGGGTGACCTTGCCGTTGCGGCGAATGACCTGTATGCCGCTGCCGACGGCGGGCTGGGCCTGGCGTGCGGGCTCATGCATCTCCGGCGGTCGGATAACTGCAACGGAATCGTCGGGGTCGGCTGCTTGTGTCGCCATTTCTTTTCCTGATTATGTTATGTGGCCATCATCATCGGCTTGGCCGAACGGTTGTCGAGAGAGCGTCGAAGATCCAGGTTTCAAAGCCTGCTAAACACAATATATATCGTATTTCACTGATGTCAACCACAATATATTGTGTATTATGCTGTGGAAAAATGGGTCCCAAGCTGTGTGCCAACTGTGGATAAGTTATGGATCATCGGCCGCTTTTAGCGCCAAATCATCGGTTTAGCGCGATGTGCATTTTTTCCCTCTCTGGCGATCGATTCGGCGGCGGTTTCGAGCAGCGGTCTGATTTTCCGGCGCCCATGGGGGGAGGGGTTACTGTGTGGGTTTTTACGTTGAATTATCCATACGGTTCAGCCGGTTGAAGGAGGAGAAAAAGAGTTGGCAACCCGCTACGGAATGAGTATCGTTGTGGCTGGACAAAGAACCCGGATACAAATCAATCGATATTCTTTATCAAAGACGAGGAGTTTTGTTGATGCTGGTAAGCGAAATAATGTCAAGATCGCCAAAGACGGTGGCTCCGGATGCCAAGCTTTTGGAAGTGGTTTCCCTGATGTGCCTGTTTCGTTTCAGCGGTCTGCCGGTGGAGGAGGATGGCAAGCTGGTGGGAGTTATCGCTGAGAAGGATGTGCTTCACCGAATGTTTCCGACCCTGGAGGATTTCAAGGATGTCATGGCTGCTCCGGACTATGACGGCATGATGCTGCAGTATAAGGATGTGGTGAATCTCAAGGTAGCGGACGTGATGACGCCGAATGCCATCACCGTCAGTCCCGATATACACATTCTGCGCGCTGCGACGATCATGGTGCGGCATAAATTCCGCCGCATTCCGGTTGCGGATGGCGGCCGGCTCGTGGGCATGCTCAGTCTGGGCGATATTCACAAGGCGATTTTTCAGGCCAACCTGGCTGATGCCACTACAAAACTGGGTTAGCCCCGGATATTTCACCAGGCCCTACTACAAGTCATCCGGCCGGAGTGGGACGGAAGCTTCTCCCATTCCGGTTTCGGTTTCAGACCCCATCGCTCAGCCCGCCAGGCTATCACCCAAGATGGCTATCGCCGGGTGTGGTGGACATGGATCTCGGGAAGTTCTTTGATCGGGTAAGTCACGACCAACCGATGCCCTGGGTGCATACGCTTTTCCGCCTGTTCCATGGAGTTCAGCCTCTGTATTGTGATGCTTACGGGGTTGATTCGCTTTTTTGTCGTAGCTAGATACTTGAACAACCGGTGAGAAACAGCAACAAGGCGATGTCCTTCGATGATAACCCAGTCAGCAAACCGGCAAGCGCCTGATACAATGCCGTGACTACCGCATGGCTTTGGAGGATCGAATAGGCCGATGTCGATGAACTGGTTACAACTGCTCTCCCGCAAACGCCTGGGCTCGGGCAACCGCCCGACGAACAGTGCCACGCGCACTGATTTTCAACGAGATCTCGATCGCATTGTCTTCTCCTCCGCCTTCCGGCGCATGCAGGACAAGACCCAGATCTTTCCCCTTTCGAAAATCGACTATGTGCGCACCCGCCTGACGCATAGCCTGGAGTCGTCCAGTGTGGGACGTTCTCTGGGCACCCTGGCCGGCGAACAGGTCATCGCCCGTCATCGGTTGAGTGAAAATGAGGCCTCCGATTTCGGCGATATCTGTGCTGCGGCCTGTCTCGCTCATGATATCGGCAATCCTCCGTTCGGCCACTCCGGCGAGGACGCCATCCGCCACTGGGCGGAGACAGCCGCCTATGGCAGGCAGCGGGTTGCTGTGCTGCAGGCTAGTCAGCGGGAGGATTTTCTCAACTTTGAAGGCAACGCTCAGGGGTTTCGGGTCATCACCCGGCTGCAGAACCGGGATAACATCGGTGGGCTGCAATTGACTTGCGCCACCCTGGCCGCCTTCACCAAATACCCCCGTGAATCCTGTATCGGTAAGGGGCGTTTCAGTGGCGCCAGCGCCAAAAAGTCTGGATTTACCGCTGAGGATCAGGCCAATTTCGGTCAAGTGGCGGAGACGGTTGGGCTGATGCGCCGCGATCCGGTGTTGGCCATCTGGCATCGTCATCCCTTGGCCTTTCTGGTGGAGGCGGCCGACGATATCTGTTACCGGGTGATCGACATCGAGGATGGTTACCGCCTGGGACATCTCAGCTTTCAGGAGGTATTGGAGCTGTTCAGCGCTGTATTGCCGGATTCAGCCAACCAGTCCGCGCGGTTGGAGCGCATCGGTGGTGACAAGGAGAAAATCGAGTTTCTGCGCGCCAAGGTGATCAGTCAGGCGATCAGCGAGATCCTGGCCTGTTTTCTCGATCAGGAGCGGGCGATCCTCGAGGGTCGATTCGATGAGCCCTTGATGAGCCATATTCCCCACCGGGCGGAGATGGGCCGCCTGGTAGCGGTTGCCACCGAGAAGATCTATATTGCGTCTGAGGTGATCGAGATCGAGACGGCGGGCTTTCAAGTGATCAGTGAGCTGCTGGAGCGCTTCATACCTATCATCGACGATGTGGCGGAACACGCTTCCGGGGCGAGTCCGCGCAGTCAGATGATGATCCGTCTGATCCCCGACCAGTTCCTCGGCCCCAGGGGCAGGCCGGCGGAGGACGGCTATACCCGCCTGTTGCGGCTGACCGATTTCGTTTCAGGCATGACCGATTCCTACGCGGTCTCGCTGTACAAGAAGGTAACCGGCATATCGTTGCCGGGCGGTTGATTATCCGGCCGCAATCGCACCGGTGAGCGCGAAAAGGCATACTGCATGGATACCGGGATGAGGTGATGATCAGTATGGCTGGGAATTTCCCTGCGGGGTCAGAGAGGCAGGCTGGCTGTCACTCGGACGCCGCTGCCCGGCTTGCTGTGAATCGTCAGCTTACCGCCATGGGCCTCTGCGATGATGCGGCAGAGATAGAGCCCGAGACCGTAGCCTCCCGTTTCCCGTTGGCGGGCCTTATCGACCCGGTAGAAGGGCTCGGTCAGGTGGGGCAGATGTTCAGTGGGAATGCCTTGACCATGGTCTTCCACGGTGACTGCCCATGCTTCCTCTGTGATCCGGCTGCTGATCTCGGGGGGTTGTGAGGATTCAGGGGTGTGTCTCAGGGCGTTGTCCAGCAGGTTTTTGATCATCAGCCGGATACGCACGGCATCCAGCGAGATCGGTTGTGTGTCGTTTTCGTGGCGGCATGTCAGCGTCGAGGCGGGGAAATGCTGCTGAATCACGGACTCAATCAGTCTTTTCGGCGTTGCCGGCTGGAGATCCAGCTTGGCGTGTTTGTTGTCGAGGCGTTCCGTTTCCAGTAACTCGCTTAGCTGCTGTTCCAGGGTCTGCAGGTCGGCGACGATACGTTCGCGGGGGTCGCTTTCATCCAATAGCTCCGCATTCAAGCGAGCGCGGGTCAATGGCGAACGCAGTTCATGGCTGATGGCCAGTAGCAGTTGGCGCTTGGCCTCCAGCATCGCCTGGATCTCATCCGCCATGGTATTGATGCTCTTGGCCAGTTCTCCAAGTTCGTCACGGCGACGGATTGCGATGCGGTGCTCAAACGCCCCTGAACCGAATCGGGCGACGCCCTGACGGATCGTCTCGATAGGTTGGAACAGGCGTCTGACCAGATGGTAGGCGAGGGCGATCAACAGTAAAACGGTAAAGATAGTGGCGCCGATGATCAGGTGCAGATAGCCGTTACCCAGTCGATCCCTTGACACGAGAAGCAGGGTGAGGTTCGGTTCCCGCAAGCGTAAAAGATAGCGATGGTCATCATACCCGACTTCGACCGATTGACCATTATGCAAATGATGTGAATGGAACTGAAAGGCTGAGTCATCCACGGGCTTGCCGCTGCTGGACCAGGCGCCCTGCGGCGAATTGATTTGGATATCCACTCGCAGGCGCGCAGCTAGGGCTTGCGCTGCCTCCGTATCAGGAGGCGTCCCGATCGCTTGTCGCAGGTGATCGATATATTCCAGTAGATGAGGGGCCGCGAAAGAGCGGAACTCCTCCTGTATGCCGTAACGAAAACCTATCCGTACCGTCAGCGCAATCAACACGCTGATGCATAGAAACAACAGGATTAAGCGTCCGCTGAGGCGGTGGCGTCTTCTCATGACGAGGGTCCGATCAGACGGTAACCCGTACCCCAGACGGTCTTGATGTAGTCGAGGGGCTTCAGTTTGTGTCGCAGACGGCTGACCAGGATGTCCACGGAGCGGGTATACAGGTCTGCCTCAATGCCTTTGATGTCTGAGAGAATCTCGTCCCGGCTGAAGGGTCGGCCGGGATGACCGGCCATCAGCAACAGCAGGCGGTACTCCAAGGTTGTAAGATTGAGCGTCCGATCACCCACCGACGCATGTTGTTGCACCAGGTCGAGCTGTAGTTCACCAACGGTGATCCGTTGCTCTTGAGGTGTCTGCATGCTGCTTCGTTTGAGGATGTTCTGCACCCGCGCCACCAGTTCCCTGGGTTCGAACGGTTTAGCCAGGTAATCATCGGCGCCAAGCTCCAATCCGACTACCCGGTCCATCACTTCGCCACGAGCGGTGAGCATGAGAATCGGCAGTTCGCTGTTCTTGCGAATGGTGCGGCAGACCTCGAAGCCATCCATCTCCGGCAGCATGATATCCAGGATGACCAGGTCGGGTGGGGAGAGACGGATGCGCTCGAGCCCCTGGGAGGGCAGAATTGCCGATTCCAACGCCAGGTCGTAGCGGTCAAAGTACTCCTTCAAAGGAGCCGCCAGGGCTTGGTCATCGTCGATCAGCAGGATCCGGGGCATCGGGGTGTCCGGTTACTTGTCATAGCAAGCATAAACGATGCGTGACGCGGACCCAAGCACCCCTACAATGAGGCTTGCCCCGGATATGCTGAGTGTTTTCGGAAAAGTAGCGGCCATGCCGTGGCGCAGGCCTATTCTTGAGTGACGGGCCAGTCGCCGGCACATGCGAATCTACAGTGACGATGTTCGCGGTGACGGCTGATCATCGATTGCAGTTCGTTACGTTGGTTCTGCTCCAGGCTATCGCTGAAATCGGCAAAGGCGTTGATCAGTTCGTCGCTGACACTGGCCAGTTGAGCCTGCTTACGCATCAGCAGGGTGTGTGCCTGTTCACGGTCTAATGCCGGTGTGTTCAGCAAGTCAATCGCTTCGTTTACATAGGTCGAGTGGTCGCTGCGCAGTTCGTGTGCAATGGCCACGAATTTTTCTTTGAGCAGGTCCAACTGCAGGCGTTGTGCGTCGTCGAGTTGTAGTTGTTTGCCGATCCGTTCGGTGACCTTTTCGATGTGTTTTTCGGGGCCTGAGCAGAACCCCTTGTAATGAGCGATGGCGACACCGCTGATCAGCAACAGCGCAAGCACAATCAGAACGGTAATGGTGGTATTTCCCATGATGATCTCCTCGGTTTTGTCGGTCCTGTTAAGGACGGGTATGTTCTGGTCGACAAGTCTGTTCGTTTTCGAGGGGAAGATCCTCTCCGGGGTGTAACCCCTTGTAACAAGGTGTAACGGGTTGCCGATCCCGGTGTCCTTCTTCAAGGTGATCGGTAATCACCCCTTCGCCTATCCGGCAGGAACAGCGTTGCGTTGGCGTTTGCCAGGATTGTTGTGGTATTTTATCCCTATGCGTCGTAAAGCGATTTGCGATGATTAGCACTTGTTTGCGGCCGGTTAGCGGCTTTTATCGAAGGTATAGGGTTGGATATTCAACGGCGCTTCGGCGGCATCACAAGGCTTTACGGTCGGCAGGGACTGGAACGGTTCGGTCGATCCCATGTGGCGGTGATCGGTGTCGGGGGCGTGGGCTCCTGGGCGGTGGAGGCGCTGGCCCGTAGCGGCATCGGCCGGTTGACGCTTTTCGATCTGGATCATATCGCCGAGTCGAACGTGAACCGCCAGTTGCATGCCCTGGAAAGTGAGTTCGGCAAGCCCAAGGTGGGCGTGCTGGCGCAGCGCGTGTCGGCCATCAATCCCGACTGCCGGGTCACGCCGGTGGAGGCATTTATCGAGCCTGATTCCCTGCAACCGGTGATTGAGGGTGGTTTCGATTATGTATTGGATTGCATCGATAACTTTCGCACCAAGGCGGCATTGATCGCCACTTGTCGGCGACACGGGATTTCTGTGATCACCCTGGGGGGCGCTGGCGGCCGGACTGATCCGACCCGGATCCGCTTGGTCGACCTGAGCCGCAGCGAGCAAGATCCCTTGCTCTCCAAGACCCGCAAGCTGCTGCGTCGGGAATATGGTTTTCCCGCCAATCTCAAGCGTCGTTTCGACGTGCCTTGTGTCTACTCCACGGAACAGCGGATCTATCCCGATGCCGATGGTGCGGTTTGCCTTGATCGCCCGCCGGCTGTTGAGGGGTCGCTTAACTGTGGGGGGTTCGGCTCAGTCATGACGGTCACGGCCGGTTTCGGACTGGTGGCGGTCTCTTCCGTACTCAAGCGGCTTGCCGGGTAGGAAATAAAATACCTGGGTGTCTGCCGGACGGTCATGCAGGGTCCGGTTCCCTGAGCCGAATATCGAGCCGAGATCGAGCGTCAGCAATAGCGAACCGAGATAGGGAATGGCTACCAGCAGGGCCGGCAGTAGATAGCGCAGCAAGAGCTTGCGGCTGAAATGGGCGGGAGCGCCGTCACCACGCCGAATCTGGATCTTCAACGCCCATTTACCGATGGTCTGGCTACGGCTTTGGAGCAGATAGAGGTTGATGCCGGCGACGCCGATCCAGGAACTGAAGCTGTTCATGATCATGGCGCCGATGCGGCTCTCGTTACCGCTGAGTATCACCAGGTAGAGGATCAGGGTCCAGATAGCGATCAGGCGGCGTCAACGCGGGGCTATGTCCGTGCTCTGTTCCCCGCTCTCCATCGGCTCAGTCCTTGATCGCCAGAGCCACCGTATAGCTCTTGCCCTGTTTGAGTTTGCGGTAGTTGCCGAAGACCTGGTTGAGGTTGCGTTTCATATATTGTCTCAGGCCGTTGATGGTTACCACGTAAAGCCGGCCTCGCGGATTGAGCCGCAGTTCCGCATCATGCAGGATCAGACTCAACATCTCCTTACCCACCTTGGCCGGAATGTTGGAGGCGATGACATCGAAACCCATCGACGGGTCGATGTGGTCGAAGCCGTTGCTGAGTATGGCCTTCGCATTCGGCAATCGATTGCGCGCCGCATTGGCGTTGCTGTACTCTACTGCCATGAAGTCCTTGTCGACCAACAGCGTCTCTCCTTGGGGGGCACGCCGGGCCATGAAGAGGCCGATGGGGCCGTAGCCACATCCCAGATCGAGGCAGTCGTCCGTGGGGGCAAGCTCCAGGCGCTCCACAAGCAGGCGGGTGCCCTCATCGATCTCCCGCGGTGAGAAAATGCCCCAGGTCGAGTGAAGCAGTAGGTGCTCGCCGGCCAGATCGTCGGAGAAGACAATGTCCCGGCGGAGCTTTTTGAGTGTGTCGCGTTCCAGCATCCCGGCGGAGTGTTACCCGCCGGCGGGCCGATGTCAATCGGTATGGCTTTGGCCGTTACCGCCTTGAGCGTTTCGCTGTGGCGCAAGTGGGTGAAAAGGAATAGGCGGGATTGGGTTCCGATCTATGGCGTCAATTGATTGAGCTTCTGCTGGGCATCCAGTACTTCTTGGGCTATATCGCGTAATTTTCTGCGTTCGGATCGCGCCTTTTTACGTAATATCTCGAATGCCAGATCCCGTTCGGTATGGTGGCGTTCCATTAAGATGCCGACTGCGACATCGACCACACGACCGGTTTGTATGGCATCGTTATAGCGCCTTTCATTTTCTCTCAGCCGCCGGATCTCTCCCGCACATGCCAATGCGGATTGGATGCCCTGTATCATCTGGCTGATATCATCTGATCGCTCCAATATACCCAGAGAGCCAGGATTCCCGTCCTGGTCGATCTGAGTGATCTTTTCATGGTTACTCAGAAAGACGAACGGTGCGCCTGATTTCAATAGTTCGCCGGTTAGATCGATGTCGGTCGACTTGGGGAGTTGTGTGTCGAGAATGACCAAGTCGGGTTGATCTTCGGCGCTCAGGCGTAACGCTTTGTCGACGGAATTTGCCGTGAGCACTTCATAATATCCCGAATCAACAAGGGTTTTGCTGAGTAGCTCCAGATTTTCATGATTGTCATCCACCAACAACAGTGTTTTCCTGCTCATACCTATCGTTCCATGAGAATTGCGTGAGCGATTAGTCGATGTACAGAGATTATAGCGATGGGGCATTGCCGAAAGGATTGGCTTGTGTTTGGGGCCTTCTCTCTGCTCCGCTCGTCCATGGCTGTACAACCCGCTGACATATTGATGCCGGGATCTCCTGTTCTTTCCGGTCTTAGATTAAGCATCTGCATGGTGCATTTCAAGCAATACGGGGGTGATATCCGCCATGGACGGGGTATAGATTACAATGCTCATTAACATAGGTTTTCCCTGTATGGATAAGTCGTTTTTTATCACTTTTTACCGCGAACGCATCGATAACAGAGTCCTTCACTCCATGATCAGGGATGAGTCCGCATTGAAGGTGTCTTGTGTATCGAAGCACCTGTGCCAGGGTGCGTTATTCAGCAATAGGGAGTCCATTTCGCTAGCCGGCTGGGGGGCGCAGATAAGAAATCCTTGAGCCATATCACAGCCGAATATTTCCAATTCACGGAGTTGGTCCTGTTTTTCAATGCCTTCCGCTGTCGCCACCAGTGATAGGTCGTGGGTCATATTGATGATGGTCTTGACAAGCTGTTTATCACCATCTACGTAGTTCAGGTCATCGATAAAGGATTTATCGATCTTCAGCTTGTCGATGGAGAAGCGCTTGATATGGTTGAGAGAGGAAAAGCCGATACCGAAATCGTCGATGACGATCTTAATGCCGAGACGCTTGATGTGTTCAAGGGTCTTGATGGTCTCTCTACTGTCATCCATCAATACGTTTTCCGTTATCTCAAGCTCCAGCGCAGCCGGGGGCAGTCGGGCTTTGTCCAACGCCTTCTGAATCCGCTCCACCAATTTGCCGTTGCGGAGTTGTAGGCCGGTGATGTTGATTGCGACACAGAGATCCAGGCCGTATTTTTCCCGCCAGGCAACCACCTGGGTGCATGCCGTATCGAGAATCCAACTGCCGATTTCGAAGATCAGGCCACTCTCTTCCGCAATGGGTATAAAATGACTCGGCGGAATATTGCCTTTTTCAGGATGAGTCCAACGCAGCAGCGCCTCCAGGGTGGTGATTCGCCCTGTTTTTATGTCTATCTGAGGCTGATAGACCAACTTCAAACCATTCTCATTAATCGCTTCGCGCAGATCGTTTTCTATGGCTAACCGCTGTTCGTGCCGTAAATCCATGCTTGGGGCATAGATGACATAGCCGCTCATCCCCATCTGTTTTGCTTGATACATGGCGGTATCGGCATGACGCACAAGGCTTTCATTGTCGATGCCGTGATCGGGAAATAGGCTGATGCCGAGACTTGCGCAGATGAACAACTCGCGTCTGCTGATCGTATACGGTTGTTTGAAGCAATCCAGGATCTTGTCGGCTACGGTAGTTGCCTGGGCCTGACTGTTAATCCCGGATAGGATGACGGTGAATTCATCGCCACCCAGTCTGGCTAGGGTGTCGGATTCGCGCAGACAGTTGCTGAGTCTATGGGCTACAGCGACCAACAGGAGGTCGCCGGTTGCATGGCCGAGGGTGTCGTTTATGGCCTTGAACCGGTCAAGATCAAGGAAGAAAACAGCGACTTTGTTCTTGTCCCGATGCGCCTGGATTAGAGCAAGAGCGAGCCTGTCATTAAAGAGCTCACGGTTGGGCAAGCCGGTCAGGCTGTCATAGTAAGCAAGCAGATGGATTTGGTTTTGAAGCGCTTTTTGATGCTTCAGATCGATGAAGATTGCCAGGAAATGGGTGGTTTTTCCCGTCTTGTCCTTGAAACTACTGATGCGCATCCACACTTGGTAGATCTCACCGTTTTTTCTCCGATTCCAGATGGCGCCCCGCCATTTGCCGGTCACCAGCAAAGCGCTCCACATCCGTTGATAGAACTCCTTTCCATGCCGGCCTGATTTGAGCAACCTCGGGGTTTGGCCGATTGCCTCGTTACGGGTGTAACCGGTAATTTTCGTAAAGGCGGCGTTGACTTCGACGATTCGGAGGTCCGTGTCGGTTACAAGGATACTGTCAGTGATCGCGGATAAGATTTGCGCCGTAAGGGCGCCATTCGAGTCGACCTTGCCACGCCACAAGCCTGGAAGCTTATGGAAACGGTTGGTGAGTGCAGTCAACCACGCTTGCTTGCGCGTCATCGCATCCCTCGACATATATCTACATTCCGATTCCGTCATTTGATACAGTGTGCGGCCCCTTCCAATCGGGAGCCTATTTAACGCCATGCGTCGTACGGATCCGTTAGGATGCTGCAGGCATAAAGCTGGTTTTTGTGGCGGGGTGAGGGCCGTTGCTGGAAGCCGGTTTTGTCGGGCAAGGCATCAGCTATCGATCATGGCAGGGGGGAAGGCCATCTTTTGTCAGTAGCGCGGGGACATGGCGCTGCACAGTGAATTATCCAGATATTCCCTGGTGTATATCAAGCGTTTTTTTCGCTTTTCTCCCTATTGACATCCGCAACCCTTATCTACTCGTCACCTAGCTGGTTGACTCGTTGAGTGGATATTTCATCATGCTTTGCCACATGGTTGACTTGAAGTGAGCAAATGATATTTTCATGCGTTCGATTCGAAGTGCGTAGTTGTTCAGGCGGTGCTTTTCCTTGCTCGGCAGGTAGACGCCCAAAGATCCTGCCGCCCGCCTCAGGCTGGCGCAGAGATCCATTGCCTGCACAGTGTTCCGTAATCTCATTGGCCTGCTCTCCTCTCTCGCCAAGGTTTCCTGGCGCTATGGTGGAAGCGGCGGAGAGAATTAAGAGGACAAGTCAGGGTCCGATCCACAGTCTCATACGGATCGTCACGGATTGTAACCCTGGCATGAACTGTCCACGTCCGGTGGCATTGGTCGTTGTTTTGGGTTTAGCGTCAATGATGAGTAATACTTTAGTGGTTTTGGGTGTGTTTATTGTGATCAGTTGCATGAAAAGGCGATACATGGGAATAAGGTTCTTTTTTGCATTACGGAGGAGTGTGTGGGGTGGGATGACGGCATGGTGAAAATTAATATTAGATAATTTAATTTAATTTAATAAAGTTAACTGACCTCCGGCAAAGCCGGAGGCTTATTAGTTCTACTTTGTCACCCTTAAGTAACGGATTTTATGGTCTATTTCTCTGCGCGTAATCTTCGTTGCCGGCATCTTGCTGCCGATTC
>JAHXHR010000099.1 GCA_025656505.1 Candidatus Thiodiazotropha sp. (ex Epidulcina cf. delphinae) | reverse complement strand
CGCACTACAAACAGTCGATGGAGGACATGGGCGCGTTGAAACACGCACAGTGCGTGTAACAGACGACATCGCGTGGCTGAAAGAACGCCATGCCCGGCCGGGGTTACAGAGCATTATTGCGGTCACCGCCAAAAGAGAGTCGGATAATACGCTCAGCGAAGAGACGCGCTCGCTGACCGCCATGGAGAGCGAAGCGAAGGCGGTTAGTCCCCGGTAGGCGTAGGCGCGGGCGTATTGCCGGAGTGGCGCAGGGGCCGATAGGACCCAAGCCGGCGGAGGCAATATGCAAGCGCATCCGAAACGCCGTCCAGTCATTTGAGGGAGTGCTGCGAAGCCGGCGCCGAGCGTAGCGATGGTGTGGCGAAGCGGCACGGACGCAGGACGGCCGGGGCATAATAGGCTGTCGTGACAAGCGAGGGCGAAAGGGGGACTGGGATGTCCCGTTTCGCATCCTGAGCGTCACGACACTCTTGATTTTCTCAGCAGCCTCAGTGCAGACAACCCCGGCAAACTCGAACACGCGGTTCGGGCGCACTGGGCTATTGAGAACAACTTACACTGGGTGCTTGATATTGCTTTTGATGAGGACGGCAACAGAGCGCGCAAAGGCCACAGCGCCGCGAACCTTGCGGTGATCAGGCATATCGCATTGAACCTGATAAAAAGGGAGAAAACCTCCAAGGTCGGTGTGAAAACAAAACGGTTAAAGGCGGGCTGGGATAATGCCTACCTGCTCAGAGTGATTGACATGGGAATTTAAGCCCGATTGCCCTGCCTATTTGCCCAACTGAATGATGAGCAATTCTCGATTGTGGAAAAGACGGCCCATGAGGTGAAGCCCGGGGATGGTCAATTGTTCTTCCAGGCTGGCGATCCGGGATTGAGGCATTCCCAGCGATGCCCGGTTATACTCTAGTCCCCTCGGTGGATGAATAAGCGTGTTAACAGGCCCTAGATATGAAGGACATATTTCCCTTTCCCGTTGCCAGAATCGGTCTGATCGGCGGCGGCCAGTTGGGCCGCATGATGGTCAAGGCAGCGAAACGTCTGGGTTGCACCTGCGTGGTGCTCGATCCCTATCTCGGTTCGCCTGCCGGTCAAGTGGCCGGTCACCAGATTATCGGCGGCTATCATGACCCTGCCAAACTCCGGGAGTTGGCGGAGTCCTGTGACCTGGTCACCTTCGAGCTGGAGAATATCGATACCGAGACCCTGGTTCAACTCGAGCGGGAGGGACATCGTATCAATCCGGCGCCGGCCCTGTTAGCCATCCTGCAGGACAAGTTGACCCAAAAACAGTTTCTCAGGAGGGCTGGTATCCCGAGCGCGGATTTCATCGAAATACCGGAACCGGCCCTGCCGGCCTTTGAATCTTTCGGTTTTCCATTGGTGCAGAAGGCGCGGCGCGGTGGTTACGACGGGCGTGGTGTGTCGGTGATGCAACGTGCGGCCGATTTCGATAATCACCTGCCGGTGCCCTCCCTGGTGGAGCATTTTGTCGACGCCAGGAAAGAGTTGGCAGTGATGGTTGCACGCAATGCACAGGGGCAGTGCATCGCCTATCCAACGGTTGAGATGTGTTTCCGTAGCGGAGAAAACGTTTTGGATCTCTTGCTCTGCCCGGCGGCAGTGAATAAGGAGATCGCCGCAGCGGCAGAGGCGTTGGCTGTGCGCACCATCGAGACATTGCAGGGTGTCGGCGTTTTTGGAGTGGAGATGTTCCTTACCCGGGATGATCAACTGCTGGTTAACGAAATCGCACCACGAACACACAATTCCGGCCACCATACCATTGAGGCCTGCATCACCGATCAGTTCGAACAGCATCTGCGCGCCGTGCTGGGTCTCCCCTTGGGCGCCACCGACCTGCTTTCGCCTGCCGTGATGATCAATCTTCTCGGCGCCCCCGGCGCCAGAGGCAGGCCGGTCATCAAGGGCATGGCGGCGGCATTGGCGATCAAAGGGGTTTGTCTGCATCTCTACGGGAAGGCGGAGGTTACGCCCTACCGTAAGATGGGGCATGTCACCGTACTCGACCGGGATCTTGATGCTGCCAAAAGCAAGGCCGAGCAGGTGCGCGATCTGATTCAAATCACCGGAGAACAGCATCCATGAACAAACCAGTTGTGGGAATCGTCATGGGCAGTGATTCCGATCTGCCGGTGATGCAGGAGGCAGCCAAACTGCTTCAGGAACTGCAGGTTCCCTATGAGATGACGATCGTCTCGGCCCATCGTACCCCGGCCAGGCTCTATGAATATGCTCAAAGCGCTGCCGAACGTGGCTTGCAGGTGGTGATCGCCGGGGCAGGCGGCGCAGCCCATCTGCCCGGCATGGTCGCGGCCATCTCGCCGTTGCCGGTAATCGGCGTGCCGGTGAAGACCTCCACCTTGAATGGTGAAGACTCGCTGTTATCCATCGTGCAGATGCCGCCTGGTGTACCCGTCGCCACCGTTGCCATCAACGGGGCCGGAAATGCAGGCATATTGGCAGCGCAAATCCTCAGCACGGCAGATCCCGAACTGCGCCGGCGGGTGATTGACTTCAAACAAGCGCTTGAGGCAATGGTGATGTCGAAGGTGGAGACCATGGCGTCACAGCAAAAAGGCTGATCGCTCCACTCATTTCTCAAAACTTATGTAGATTTTTCTCTGTCTCGTAGCTTGTTTGCTACTGAAGGTAAATTATACAAGGGTGCGGTCCTGCCGCACCAAAAAGGGCCGAAGCTCAGCAAGAATACGCATATAGTCCATCCGGTGCGGCAGGGCCGCTCCCTACTCCTGCGGTTTTTAGGTTGAAATGCCTGGATTTCTCCCCCATCTGAAGGGTATTCAATCGCTTTTTCGGAGTTTTTACCCATGCGAATGGATCGTTTGACCAGTAAGTTTCAGATGGCGCTGGCCGATGCGCAGAGCCTGGCCGTCGGGCGGGATCACCAGTTCATCGAACCCGTTCATCTGATGACCGCCCTGCTTGACCAGGACGGCGGCAGCGTACGCCACCTGCTGGCTCAATCCGACGTCAATGTAAACCAGTTGCGTTCCAGCCTGAGTGCAGCCATGGAGCGCCTGTCCAGCGTGGAGGGCGCGGCCGGCGACCTGCACATCTCCAACGATCTGGGTCGCCTGCTCAATCAGACCGACAAGCTGGCCCAGCAGCGCAATGACCAATACATCTCCAGCGAGTTGTTCGTGCTCGCCGCGGTAGAGGACAAGGGCGAGTTGGGTGAGATGTTGCGCAATGCGGGCGGCTCCAGGCAGGCCCTGGAGCAGAGTATCGATAAGTTGCGCGGCGGGCAGAAGGTGGATGATCCCAATGCCGAAGATCAGCGCCAGGCGCTGGAGAAGTACACCATCGATCTCACGGAGCGGGCCGAGCAGGGTAAGCTCGATCCCGTCATCGGCCGCGACGACGAGATTCGCCGCACAATCCAAGTTTTGCAACGCCGCACCAAGAACAACCCGGTACTGATGGGGGAGCCTGGGGTGGGCAAGACGGCGATCGTCGAGGGGTTGGCGCAGAGGATCATCAACGGCGAGGTGCCGGAAGGCATGAAGAGTAAGCGCTTACTCTCTCTCGATATGGGCACCCTGATCGCCGGCGCCAAGTTCCGGGGCGAGTTCGAAGAACGTCTCAAGGCGGTGATCAACGATCTGGCCAAGCAGGAAGGGCAGATCATCCTCTTCATCGACGAATTGCACACCATGGTCGGCGCCGGCAAGGCCGAAGGCGCCATGGATGCCGGTAATATGCTGAAGCCGGCACTGGCACGGGGCGAATTGCACTGCGTCGGCGCCACCACCCTGGATGAATATCGCCGGTATCTGGAGAAAGACGCCGCCCTCGAGCGCCGTTTCCAGAAGGTGTTGGTGGAAGAGCCCAGTGTGGAAGATACCATTGCGATCTTACGCGGCCTCAAGGAGCGTTACGAAGTACACCATGGTGTGGATATCACCGATCCGGCGATTGTCGCTGCTGCAACCCTGTCCCATCGCTATATCACCGATCGGCAATTGCCGGACAAGGCCATCGATCTGGTGGACGAAGCGGCTTCGCAGATCCGTATGGAGATCGATTCCAAGCCGGTGGAGATGGACCGTCTGGAGCGTCGTCTGATCCAACTGAAGATTGAGCGAGAGGCGCTCAACAAAGAGTCCGACGAAGCCTCGAAGAAGCGTTTGGCCGATCTGGAGGCGCAAATCGCCCGTTTGGAGCGGGAGTTCTCCGATCTGGAAGAGATCTGGAAGTCGGAGAAGGCCGCCCTGCAGGGGACGACCCATATCAAGGAGTCTCTGGAACGGGCGCGCCAGGAGCTGGAGACCGCCCGCCGCGCCGGTGATTTGGCGCGCATGTCCGAACTGCAGTATGGCCGTATCCCGGAACTGGAGAAACAGCTCGACATGGCCACCCAGGCCGAGATGCAGGAGATGAAGCTGTTGCGCAACAAGGTCTCGGAGGAGGAGATCGCCGACGTGGTCTCCAAGTGGACCGGTATTCCGGTCTCGAAGATGTTGGAGGGTGAGCGGGACAAGCTGTTGCGCATGGAAGAGGAGCTGGGCAGACGGGTCATTGGTCAAAATGAAGGGGTGGGTGCTGTGAGCGATGCTATCCGTCGTTCTCGCGCCGGGTTGTCGGACCCCAACCAGCCCAACGGCTCCTTCCTCTTTCTCGGCCCCACCGGTGTCGGTAAGACCGAGCTATGCAAGGCCCTGGCGGAATTCCTCTTCGACACGGAAGAGGCGATGATACGCATCGACATGTCGGAGTTCATGGAGAAACACTCGGTGGCCCGTCTGATCGGGGCGCCTCCCGGCTATGTGGGTTATGAAGAGGGTGGTTACCTCACCGAGGCGGTGCGACGCCGGCCCTATTCAGTCATTCTCCTGGACGAGGTGGAAAAGGCCCACCCCGATGTCTTCAACGTACTGCTTCAGGTACTCGATGACGGACGCCTCACGGATGGCCAGGGGCGGACGGTGGATTTCCGCAATACGGTCATCGTCATGACCTCCAATCTGGGTTCTCAGGTGATCCAGGAATACTCAACGGAAGAGCGTTATGAGGCGATGAAATCGGCGGTGATGGAGACGGTGCGGCAAAATTTCCGCCCGGAATTCGTCAATCGTCTGGACGAGATCGTGGTCTTCCATTCTCTGGCCAGGGAACAGATTCACGCCATCGCCAAGATCCAGATCGACTACCTCCACCAGCGACTGGCCGGTCACGATATGGGACTGGCGATAACGGATGCGGCCCTTGACCGGCTGGGAGAGGCCGGATTCGATCCGGTATACGGCGCCCGGCCACTAAAACGCGTCATTCGCCAACAGTTGGAGAATCCGCTGGCGCAGGAGATCCTGGCAGGACGTTTTGCACCTGGGGATACGATTGAAGTCGATATATCGGAAGAAGGGTTGGCTTTCAATAGGAGCCATCGGATGAGCACTGCTTGACATCATGAGGCCGTCCAGCAGTTGGCGTCCCACTTGAACCGAAAAATGGCGGTTGCTCTTTCTCCGCGGCTTCGATCAGGTCGAATTGGTATTCTTCAAAACGCCGAGCATGGCATCCAGAGCCCGATCCATGATTGGCGTGGCGGAGACTTCCACCTTCTTGGCAGTTCCCTCACGCAGCCGCTTTGCCAAACCGGAGGTGGTCAACTCCACGGCCTTCATCCCTTTCCGGTTCACAAAGATATAGGTATCGCTCACCTCGCTCTTCCAGGAGAGCTTGACACGGATTTTGGCGCCGCCATCGACTATTTCCAGCCAACCGCCGGTCTCCAGATCCTTCGCCTGCCGGGTGAATTCATCCTGTCCGATAATGGCCTCGTCGGCCATCTCGCGCAACTGGCTATTGGACTCACCGGCCAACTGACTGTCCGAAAAATGGATTTCGTGATGAGAGACAGATTGGGTGCCGGCGGTATGCACCAGATCGGCATCTCCGCCACGCAGCACGCTGATGTGGCAGTTCTGCAATTCTTTAAACAGCTTGGCCATCTTGTGCTGGTCGAAAGAGATACTGTTTAAACGCTCCCGGACATTCCGCAACAACTCGGGAATCCCACGCAGCAATTGCTGCCTCCCCGCGTAATCAGACTTGGGTTGCACGCTCCAAAGCAAGCGGTCGACCATCTCCAGGGCCTCGCTCCAATCCTGACTCTCCACCCCTTCGCGCAAATAGATGAGTAGCAGCACATCCTTCCATCCATCCTCCAAAATCGACATCACGGCTTCAGGCACTACTTGCTGATTGCGCAGTCGCTGGTTGAGTTCCTCGGAAACAATCTGTTTGGCGGACTTGAGCTGTTCCTTACCCCGGGTAATCTGATTGGTGCGCTTCTCAGCAATCCGGGCGCCACGCTGCTCCTGTTGCCACCAGTTGGTGAAATCCTCATCCAGTTCGGCAAACAGTCCGGGGTCATCATGAAAATCGCTCAATACCCGCCTCACAACCGACTCGATCTTGTTGTAAAGGGTATCGTTGGTGCGATCGCCGGTATCATTCCACCCCACGGCGGCCTGAGCCAGAGTATTCAACAGACGCCGGGCAGGATGCACCTTCTTGCTGAAAAACGTTTTGTCGATAATCGCCACCTTCAACATAGGGATCTGAAGGCGACTGATCAGTGCCTTCATGGCATCCGGCAGGCTGTAGTCGTCGAGAATGAACTCGAACAGCATGGAAATCACATCGATGGTGTCATTATCCGTGTCTCCCAGGGCACGGGTGATCTGGCCGTCTCGGGCAATCTGCAGATCACTCACCAGGCAGGCCCGCATCTCCTCCGGACTCAGCGGCCGGTTGACCTGATGCCCTTGCGGCAGCATCACTACGTTTGACTGCTGGATCGCCGAGAGTACGCCGAGCAGTTCTCCGGTATCCACCACCGGCACATTCCCGTTCGGTGTGCTGAGCATCAAGCTGGAAGTCAGCATGCCGCTGCCTGCGCTTGCGCGTCGCACACCGAGTAGTTGCTGCAGGGTAGTGAATATCTCCGCCTGCACGTCTCCTGCGGATGCGGCCGTGCGAGTCGAGTCCGGCATTGAGGAGGAACGGGTCATATAGGAGGAGTCGCCGGCCGGATAACTCTCACCCCCATCATCACGCAATGCAGGAGCTATCGGATTCCGGCGCACCTTGGGAGTCAGTTTCGGGATCACTCCCACTTGCCCCAACAAAAGATTGATCTCATCGTAGAGACCGCCCAGATAGTGCATGACATGACGGTCAAACAGCTTGTAGACCACCAATTTTACCGGTAACTCCACCGGTGCGTTGGCCATCGCCGCCTGAAAGGCATTACAGATCACGCCCGGCGCCAGCGGCGACTGCCGGGCAATCCACTCATCAACCCGCCCGCTACCGATCACATAGGCGAAGCGTTGATTCATGGCATAGAGTTCGCGGGTGAAGCAAGTCTCGGACTTGCTTGCCATGTTGGTGACCGCCAAGGCGTCTTCCAGATCCTCATCGTCCACCAAGGCCATCTCCGAATCACGACTCAATTCGTCAAGGGTGGGCTGAGCTATGGTGACCTCGCCGGTCTCCCAATAGCGATCATAGGTGCGCAGAACTTCCTGGGTGAAGGTGCGGTCGATACCGGCGCGCAGCTTTCGCAACTCGCGCATGGAATCGAAATAGACATTCTGCAGGGCATTGCTTTCCGACTTGTTGGCCATCTCGTAGAGTGCGTCATCGAGATTATCGAACAGGCCGCTCATCAGTTTAGGCAAGGTTTTAACAACGAGGTTACGGCACTCAGCCGCAATCCTCCGCCCGTTGACGTCAAGGGAGATGTTGTCTCGCTGGGGCACTGCTGAGCCGAATGTGATAATGTTGTCTTGCCTTTGCATCTGTCGTCACTTGAATGAATTCTATCCAAACCCAGGGCGATGCCTGTCTGCTCCCTTTCGCCCGCATTTGATACAAGGCTATGCCGACACAGGTCCAGTGTCTGAGAATAACCTCACAAAAGCGTTATGCAATCACTCAGGAACACCCGCCGACTTCCCTCTGGACACTAAACAAAACCTAGCACCAAGCTCCTGTACAATCAATGGTTTCCATAACTATATATCCCTAATTATCCCCCTGTTATCCACCACTAACCCCAGGGACCGGGGCCGAACGCTTGATGAACTGGATTCCGGGTCGCCAACCCGCATCGTTATGCTGAATGCTGATCAGCACCTGCACAGAAAAACCGCTTCTTCGGATCCGCGGGCGATAGAAACAGGATCAAATCTGCGTTATTGTTGCCTGACGGCTTTGATGTGGCTCAGGCCCCTATCCGAAATTCATTTAAGGACCGTTTCGACGTCACTCCATGCGACTACTCCGGCATCTCATTGCATCGCTTCTGAACAGTTTCCGCGACCTGATGCCCATCGCCGTCGTGATTGCCTTTTTCCAGATGGTCGTGTTGCAACAGCCCATCCCCAACCTCGGCAGCCTGCTGTTCGGAGCCCTATTGGTGCTGCTCGGCCTGAGCCTGTTTGTCGAGGGATTGAATCTGGGGCTTTTTCCCCTCGGAGAGGGCATGGCCTGGGATTTTGCCCGCAAGGGAAGTCTGACCTGGCTGCTGCTGTTCGCGTTTGCGCTTGGCTTCGGCACCACCGTCGCGGAACCGGCTCTTATCAAGATCGCCCAGGAGGCCGCTGACGTCGCCGCGGTAGGCGGCATGATCGCCAACACCCCCAATGCACAACATGACTATGCCCAAGGACTTCGTTATACCGTGGCTATTTCCGTCGGTTTCGCCATCGTTATCGGGGTACTGAGAATCGTTAAGGGATGGCCGGTGCAATATCTGATCATCGGCGGCTATCTGGGCGTGGTATTAATGACTGCTATCGCACCAAACGAGATTATAGGAATCGCTTATGATTCCGGCGGCGTCACCACCTCGACCGTAACCGTCCCTCTCGTCACGGCGCTGGGGATCGGACTCGCTTCCAGCATCAAGGGGCGCAACCCTATGACCGACGGTTTCGGGCTGATCGCCTTCGCCTCGCTCACGCCGATGATTTTCGTCATGGGTTACGGGTTGTTGTTATGAACGAGATCATTGCCCATTTCATCACTATATTGACCAGTACGCTCCTGGACGTACTGCCCATCGCCGGGATCCTGTTCGGCTTTCAATTGCTGGTTCTGCGCCGCCCCTTGAAAAACCCCAAGGAGGTCATGCTCGGTTTCCTGATGGTTCTGGCCGGTCTGGTATTGTTCCTCGAAGGACTTGATCTGGCGCTCTTCCCACTCGGTGAATTGATGGCCAACCAACTGACCTCACCGGAACTGCTCAGTACTCAGTCGGCCGGCGGAAACATCGAATGGCACCACTACTTCTGGGTCTATCTGTTCGCCGCCTGCATCGGCTTTTCCACAACCATCGCCGAGCCCTCCTTGATAGCCGTGGCGATCAAGGCCAACCAGGTCTCAGCCGGCGCCATCAGTCAGTGGGGGCTACGCATTGCCGTCGCCATCGGCGTCGCTATCGGAATCGCCCTGGGAAGCTACCGAATCATCACCGGCACCCCCTTACACTGGTATATCATGTCGGGCTACGTGGTGGTCATCATCCAGACACTATTCGCCCCCCGGTCGATCATAGCCCTGGCCTATGACTCAGGCGGCGTCACTACCTCCACGGTCACCGTACCCCTGGTTGCCGCCCTTGGGCTGGGCCTGTCGAGCAATATCCCCGGACGCAACCCCATGCTGGATGGCTTTGGCCTAATCGCCTTCGCCAGCCTGTTTCCGATCATATCCGTGATGGCCTATGCCCAGTTGAGCGAGTGGCGTGGCAAACGGTAAAATTGATGGTACGACGAGGTAAAACCCCATGCACTTCAAACTCATCATCGTCCTGGTAGAGGACAGCACCACTGAAAAGGTTCTCGAGGCCGCCCGCTCTGCCGGGGCCACCGGCTCAACCGTTATCAATCACGCCAGAGGCGAAGGGATTCGGCAATCCAAGACCTTTTTAGGCCTGACCCTCGACACCCAACGGGATGTATTGCTGCTGCTGGTCGAGGAACACCTCTGTCGGCCCATTCTTGAAAAAATCGCCGAAGCAGGCCAATTCGACGATCAACCAGGCAGCGGCATTGCATTCCAAATTGACATCGAAGATGCCGTCGGTGTCAGCCACCAGATTCAGACACTCTCACAAGTGATCGAGGAGGAGTTATGAGCGACCGGCTTTTAATCCGCGTCAGGGATGTGATGAAAACCGACTTTGATACGGTCGACGGCATGGACACGGTGCAGATGGCGCTGGAAAAAATGATCCATGTGGAGACAAAATCACTGATTGTTGAAAAACGTCATACGGACGATGAGTTCGGCCTCGTCATGCTGTCTGATATTGCCCGGCAGGTATTGGCCAAGGACCGCGCCCCGGAGCGGGTCAATATCTATGAGATCATGACCAAACCCACGCTCACCGTATCGCCCAATATGGACATCCGCTACTGCGCACGCATTTTTAGCCGTTTCGACCTATCGCGGGCGCCGGTGGTGGAACATGGCAAAGTGGTGGGTATTGTGAGCCATACCGACATGGTCCTGAAAGGTCTCGCACCCAAGCCGGCGGACAGCAGTTGACCCGGAAGGATGACATCCTCCTGAAGGATGCCGAATACCACCCCTGTGAAAACATGGATGACCGGCCGCCCGGCGCCGGGATCGATCTCCTGGTAATACACAGTATCAGCCTGCCTCCGGGAGAATTCGGCGGGGGGGGGATCGACGACCTGTTCATGAACCGGCTGGATGCCGATGCCCATCCCTATTTCTCCGAAATCGTGAATTTGCAAGTCTCTTGCCATATCCTGATCCGGCGTGACGGCGAAATCATCCAATACGTCCCCCTCAACCGGCGCGCCTGGCATGCGGGCGACTCCGGTTTCTGTGGCCGTCAGTGCTGCAATGACTTCTCGATCGGCATCGAACTTGAAGGCTCGGATGAGCAACCCTACGCAGACAAGCAGTACACGGCCCTGGCGGATATCTCCACACAGATCATCCGCCTCTACCCATCCATTACCCGCGAGCGAATAACCGGCCATGCAACCATCGCCCCCGGACGCAAAACCGACCCCGGCCCGCTGTTCGATTGGCAGAGATACTTTAATCTTTTACGGGATTGAAGATGATATTGTTGGGGTTAGGTCTGCCCATTACCCATAAGTCTGAAATATGGGAACAGACATGACATAACCTGTTGTTTTCGTTAGGTTCATATTTTTGTTGGCTGTTAGGGGCATGGTTTGTAACTCGTTGTTTTTAAAGGGTGGAAATATTTGTGGGTAATGGGCAGGGTTAGGTTGAAACTTTTCACTATTTATCCGACACTTGCGCGATGACACTGACGATCATCCTTATCTGCCTGATAGCAGAGCGTTTTCTGCTCGATCATCGACACCTGCGAAACAACCGCTGGTTTTTCCGCTATGAACAATGGCAACAACGGCAAGGGCTTCCTGATTCGATGCAGCGCGGACTGGTGGGAATGCTGTTGCTGTTACTGCCACCGTTGCTGCTGACAGGCATCTTCCGGCAACTCTTCCATGAAGCCCTTTTCGGCCTTCCGGACATCGCTTTCTCGATCACCATTCTACTCTATTGCCTCGGCCCGGATGACCTGGATTCTCAAGTCGATCGCTATACCCAAGCCTTCGACAATAGCGATGACGCCAAGACAAAGGCCATTGCCCGCACCATTATCGATGACGAACCACCCACCAGCGAGCCCGCACGTTCCCAAGCGGTAGCGGAGGGTGTCCTGTTCCAGGCCAACCGGCGCCTGTTCGCCGTGCTCTTCTGGTTCATCCTGCTGGGTCCGGTCGGCGCCATGTTCTACCGGCTCGCCACCTGGTTGCCGGCAGCGGACCAAGCCGGTCGGGATATCGATTTTTCCCTCAATTGCAAGCAACTGATCACCATCCTGGAATGGTTACCGGCCAGAATCGCCGCCGGCTTCTATGCTCTTGCCGGCAGCTTCGAGGATGCCCTCTATGGCTGGCGCAGCTATCAGGAGAACCGCTATAGCGAGTTCAGTGACAGCAATACCGGCATCCTGATCTGCACCGGCAGCGGCGCCATGCGCATGTCAACCCTCTTAGAGGAGGCGAATGACGGCGCGCAAATCTACAGTTACCTGCCCCAGGCCGCCATGGCGCTTATCTGGAGATCCCTGGTTGTCTGTCTGGTCATCATCGCGTTACTCACCCTGACCGGACTGATTTAAGGATAAAGATCGACTCCGGACGCTATTCGTGACCCACCTCACACTTTTCCCTTCCCAACCTGGTTATCCATCACTTTGACAAAGGAATTTTTATCCTATTATTGATTCATGCTGACGCAGATCGGTAAATAAAAAATGATTGAGGAGATTACACATGTCATGGCTGCTACTGGCTATATTAGCGGTTGTCGTCGTATCGGTGCTGGCAACCGAGACCATCGAGTTTCCGGATTAAACCAAGGCTAACCTATCGCAAAACCACAATTTCTCGAACATAATCACGGCGTCGGGGATGGCTGCCGTGGATTGGCTGCTGTCGTATTCAGCCGGTGTGTGCCTGCCTACAGCAAGGCATCAAAACGGTAATGCGTCCGCTCGGTTAAAATATCGGGAATCGGTATTTGAACCCGCCTTGAAGGTTTCGGGTTGAATAGCGGATGTTTCCAGCGGCCCGGCTTTCGCAGACCGGGTTCCGGTTTGAAGTAGACATCATTGATCTCAATACCTGATCTGAATGAGTCCGCTTCATAGGTTGTTTTGTAGGCATCACCACCCAATAATTAATCTCAGGTAAACCCCCGGCTATGCCGGGGGGACTCGCATAGGTTTGACCGAGGCATCGGTCTGAATAACCTTCGAATTTCGACC
>JAHXHR010000098.1 GCA_025656505.1 Candidatus Thiodiazotropha sp. (ex Epidulcina cf. delphinae) | reverse complement strand
TATCTTACGCTTCTTTCTCTCGCTCATTCCTGTTTCCCCTGATTCGCATGTACAGCTTAAACTACTGTCCAGAATCTGGGGTCCACTTTATTGTTCTGCTTCAACACCCTCACTCATTAAGCCGTCTCAGTAGAACGGGTAGCGCAGCCACCTCGCCGTGGCCCTCCACAACCGTTGCCACCGTCGTCACGGTAAAGCCTTGCCAAATAAATCAGTCGGATTCAGGGCCTGATCATCAAGAATATCCGCATCAGGCGCCAATTGATTCAGCCTCAGCAGTTCACCAGCGGAAAAGAGATGGTTATACATCGACTTGCGAGAAGCTTCGTCGAGCCTGGCAATACGCGTCTCTCCACCCTCAAAATCCACGGATAGCAGTGCATTTTCACTGAGATCGAGGTCATCAAGAAGATCTGGACTGTGACTTGTAACAATCACTTGCGTATGCTCAGATGCTCTTGCAAGAGCATCCCGTAGGGCAGCACTTGCGGCCGGATGTAATGCCGTTTCAGGTTCCTCAATGCCTACCAGTGATGGTGCATAATCGCTGTTACCCTGGAACAAAGCCGTTAAAATACCGAGTGCTCGCAACGTACCATCGGACATATTCTGAGCAAAAAAATGCCAGGGGTGTTTGGCGCCGGCCATATCCTGGCGAAACTCCAAGGTTTCCATTGGCCCGATCCGTTTTCGCTCAACACCTTGCACCGTTGGTACAACAGTCTGAAGGTATTCCTGGATAGTCTCCATCATTTCAGGACCAACCCGCTCCAAGTGGCCAATAACGCTAGCAATATTTTCACCAACAGGCTTTAGCAGACGACCTGCCTGGGGTTTTTGTAACTCTCGCATCAACTTAGGGTTTAGATTGTAGAACCCCATTGAGGTCAGTGCGTCAAAGATCGGCCGAAATACCTTCATGCCGGAAACAGCGACTAATGCAAGTCGATCAGCCGTCACCGCAGGAAATGGTATTTCACTACTTGCTACGAGTTCACCTCTCTCAATTTTATAGAAAGGACCTTTGCTAACCCCACTGATTACGCATTCTTCAGTCTGTACTTCATAACCCCGACTCGCCAGAGCACCGATGTTAAAAGCGTAGTGCCCGCGTTTTCCATCCATCAGTTCAAATTCCAAACGAATACCGAAATGTGTAGGATGTCCACTTGACCGTCGACGTACCTCAGTCAGACCACCTCGTTCATTTAAGGCATTATCGAGTGATCCCGCCAGTGCATCCCGAACGAGATGGAGCGCGTCTAAAAAGTTGCTTTTTCCCGAGCCGTTGGCGCCAACAAGATAGGTCAGGGCATGGAGATGGACATCGCAGTAACCTATACTTTTATAATTTCGCAATACCACACGAGTGATAAAGACCGGGGCGCTCATTTCAGAGTTCCTTGATTTGCCATATTGATGCTCGATACCCGATGGCTGAATAAAGCGCCTGGAAAAGCCCCAATCAAGGCGCGATGCACGCAGTTTGTCGCTCCGAATAAGCGACGAGCAACACCGAGTGTTGATTTGTTAGCCAAACAGCGCAAGGTGATGCCGGAGAGGGTAAATGCGCCATCAACAGCGTAATTGCTACACAATCAGGCCGGATTCCGCAGCCCTATTGATGTATCGAGTTAAGGACATATACTGTGACGTTCAGCGAGGGCGAGCAAACCGACGCACGAAGCATGTCAGCCGGAGTGGCGATATAAAAGACCCGACATGCCGTGGCAGTGGTCGGGCCGGATTCGGTTCTAAAGACCTTATTGTAGTAACGGCTCTCACCCCGGATGACTACAACTAATTCTGATGATACACAAGAATATTCAGGGAGGAAAGCCCTTGTCCAAACCCATCTTGCCGCACCAATCCTATACCCTCGGCCTTGATATAGGCATCGCCTCAGTGGGGGCTGCATTACTGGGCAAGGAGCGAATCCACGAACTGCATGTGCGCACCTTCGATCGCGCCGAAACCGCCAAGGAAGGAGAATCACTCAACAAGATCCGCCGCGAATCAAGGCTCACAAGGCGTCGCCTGCAACGTCGCGCTCACCGCCTGCTACGGCTACGGCGACTGTTCAAACGTCAGGGCCTGACTGCCGGCACCGATACATCCGCTTTCACCAGCTCCAGCTCCCCCTGGCAACTGCGCGCCGAAGGGTTGGATCGTCTGTTATCGCCTGCAGAATGGGCGGCTTCTCTCTATCACCTCATTAAACACCGTGGTTTTCAGTCCAACCGCAAGAGCGAAATCAAGGCCGACGAGAAGGCCGGACAAATGCTGAGTGGCGTCAATCAAAATCGGCAACTCCTTGAGCAATCAGGATTGCGCACTATGGGTGAGCTTGCCGCACGCCACGAGGCCTTTGCCGAGGCCAAGCGCAACAAGGCTGGGCGTTACAACCACACCTTCTCCCGCGTGGATCTGGAAGATGAGTTACACAAACTATTCAAACGTCAATGCGAACTGGGCAACCCCTATGCCAGTGAAGAATTTGAACAAAGTGTACACACCCTGCTGATACAGCGCCGCCCTGCCCTCTCCGGCCAAAGTCTCCTCAAGATGGTAGGGCGCTGCACCTTCGAGACAGACGAGTTCCGAGCGCCTAAGGCCGGCTACAACGCCGAACGCTTTGTCTGGCTCACTAAACTCAATAACCTGCGCATCAGCGGCATGGGTGAAACCCGTGCGCTGACCGAGGAGGAGCGGCAGCAAATCCTTCCTATGCCGTTCGATCGAGCAAAACTGACATACAAGCAGGTACGAAAAACCCTGAATCTGCCTGAGCCGATGCGATTTGTCGGATTGCGCTATCCTCGGGAAAGCGACAAGGATCCCGAAAACAAAGCCCTGTATGAGGCAAAGGCCTTCCGTACCCTGCTAAAGGCCTATGAAGGGGCCGGTCTCAGGCTGGAATGGCAACGCGACAGCCAAAATCCGCAGCGGCTGGATGAGATCGCCTATGCCCTGACCGTTTTCAAGGATGACGATGAGGCCCGCGAATGGCTTGCTGATAAGGGCATCGAACCCGTCATCATCGAGGCGGTATTGAACGAATCCTTCAGCGACTTCATACGCCTCTCCAGCAAGGCCCTGAGCAAGATTCTGCCCCACATGGAGGCCGGAAAGCGCTATGACGAGGCGGTACAATTGGCCGGTTACACCCATCACAGCCAGCTACCCCGGCCCGATAAGACACCCTACATCCCGCGCTTCGGCAAGCAATTCATCACCAATCCGGTGGTCTCCCGCGCCCTCAACCAGGCACGCAAGCTGGTGAATGCCATCGTTCGGGAATACGGTCCGCCTGACGCAGTACACATTGAACTGGCGCGAGACCTCAGCCGCGCCTTCGATGAACGACGCCGAATCCAGAAGGAGCAGGAAAGCTACCAGGAAACCAAGGTCGAAGATATTGCCGTCTTCGAAGAAAACTTCGGTTTTACCCCCAAGGGAGTGCATCTGGCCAAATGGCGGCTCTATCGCGAACAAGGGGGCAAATGCGCCTATAGTCTTGCGCCTATGGATATCGGCAGGCTGTTCAAGGATGGCTATGTGGAGATCGATCACGCCCTACCCCATTCGCGCAGCTTCAACAACGGCATGAACAACAAAGTGCTGGTCCACACCGCCGAGAATCGCAACAAGGGCAACCATACACCGTATGAATACTTTGATCGGGAAAATGACAGCAAACGCTGGCGCACCTTCTCGGCCTGGGTCAACAGTAATAAAAGCTACCGTGAAACAAAACGCCGCAACCTCCTGCGCAAGGATTTCAGCGCCGAGGCAGCAGGTGAATTCCGCGAGCGGCACCTTAACGATACCCGCTACATCGCCAGGGCGTTCAAACGTATGCTGGAGACTCACCTGCGACTGTCCGACGATGGCGGCATACAGCGCTGCGTGGTGGTCTCCGGCCGGCTCACCGCCTATCTTCGCGCCCGTTGGGGGCTGATTAAGGTTCGAGAAAACGGCGACCTGCACCACGCCCTCGATGCCGCCGTGGTCGCTGCCTGCAGCCACGGCATGGTCAAGCGTCTGGCTGACTACTCACGCAAGGGAGAACTGAAATACGCACGCGGCCGCCATCTCGACCCGGAGACCGGCGAAGTGACCGACATCGCCGCGCTACGAGCACTGGACAAACACTTCCCCCAGCCCTGGGAGCACTTCCGCAGCGAGGTAATCGCCCGGCTGTCGCCAGATCCCGCCCGACAACTCGCCAAGCTGCCCCGCTACCACGAGGAGATGCTCCGCACCATACGCCCGGTGCGCGTCTCCCGCGCGCCGACCCGGCGAGGTCTCGGCGCGGCGCATCAGGAGACCATCCGCTCGGCAAAATATCTTGATGAGGGGAAAAGCACAGTCAAAACCCCGCTGGAAAAGCTCAAATTGAAGGACCTGCCCAACATCGTCGGTTACCATGACCCCCGCAATCGCCCACTCATCGATGCGATAGAGCGGCGCTTGAAGGAGTATGGCGATAACGGCAAGAAGGCCTTCAAGGAACCACTCTACAAACCCAGCGCAAAAAGCAGTAATGCTCCGCCCATTCGCCGCGTCAAACTATTTACCGTACAGAAAAGCGGCATGCCGGTACGAGGTGGTTTTGCCAATAACGGAGATATGCTTCGGGTTGATATCTTCACCGATGGCAAGAAGTTTCATGCCGTACCGCTGTATGTGGCAGATGCCGTCAAGCGTGAGTTGCCGAATCGTGCCGTTGTGGCCTCCAAACCGGAAAATGAATGGACCACTATCGATGACCGTCATCGCTTCATGTTCAGCCTTTATCCGAATGATTGGGTTTCCGTTGTCGTTAAACCCAACGAAGCGCCAATGGAGGGCTACTACGCGGGTTTGGATCGCTCCACGGGTTCAATCAATCTGTGGGCTCATGACCGTAACCAATCCATCGGTAAGAACGGACTAATCCGCGGCATCGGCATTAAAACCGCTCACAGCCTGAAAAAGTATCATGTGGATCTGTTGGGGAACGTGCACAGGGTCCACCAGGAAACCCGCCAACCACTGAATCGCAAGGGATAACCCCATGGCCTGGCGCAGCGTGATGGTCACCCGCCCCTCGTATCTCAAGTTAAAGCAGGAGGCCTTGAAAGTGGAACAGGAGGATGGCGAGGTGAGCGTTCCACTGGAGGACATTTCGGTCCTGTTGCTCGACAACCCGCGGATCACCCTCACCACACAACTCCTCTCCGCCTGTGCGGAACGGCAGATAGCCGTCATTACCGTTGGCGCGGATCACCACCCCAACGGGGTGCTGCTGCCACACTTGCCCCATAGCCGAGCCCTCAAGGTAATGAACAAGCAACTGGCAATGGCCCAACCCCAGCGCAAGCGGCTCTGGCAGGGACTGGTGAGGCGGAAGATCCGCAATCAGGGCGGGGTGCTGCGCCACTACGGAGATGAACGCACCGGCAAAAGGCTGACCGCGATGGCCGACGAGGTAAAATCGGGCGACAGCCGTAACGCCGAAGCACAGGCGAGCCGGCTCTACTTCCCTGCGCTCTTCGGCTTGGGGTTCGGTCGCAAGCAGAAGCGCTTTCACAACGCCGCCCTCAATTACGGCTATGCAGTGATTCGCGCGGCGTTGTCTCGCAATCTGGTCAGCTACGGCTTTATCACTGCCATCGGCCTGCACCACCGCAACGAACAGAACAGCTTCAACCTGGCCGACGACTTTATCGAACCCTTTCGCCCCCTCCTCGATGCCTACCTGCTGAAACAATTCCCAGACGAAGAGAGTGAAGGGCTGACACCCAGCCATAAGGCCGCCCTGGTCAATATCCTGCATCAGGATATCCCCATGATTGACCCTGACGGGGTAAAGACTTATAGCAGCGTCCTAGCGGCAACCGAGACGGTGGTGGTCAGTATGAGCCAGCGCCTCAATGACGGCGGCAATCGCCTGCTCCTGCCCCTATTTGAACCTGTACAGACTCTCGGACCATGAGCAAGGAGACCCGACGATTCATGCGCCTGCTGGTATTCTTCGACCTCCCCACCATGACCCGTGAAGATAAGCGGGCCTATACCCTCTTTCGCCGTTTTTTGCTGAAGGACGGCTACGACATGATTCAATGGTCAGTCTACGGCCGGGTGATCAACGGCTTCGACAACATGGAGACCCATCTGCTGCGACTCAATGCCAACCTGCCGCCGGAGGGGTCGGTGCGCTGCCTGCAGGTCAGTGAAAAGCAGTTCGCCCAGATGAAACTGTTGGTCGGCGAACCGAAAAAACAGGAAAAAAAGGTCAATTCAACCCAACTGGTACTGCTGTGAAGCACAAAAAAATTGCCCCGAAACCAGCATCAGCCTTGGTCTGGCGCGGGTTTCGGGGCCGATGAATTGTAGCCATCCGGGGTGAGAGAGGGAACTACAACGCGGTGGATCATCTGAGCTGAGGGGGTGGGATTGTAGCCATCCGGGGTGAGAGAGGGAACTACAACTATCCTGTCTATTGTAGACTTATTGTCAGTATTGTAGCCATCCGGGGTGAGAGAGGGAACTACAACTCTTCTCCTCAACATCAACAGAATGTGTCTATTGTAGCCATCCGGGGTGAGAGAGGGAACTACAACGCATGCGCGGGCACGGCTGACACATTCATTATCGTAGCCATCCGGGGTGAGAGAGGGAACTACAACGTATAGGGGCGCATAACAACGGGATGACGCATTGTAGCCATCCGGGGTGAGAGAGGGAACTACAACGGTATGTGCAGCAAATTTTCAGGCCCGCCGATTTCGCCGAACACCGCAAACGAAGGGTTCGAACCAAATCCTACCCCACTGCCCAATAAAAAGGGGGCCGGTCGGCCCCCTTTTTATTTGGCGGAGAGGCAGGGATTCGAACCCTGGGAGGGCTACTAACCCTCAACGGTTTTCAAGACCGTCGCATTCAACCGCTCTGCCACCTCTCCGAAGGGCCGCTAGAATACACTAACCAGCCTTGAAAATTCCAGTATAATCACCAATTAATAGTGAGTTGATCTTTTCATTCGGCACGGTATCCTGTGCTGAACGTTTTGGGACAACGACTGTCTCATCAATCAGATTGATTATAGGGAACAAATCAGGAGATTAAGCCAATATGAATCGTCTAGATTTTACTGCAACCCGATCGGTTGAATCGTCTTTAGCGACAAACAAGCTGATCAAGAACACCTATACGCTGCTGTCCGGCACTCTCGTCTGGAGTGCGTTGATGGCAATTGTTTCGATGGCTATTGCGCCATCACCCATGGTATCCCTGGGCACATCCCTGGGGGCGTTGGCGCTGCTCTGGTTTGTGTTGCCCCGTGCAGCTAATTCGACAAACGGGCTTTGGGTCGTGTTTGCCATTACCGGGATGCTGGGGTTCGGTCTCGGCCCGACGCTGAACTACTACATCGCCCTCTCCAACGGCTCACAGATCATCGCTACCGCTTTCGGCGGCACCGGCATCATCTTCCTCGGCCTCTCCGGTTATGCCCTCTCCACGAAGCGGGATTTCAGCTTCATGGGCGGATTCATCTTCGCCGGCATGCTGGTAGTGATGGTCGCCTCCCTGGCCGGACTGTTCCTGGATATACCGGGACTTCACTTGGCGATCTCGGCGGTGGTCATTCTACTGATGTCCGGGTATATCCTGTTCGAGACCAGCCAAATGGTCAACGGAGGCCAGACCAATTACATTATGGCCACCGTGAGTCTCTACCTGGCCATTCTGAACATCTTCACCAGCCTGCTGCACCTGCTAGGCGCCCTGGGTGGTGAGGACTAATCCGGTATTTTGCCGTCAGCACTTTGTAACCCCGGCCTTGCCGGGGTTTTTCTTACCTGGAATATGACATGGACTGGCTGAAAATCTTCTCCGCCATTCTTATCGTGGGATGGATTATCTTTATCTGGCCCCGCGCTAAATATTGGCTGAAGAACAGTCCCAAGGCACAACAAGGCGACTGGCAGGCCGCTATTGTACCGATCGCACTCGTGGTGGGATTTGTCATCCTTTTGATCATGATGGTATGACCCCCCTTATCCCTATTCCACACCAAGCCTGATTGGTCTTTCGCTATAGGCATACTCGGCGCGCCGGTTCAGGGGCAGTGCGGGTGGCGTGGCCGAGGGGATCGGTGGTGGAGGCTCGTCTCCCCCTTCTGTCAGGCTAGTTGTCCACCCGGTAGTATAGGACTTCAATAACCAATGAGAGAGGGCGTAGAGAGCAACAAATGGATTATCCAAAAGAGCGTAAGGAAGCGGTACTGAAGAAGATGCTGCCGACATCACGGCTGCGCCAGCGCAGGTGGCCGTTGGGGATGCCGAAGTACATCTCGTCGGTCTGGGGATCGTAGAGGTCGCAGCCGAACTCGTTGAAGGCTTCGGTGGTGGGGTTGATGATCTCGATCTTGGTGAAGCCCTTGTTCCGCACGTCGAGGCCGGCGCGGGTGATGGCGGCCATCGCCTGGCGCATGCTGCCGTCGCCGCCGAACAGGGGGGCGATCAGTAGCGGATCAATCCCTTGGCGGGTGACGGCAGGTCACTGACCGGTTGGTAGATGATTGCCTGCAGCTTGTTGAGCTTCTCTTCCACCACCAGCCGTTCGTAGCTCGCCTTTTCGGTCAAGCCATAGGCCCTTTCCAATGATCGGTGGGCCAGCAGCAGGTAGGCCTCGGCCAGATTGTGGTGGGGCTTGGGTTGTCTTGGATCCCGTTGCAGTGACGACTCGTAGGCGTGGATCGCCGCTTCGATATTGCCTTGGCGCAGGTGCGCATTGCCGAGCCGGAACCAGGCGTAAAAATCCCTCGGCGCGACCTCGATGATCGCCTGGTAGTGTCGCTCCGCTTCCACCCATCGGCCCTGCTCGTAGGCCTTGTCCGCCATCTCCAGCCGGGCGAACGCCTTTTGCTTGGGGCCTGTGCCGCTACAGGCCGTTAATAGAACAAGGATCATGATCAAAAAAATGTGGTTTGCCGTTTTACCCGACATGATTAACCCGTCTCCAGCCCTTGCCATACAAACCGATCATTGACCGCGATGCCCTGTTTGCGGATCACCCCCTGATTCAGCTCCAGGGTGTAGTAGGCGCCGCCGCCGGCGACGGCGCGGCAGGGCTTGACCCCCTCCCGGCACTTCAGCACCTTGCCTTGTCTGTCCATGAAGACCAGATCCAGCGGATAGCGCATGCCGATGGTGTGGACGGCCGAGCAGCGCTTCAGCAGCAGCCCTTCGCTGTCGTTGAGTCGTTTTTTGCCCAGCAATCCGCTGAGACGGCTGAGGTAGCCGTCGGCGAGGCGGACCTGAAGGCCGGTCGCCTCGTCCCTAGCCGGCCTGTCCGCCACCCGTCTGCGCAGCGCCATGATTTTCATTGGGTTATCGGTCGTATCCTGCGTCATTTATTCCGTCACTCCGGGCTCTTCCTCGTTCTTGGTGTTGATCTCCATCGATCCGTAGCCGTCGCCCGCGTAGGCGTGCAGGGTCGCCCGGTAGCCGCCGCAAGCGGTGTTGGTCCTGACGATCATCGTCTTGTTGCCGTGGTATTTTTCCGTCTTCGTCTCATACAGGATCGGATCGCCCGCGCCGCTCACCTGTTCTTGCGGGTGATCGACCACGCCGTTGCCGTTGAAGTCGTCATAGAGGTAAAAAATATGCCGATCTTCAAGCGCTGGTGAGGAGGTGCTGTTGCTGGGGGAGAGATAGAGCTCCAGGTTCATCTCGCCGATCGGCCGGTCGTTCGCGTCGGTGACGGTGATGAACAGGACATTGTCCTGATAATCATCCGCTGAAAACACGCAATTGCCGTTCGCATCGAGCCGTTCCGTGACGGTCCAGGTGTACGCTGACGGCGCGATGGTGACTTGGGCGCCCGGCGGAAACTGGTCATTGCTGTTGTTGCAGGCGGTGAGCGTCAGGCTCAGCAAACCGGCAAGGCCGGCTCCGGTCAGCCGTTGTCGTCTCTTTTTCATTGTAGGATGGTCGATTGAATGCATGTTGCTCCTAACCCGGCCAGTTGAAGGCCCATATCAGTGGCTTGAAGATCGGCCAGGTCAAAACGCCCTTTTGAATCGCGCTGCTGAGGATGACGAAGATGATGATCAGAAAGGTATTGGGGAAGATAAACATCACCAGTGGCCCGAGCAGTTTGACCGGCGCCTCCATGGCTGTTTTTTCCGCTTTCCGGAACCGGGCCGTCCTTATCCGGTCGGCCTGGGCCTTGAGCACGGGGCTCAGGCTGGAGCCTGTCTTCTCGGCCTGAATAATGCTGCTGACAACGCTCCTGACGCTTTCGCTGTCGACCCGGTCCGCCAGATCGCGCAGCGCGTCCGCCCTGGGCTTGCCGGCGCGGATGTCCCTGATCACCCGGCCGAACTCCTGCCTGAGCGGGCCGTCCGTCGCCTTGTTGATCGCCTGTTGCAGCCCGCCGGTGAAGTTGGCGCCCGCCTCTACGGCAAGGATGATGATATCGAGATAGAACGGCAGATCCCGGAAAATGCTTTTGTTGCGCTGCCCGGTCGCCTCGCGCAGCCAGAGTTCGGGGTAGTAGAAGCCCGCGATCAGGCCGATCAGCATGAAATACCAGGCGGTTGACTCCAGCATGCTCAGCAGCAGGTAGGCGAACAGCACGAAGCCGACGGCCGCCAGCACCTTGCCTGCGAAGAACTGATCGGGGCTCAACATATAGTCAAGCCCGGCCTTCCTGAGCCGCAACAGGGTGACGATGCGGTAGTTCCGGCTGATGAGCGACCCGAAATAGTGTACGAAGGCGTTGATCAGGGGCCAGGTCAGGCGAAAGCCGAGCGGCGGGCGGTCCAGGTAAGATCGGTCCTGATCCGGCACCACCGCAAACACCCGGTAGAGGTTCCACACGATCAGTGCGAGCATGGCGCCGAACAGTAGACTGAGGATGAGCAGGTCCATGGTTCAAACGTCTATATTGACGATTTTACGGATCATCAACCCGCCGATGATCTCGTTGATGACGATGATGGCGAGAAAGACCCAGCCGAGCAGGTTCGAGAAGATCGGGGCAATGTTCTCACGGTCCACGAAATAGAGGGCGCCGATGATGAAAAACGGCAGCGACCCGACCACCCAGCCTTGCAGTATGCCCTGGGAGGTCAACGCCTTTATTTTCTCTTCCATCTCCATCTTGCGCCGTAGGCTGTCTGCCAGCCGGTGAAAGATCTCCGACAGGTTACCGCCCACTTCATTGGCGATCTGGGTAGCGGTGACGACCAGGTCCAGCTCCTCGGCCTGGATGCGCTCGGCGAGATTGTCCAGGGCCTCGGCGAGCGACTTGCCCAATCGTTGCTCCCGCAGGACCAGTGAAAACTCCTGACTGATGGGGCCCTTGGTCTCGCGCACCATGGTCTCCATGGCCGTGATGAAGGTCAGACCGGCGTTCATGGCGCCGGCGATCTGCACCAGCGCGTCGGGCAATGCGTTGATGAATTTCGCCTTGCGCCTAGCCTCCAGCCGCAACAGCAGCACCTTGGGCAGCACCAGCAGCGCGATCACCGACAGGGCCACGTAGAACAGATTGCCGGTGATCAGATAAACGCCCGCCGGCAGCACCAACAGGGTGATGACATTGATCAGAAACACCCGCCGGGTGTCGATAAACAGGAATAGGTTCTCCAGTTTGCTCTCCGTCTGTTCGGTAAAGACCGATCGGTAGCGCTCGAAACCCTGCATGCTGAAGCTGAGCAGCACCCAGATCATCACGCTGACGCCGGTAAACAGGATGGCCAAGATGAGATAAATATCCATTAGCGGTAATCGTCCAGGTTATTGCCGAAGATCGACAGATCGACCGGCACGCCGACGGCTTGCAACGTTTCATAGAAAGTGGGCACGAACCCGGTGGCGACAAATTCGCCCCGTATCTTGCCGCGTTCATCCACCCCCTGCTGCCTGAACTCAAAGATATCCTGCAGTTGGATGGTGCCGCTTTCGATGCCGGTGACTTCGCTGATCTTGGTGATTTTTCTGGAGCCGCAGGCGTGGCGGGTTTGCTGAACGATGATATTGACCGCTGAGGCGACTTGCTCGCGGATGGCGGAGACCGGCAGGTCCATGCCCGCCATCAGGACCATGACTTCAAGCCTTGAGAGGGCGTCCCGCGGACTGTTGGCGTGAGCGGTGGTCAGCGAGCCGTCGTGGCCGGTGTTCATCGCCTGGAGCATGTCGAGCGCCTCGCCGCCCCGGCACTCGCCGACGACGATCCTGTCGGGGCGCATGCGCAGGGTGTTCTTGACCAGCTCGCGGATGGTGATGGCGCCCCGCCCTTCGAGATTCGCGGGCTTGGCCTCCAGCGAGACCAGATTGGGCCGGCAGAGTTTCAGCTCGGCCGCGTCTTCGACGGTAACGATGCGCTCGGTTTCCGGTATGAAGTTCGACAGCACATTGAGCAACGTGGTTTTACCCGAGCCTGTGCCGCCCGATACGATGATGTTCTTTCTCTGCACGACACAGATCTTGAGAAAATCGACCATCGCCCGGCTGATCGAGCCGTAACCGATGATATTTTCGAATGTCAGCCGCTCTTTGGCGAACTTTCGGATCGTCAGGCTCGGTCCTTTGATGGCCAGCGGCGGTATGACGGCGTTGACCCTTGAGCCGTCTTTCAACCGCGCATCGACCATCGGGCTGCTTTCGTCGATGCGTCTGCCCAACGGGGTGATGATCCGTTCGATCACGGACAGGACCGCCTGATCGCCGCTGAAGCTCTCCCCGCTGTCGACCAGCCTGCCATCCCGCTCGACGAAGACCTCCTGATGGTTGTTGACCATGATCTCGGTGATGGAGTCGTCTTCAAGCAACCGCTCCAGCGGCCCCAGGCCGACCGCCTCGTTAAGGACGTTGAGACGCAGTTTTACGATCTCCAGATCGCCGGGCAGCTCTGCGGCGAGCCGGTTGATGATTTGATCGAGGAGGGTCTCCGCCTCAACCCTGAGCTGGTCATCGGACATGCTGTGCACATCCTTGCGGCGCAGATCCATCTCCGCGATCAACTGTTCATGGATGATTCCCGTCCAGTAGAGGACCATTTTTTGCTGTTCCCTGCCTTGCCTGCCTGTGCTTAGGCTATCTTGCTCCTCCGCTCTTTCAGCGCCGTTGGCGTCACTGCCGTCAACTACGGGTTCGTTCGTGTTCAGTGCATGCTCTTGACTGATCTGCGGCCCGATCTTGAGATTGACATCACCGATGGTGATCTCGTCATGCTCGGTAAGCGGCCCGTAGTTGATGATCCGCTCCCTATTAACCCATGTGCCCGTAATACTGCCGAGATCCTCGATATGGATCCGGTTGTTGCGGGCATAGAGGGTGGCGTGCTTTTTGGCGATGTGGCGGTGCTTGAGCACCAGATCGTTGTGGCGTGCGCTGCCGATCGCACAGCGGTCACCCTTGATCGCATGGCGGGCACGGCGCTTTCTTCCCTGCTGGTATAGGATTTCAAACATTGTTCAGTCGAGAATGCTGAATTCCAGCCTCTCCTTGAGTTGATCGACCGTTCGATGACGGACGCCCATCAGCCTTTCGGCGCGTTGGTCATACGTATCTTCAACCTTTACCACTTCCGGGGTGAGAAAGACCACCATCTCCGACATCTCATGCTGCACATCATCCGTGCCGAACAGACCGCCGATCAACGGCAGATTCCCCAGACCC
>JAHXHR010000097.1 GCA_025656505.1 Candidatus Thiodiazotropha sp. (ex Epidulcina cf. delphinae) | reverse complement strand
GTCCCAGTATAGTTCGAAACTGAGAAAGCAAACACGACGCTGTAGGCCGGGATGAAAACGACTGAATCGTATGAGCCCGGTTTTATCGGGTTCGACTTGCAGACCGAATTTCTCTAGCCGTTTCTGCATGACGCGATAAAACCGGTAGGCATCATTTTTGCGGCCGGTCTGCATCAATCCGCAAAGGTACTGTTGGGCTTGCGGTCCGACTTGACTTGTTTTTAGCTGGAAATGATCCGCGTACCTTTTACAGAAGGCACGAAACCGCTTACCCATTGATTTGAGTAAGCTACCGTCATTGTGAGTCCGCTTATTTTGTGGTGAATTTGGTACTGCTGATGCTCATCCCCTTCGCTTTTACGAAACAGGTTTGAAAAGATGTATATTACCATCATCCCTTTATAATCAACAGGATAAAGGTGACAAAGTAGAAATAGGGAATATCAGGGGTGGAGGGAACCACTTTTTACTTTCAGTCACTCCTGTTTGCCGGCGGCTTTCACCATCCCGGCTCCAACCACACTCGCCCCTCCTAACGACCAACCGCCGTCGACAGGAATGATCGCACCGGTGACATAACCCGCCAGCGGAGAGGCCAGAAACATGACGGTATTCGCAATATCCATCGGCGTTCCCAGGCGTCCCAACGGCACCGAGTCCGCTACCGCCTGCTGAAGTTCGGGGGTTGGCGACAGCCGTTTCATGCCTTCCGTCCCCTCGATCGGTCCGGGTACGACGGAGTTGACCCGTACGCCCGCGTATCCCCACTCCATGGCAAGCACCCTGGTAACCATGTCGACACCCGCTTTCGCGGCGCAAACATGCACCTGATACGCCATCGGCACATAGGCCTGGGGCGCTGAAATGTTGATGATTGAGGCGCCGGGCCGGGCCAGATAGGGATAGGCGGAACGCAGCACATGGAATGTGCCGCAAAGGTCGATATCGACCACCGTTGCGAAACCGTTCGACGACATGCCAAGCGCCGGGGCGGGGAAATTGCCTGCCGCACCCGATACCAACACGTCGATATCGCCAAACGCTTGATGGATGCCTGACAATGCCGCCTCAACCGTTTCGGCATCCCTTACGTCGGCGCTGAATCCTATGGCTTCGCCGCCATGGGCCGCCAGCTTCCCGACAGCGGCATCTATCTTCTGCTGTGAACGGCTGACTACGGCAACTCGCGCCCCTTGCGCGGCGAATGCATCCGCAATACCCAAGTTGATGCCGCTGCTTCCACCCGCCACAACCACAACGGTCCCTGCAAAGTCGCGGGAATTATTCACGTCCGTCTCCCAAGCAAGCTGAATATTAGCTGAAGTATAGCGGAGCGATGCCCCCTCCGGGACAGCGGTGATTACTGTTCTATCACTTCATCGGCGATCCGTAATGCGTCTTCCGTGATGTGGAGACCGATTTTCGGTGTCTGTGCGTTCCTTTCAATTTCTAATTCAAATCCATAAGCATGCGTTTTGCTTCCTTACCTACCCTATTATCCGAATTCAGTTCAACCGCCCTCGCAAACGCTCCTTTCGCTGCTTCCGTATCGCCGGTTTGTGCTTGCACAAACCCCAAGGTCAAATAAATTCTCTGAAAACCCGGAACCTTGGATGCACCTGCCTTCAAAATTTCTATGGCGCGGGAGGATTGCCCGGTATAGTGTAAAGAGAGGCCGAGATCATTATGCGTTTCGACATCATCCGGAGTAATCTCCAAGGCCCTTTCGTATACTTTAATGGCTTGCCGGTAGTCCTTCTCAGCGAAATAGCGATCGCCGAGGCTCGCTAGTATTTGCGGATCCTCGGTGGAGGAGAGATCAGGCGTTGAAACCACAAACTTATCCATACGTTGTATAGGCCCGCCAATAGTATTTCCTGTTGGAAACGCCGGCATGATCGGCATACTTGACGCTACCTGTGTCGGCGCAGCAGCGCCCTCCTGATAGTGGTTCCGCGTCACACCAAACACAATAAACCCATACAGAACCTGGAAGACACCAATTACAACCCAAGTTGTCGCACTTAATTTCGGCATATTTAATAATCCATCTGCAATATGTGCGTACTTGAATCAGATTTGTTGCACGCCGCACATTCAGCGAGCTAACCTTTGACGACGAGTTCACACAGTAAATTATGAAAACATCCGAGTTCGCGCTCATGTCCGCTCCCGGATACACGCCCGGAGATATTGCCACTTTGTTTCGTCTCTGGCAATCACGTCTCAATCCAGACGTAGAATTCACCGGAGGAAAAAACATGGAATGACTCGATCTTCGGCACCCTATTAGCGCCCTTAGACAATATGCTTGCAAGCATGGGACAGCCGTATCAAGCATTGATGAAAAGCCTGAACGCTGCGTTCTTGAGCAAACGATCGGGGTCGCGCCGAGTGAAGCGCTATCCTGTCGAAGTCGAAATCATGGAAGGCGGCGCTAAAGTTCTCGCGCTTTGCGAGGATGGTGCGCCAGCTCGATCCGGATTGAAAACTCTCCAGACTCAATTTCTCAAATAAGCGATGATCATCACTGACAGGGAAAACCCATTCGGCATCGTGATAGTCGAGAAACTCCGGTGCGGCACCGCACCAGCGGCAGCGCGATTTTCCGTCGGGGCCTATTATCATCGTACTCACGCATTGTCCTTGTATCGAAAAAACAGGGAAGGAAAAACGCTCAGTCGAACAAAAATTTTAACCGTTCATCGGCTTTCGACGGCGTTATTTCAAGTATTTCCGCGCTTACAACATTTTCTACCACAAACGGATCATTATTCACCCTGCTTTGAAGATCCGGCAGCGTCGTATTATGCGCTACAATCCCACCACCCAAATCAGGCTGAAGACTTCCGGCCAACAAAAATACGCCGTCATCAAAACCGCGTCTGATCCATTCGGTGTGACCTTCCATGAATCGGCCGGCTTGGCCTCTGTTGCCGGAAAATCTAAGAAACACAATAAACATCGAATTCTTTCTCCTATCAAATTGGAGGCTGCGTATATTCAGCCTCCATTTCGTTCCACGGGGACGATGGGCAAGCGAATCACAAAGGTCGTCCCCTTACCCTGCTGACTCTCCATATCAATCGTCCCTGCGTGTTTCTCTACGATCGCCGAATAGGCGATGGTCAACCCCTGCCCCGTCCCTTTGCCCACATCCCGGGTGGTAAAGAAAGGATCGAAGATTTTCGATTTGATCTCATCCGGAATCCCCGCTCCGGTGTCGCTGATGACAACCGCTATCCAATCTCCGTCCCGGCGGGTGCGGATCGTGATTCTACCCTTGTCGGTCGGGTTTTCTTCCCCTACCACCTCTGCAACGGCATTGGCGGCATTTAGAATGATGTTCAGAACGGCCTGATTAAATTCTCCCGGCACGCAAGGGACTGGAGGCAGTTCGGGATCCAGGTCAGTTTCAATATCGGCGTGGTATCGCCACTGGTTGGCGGAGACGTTGACGACACTCATGATGGCGCCATTGATATCGGTATCGGTTTTCTCCTTCGTTCCCGGGCGGGCGAATTCCTGCATCGCCGACACGATCGCCGATATGCGCTCAACGCCCTCCAGGGATTGGCGGATGGCATTGGGGATCTCCCCGGTCAGATAGTCCAGGTCGATCTCTTCGGCCTTGGTGCGCGCTTCCCTGGCCTGTTCGCCCAATAGATCGTTGCGCTCGGCGGCCGCCAGCAAGCGCTGATCGGCTTTGAGGCACGCCGCTAGATCTGCAAATGCCTCCTGCAGAAAGCGGGTGTTGTCGCCGAAGTACTGGGTCGGGGTGTTGATTTCGTGGGCGACACCTGACGCCAACTGCCCGATCGCGGCCATCTTTTCGGAGTGGACCAGTTGCAGGCGTGTCCGATTCAGATTTTCGATCAACGCCTGCTGCTTATGATTGATATCCTGTAACTGTTCGGCCCACAGCCGTCTATCGGTGATGTCATTGAACAGGATGGTGTAACCGGAGAATTTTCGGCTCACGTCCAGCATGCGCTCTATCCGGACGTCGTAGGTCTTTTCTCCGTCAAACGTGGAATATGTCTTTTCCACTTCCAAGCTGTTTTTACTCTCCGCCATCATTTGAGCGAGTTCCTCCTGCAAGCCGGGCGGATCCAGGTCGTGGCGTTTTTGCGCATAGTAGTGCTCGCCGGATGTACGGTTTCCCAACAACAACCGGCCGGCGGCGTTGTTGTAGTTATCCACTTTGCCTGCCACGTCGCACAGTAAGACCGGCGAACAAAGGCTTTCGAACAGGGTGAGGTATTTGTTCTTGTCGTTGGCCAAGAGCAGATTGGCGCTGCTCAGTTCCCTGATCTGCGCCTCGGCATCCGTCCCTGACCATTCGGTGCAATAGGCCAGTTCGGTTCGATCATAGAAGCGATGTATGAACAGGTCAAGCACCGCGGGTTCATCGAATCCGGCGGACTCCTGCAACAGATCGAGGTATGCCTGGCGGTAGTATTTCATCAACCCCAGAAACATGGCCAGATTGACTCCTCTGGCCCGGTGCCGCCGGGCTTCCAGGATGCCGAACCGGGCCACAGGATCGGCGATAAAATCCTCTTCCGGACCGAGTTCCGGCACCAGATCGGACCGTTCCAATGTCTCTATGATGGCCGTGCTCAGCCCCTCGATCGAGAGTCGCCAAGCCTCTTTCAGGGTTGAGGTATATTGGGTGTAATCCTGGCGTTCAGCATAAAAGAGGATACGCTCTATGAGCCAGTCTTCACTGCACTGTAACAAATCTTGCAAGGCATCCCTGTCGTGTCGGCCGATACGCATGACATCGCTACTCCGATACGAAAACAGAGGTTCTGTAACCATTCATCGGCCGCTGCCGCACCCTCTTTAGCCAGGGAGAGGAAAATGCTTCCGAAAACGTGAAGGCGCCGATGCGTATATGATACACATCGCCGCGAATAACGCACATTGGTCAAACGGAGGTCTGTGATGCAATATTGACATCACCGATCACCACAGCGGTATCGTCGACCCAGGCGTCTTCGGCTATCCTGGGATGACGTGATTCAAAACGTCGGTATTTCGGCATGGCAAGCGGAGGGGGGGTGAATCCATGGAAATCGTGATTTTCGTCCTGATCGGGACACTGGCCGTTATCCTGATCTATGGCGTGCTGATTTACAACAACCTGGTGCGTCTGAAGCATGACGTGGCCAAGGCCTGGGCCAATATCGACGTGTTGCTGAAACAGCGCCATGACGAGCTGCCCAAGCTGGTGGAGACCTGTAAACAGTACATGAAGTTCGAGCAGGAGACCCTGGAGAAGGTGATGCAGGCCCGCGCCGCCGTCAACAGCGCCATGCGTCAAGGCGACGTGGGAGCCGTCGGCGCCGCAGAAAGCCAACTGCGGCTGGGCCTCGGCAATCTGTTTGCGGTGGCGGAGAACTACCCGGCGCTGAAGGCCGACGACACCTTCCTGCATCTGCAATCCCGTATCACGGGGCTGGAGAACAGCATTGCCGACAGGCGCGAGTTCTACAACGACAGCGTGAACATCAACAATGTCCGCATTGAACAGTTTCCCGATCTCATCCTGGCCAAAAATTTCGGTTTCAAGCCTGCGGAACTCTTGGAGTTCGACGAAGCGGAACTGACCGACGTCGATATGGGTAACCTGTTCAGCTAGTGCTGGGTTATTTCGTCAACCTGAGTGACGGGGAGTTCTGGTTCTGGACTACCCTGCTGACCCTGATGTCGCTGCTTGCGCTCTATTTTGCCTTTCGCAGCATCCACCGGGCGAGATTGATCGAGGACACCCCGACTTCTCGCATCCGCTCAGCCCCACAAGGCTATGTAGAGTTGATCGGAGTGGCGGCAATGATGCCTGGTGAACCGATCATCGCTCCCCTTAGCGGCATACCCTGTTGCTGGTGGCGTTACAAGATCGAGCGGAAAGGCGACAAAGGCCGGCGCACGGTCCGCACGGACAAGAGCGATAGTCTGTTTCTGATACAGGATGCTACCGGCGAATGCATCCTGGATCCGGAAGGCGCCGGCATCACACCCAGCGAAAAGAGCATCTGGTATGGACCTAACGCCACCCCCACCGGCGGACCGGACAAAGGTACAGGCACCACTCACAACACCTTCAACCGGTTCGGCCTACGTATCTCGATCAACACCACCTTCGGCGGCGACTACCGCTATTCCGAAGAGACCATCATTCCCGGTGATCCGCTGTATGCCATCGGTCTGTTCAGCTCGATCGGTGAAATGGATCGCAAGGCAATGCGTGACGATATGATCAAGGGTCGCCTGCGCCAATGGAAGGCCGACCATGCCGTATTGCTGGAACGATTCGACCGAAACTCAGACGGACGGATCGATATCGATGAGTGGGGGTCGGCGAGGCGAACGGCGGAACGGGAAGTCACCCGGGAGCAGATGCAGGAGGGTCAACAACCCCTGCACACCTTGAGCAGCACCGGCTCCAGCCGTCGTCCACTGCTGATCTCCACCAAGGAGGAGTTCGATCTGGTGAGACGCCACCGCTATCTCGCCCTTACGGCGCTGGCCGGCTTTTTCCTCCTTGGCTCGGGGGGCGTCTGGCTGGTCGCGGCCCGGCTCATTTATTAACCCGGCGATCGAATGGGCGGAAATCGATACCATGAGGGGCGCAGGGTATACGGCTATTCCTCGAAGAGCGTGGTAGTGCGAAAATAGCCGACACGATGATACACTGACTAAGGAAGCTAAATGATCCTGAAAGCCTATCTGATCGCCTTGATTGCATTGTTGCTCCCACCCGCCGCACAGGCGCGCGATATCCTGATGGATGATCCACAAACTGAGCCGCAATGGGTGAAACCCACACCGGCATGGCAGGAGGGGGAGGTCGAGACGCCGGAGCGGGTCGACCCGAATGATCTGCAGGAGTTTCAGGTCGACGCAAAGGGGGAGCGATTTCGCTATTTCATCGAACGCGGTTCGCTCAAGACCCACGACGACGGCGTGACCCGGTTCGCTCTGGTGATCCGTTCGACCTCTGGGGCGGTCAACAGCTCCTATGAGGGCTTTCGATGCCGTGAAAGGGAATACCGGGTCTACGCCTACGGTGGTGCGGAGCGCTTGGTCCCCGCCGCAAACAGCGAATGGTTGCCCATTCCCAAGGATGAGTCCACTGACTATCGCGCGGCGTTGTATGACGATCTCCTGTGCAATCTGTTGACCGGCCGACCCAATCGACCCGCTGCGGTGATTCGCGCCATGCAAGGCAATCGCCGCCTCAACAGCGACCACATCAGGAACCCTTAAGGTCTGAAAGAACCGGAGCCATCCCTATGAAGAACGCACTGTTAGCGATGCAGGGACTGCCCGCTTTCTCCAGCATCATCCCTGAAATGGTGGAGCCGGCCGTGGACCGATTGTTGCAGGAGAACCGCCAGGCGGTTGAACATCTGCTGAACAGCCAAACCGAATACTCATGGGAAAGCCTCATCGAACCGCTGGAAAAGGCGGAAGATCGACTCCATCGCACCTGGTCGCCGGTCAGCCATTTGAACGCCGTGGTCAACAATAACGCCTTGCGCACCGTCTATAACGCCTGCTTGCCCAAACTCAGTGAGTACGCCACCGAGATGGGACAAAACAACAAGCTCTGCGAGGCCTACAAGCAGGTGGCGAATCAGGCTGAAGATCTCGACCGGGCACAGAAAAAGCTGCTGGAGAACGCCCTCCTCGAATTCCGTCTCTCCGGCGTCGATCTGGCGCCTGAAAAACAACTGCGTTTCAAGGAGATCAGCCGGGAGCTGTCACAGCTTACCACCCGGTTCGAAGAGAACCTGCTCGACGCCACCAACGCCTGGAGCAAACCCATCAGCGACAAGGAGGCCCTTGCCGGTCTGCCTGAGTCGGCACTGGCGCTGGCGAAGCAGACCGCCGGTCAGCGGGATCGGGACGGCTGGCTGCTGACCCTGGAGTTTCCCTCCTATCTACCGGTCATGACCTATGCGGACGATCGAGCACTACGTCAGGAAACCTACGAGGCCTACACCACCCGGGCCTCCGACCAGGGCCCCCATGCCGGCCGATGGGACAATACGGAGATAATGGAGCAGATCCTCGCTCTGCGCCACGAGCAGGCCCGATTGCTGGGTTTCTCCAATTATGCCGAACGATCCCTGGCGCGCAAGATGGCCCACTCCACCGATCAGGTGACGGAGTTTCTCACTGACTTGGCCGAGCGCTCCCGTCCCCAAGCTGAACGAGAGCTGGAGGAGCTAAGGAGATTTGCCGAAACAGCATACGGAATGAGTGATCTGCAAGCCTGGGATATCGGTTATTATTCGGAGAAACTACGCCGGCATCGTCACAATATCAGCCAGGAGGAGCTCAAGCCCTACTTTTCGGAACCTAGGGTGGTGTCCGGTATGTTCGCAGTGGTGGAGCGTCTCTACGGCATCCGTATCGATGAAGTCGACAGTGTAGACACCTGGCACCCCGACGTGCGTTTTTTTGAAATCCGCGACGCCGATCACCAGCTTCGCGGTCAGTTCTATCTCGACCTCTACGCAAGGCCGAAAAAACGCGGCGGCGCCTGGATGGACGAGTGCGCATCCCGTTTCTTCAGCGATTCCGTAGACCAGATCCCGGTCGCCTATCTCACCTGCAACTTCTCCCCCCCGGTGGATGACAAACCCGCCCTCTTCACTCACGACGAAGTGGAGACCCTGTTTCACGAATTCGGTCACGGCCTGCATCATTTGCTGACCAAGGTCGACTACCCGGCGGTGGCCGGCATCAACGGCGTGGCCTGGGACGCCGTCGAGCTTCCCAGCCAGTTCATGGAGAATTGGTGCTGGGAAAAGGAGGCGCTGGAATTGATCTCGGGGCATGTGGATAGCGGTGAGCCCATCCCCGATGAGCTCTACCGGCGCATGCTCGCCGCCAAGAACTTCCAGTCGGCAATGCAGATGGTGCGTCAACTCGAATTCTCACTGTTCGATTTCAGAATCCATGGTGAGTTCGATCCGGCCCGGGGCGGTCGGATCTACGACCTCCTTGAGGAGGTGCGGCATCAGGTATCGGTGCTGAAGCCGCCTGCCTGGAACCGTTTCGCTCACGGCTTCTCGCATATCTTTGCCGGTGGCTATGCTGCAGGTTACTACAGCTACAAATGGGCTGAAGTGCTCTCTGCCGACGCCTTCTCCCTATTCGAAGAGAAAGGTGTCTTCGATCCGAAAACGGGACAAGCCTTTCTGCGCGAGATTCTCGAACAGGGAGGATCCAGGGACGCCATGGACCTCTTCGTCGCATTCAGAGGGAGGGAACCGGAGATCGGCCCGCTATTGCGCCACAGCGGGATAGCGGGATAGCCTGCGAGACTGGGTGGACCGTCAAGAAAATAAAGACTGTAGTCTTTTACCGCAGGCAAAATACCGACAATATGCTATGCATTAATTTAGGGCTCTTTCAGCTATTCTGCGTGAACGCAGGGAATGCGCATGCCCACCCATGAAAAATCGTCCTCTGGAACGATCAGGCCGTTGATATGGCAGGGTCTGTTGATCGCACTCCCTTTGCTGGCGCTCGCCAATCTGATTATCTGGGTAGGATATCAGTTAACAGCGGAAGGCATGCTGGAGCGCTGGCGCAGGCTTTCGGAACTCTCAGCGAACAGCACCCTGATCGCACTGGAGAAGCGACGCAAGGATCTGGCCGGCGACCTGAAACTACTGGCCCGCAACCCCGCACTGGCAATCGCCATCCAGCAAGGGGATGAGCCGATGATGGGGCGCATTGCAGCGGATTGGGCGTTGTTCGCCGCTGAAAAACAGCTCTACGATCAAATACGCCTTCTCGATACTGCGGGTAAGGAACTGCTGCGAGTCGATCTGACACCCCATGGCGCCGGCCGAGTCCCTAACCCGGCCTTGCAGAGCAAGTCCCGGCGCTACTATTTCCAGGATCTCACACAACTCAATCCTGGGCAGGTCTATGCCTCGCCGATCGACCTGAATATCGAACACGGAAAGCTGGAACTCCCCTATAAGCCGATGCTGCGCCTGGCCACTCCTCTGTTGGATAGCCGGGGGGAGACAATAGGCATGCTGATGCTCAACGTGTCGGCCCGCCATCTCCTCGATGACCTGGCCACGCATGCCGAACTGACTGAAAGCCACCTGCTGCTGCTGGATGATTCCGGCTACTACCTGCGCGGCTTCAACACCGATCAGGAATGGGGGTTCATGCTCGATGGCGGGAACGGAAACAAAATGCGCTTCGATCTGGCCTACCCGGAAGTGTGGTCGATCATGCAGGGCAAGGAGACGGGGCGGATCGATCATCGACAAGGGTTGTTTAGCTTTCGTTCGATTCACTACGGCTCCGCTGAATACGGGCACCACTATCGGTTGGTGGTTGCGATGTTGGAAGCGGAGCAGAACCGGTTTCTGGCGCCGCAACAACAACTGTGGATGCGGGTCTCGCTGTTGATCTCCATCCTGCTGTCGACCATCACCATGTTCACTGCCCATCAACGCCGACGCATCAAAGAATCGATACGGGCCCTGAAACGGGAGGAGGAACGGCTGCGGGTGATCCTGACCTCAACGGGCGAGGGCATTCTCGGTCTGGATGGCCGCGGCGGCATCAGCTTCATCAATCCATCCGCACTGCGAATGCTCGGTTACACCCGTGAGGAGGTGAGTGGAGAGGAGTTTGCCCGGCTGGTTCACCCAACCCCCGCCAACGCCAACGAGCGCGAGGAAAGGAGGCAGGCCGATCGCAACGATCCGTTGAGGAGCCTGGAGGCCCATAGCGGCCAGGGTCTCTTCTGGCGCAAAGGGGGCGACCCCTTTCCGGTGGAATATCAACTGACGCCGATTCCGCACCTGCGGGACCAGATCGGCGTCGTGGTCAATTTCAAGGACATAACCTTTCGCCTTCAGACAGAAGCGAGGATCCGATACCTGGTGCAGTATAACGATCTCACCGACCTGCCGAATCGCCGGCTGCTGCTGGATCGCCTGCAACAACAACTGGTGCAGGCGAGACAGAATGGCGCCCTTGGCGCGCTGCTTCACATCGACCTGGACCGGTTCAAACAGATCAACGACACCCTGGGACACCATCAGGGAGACAGAGTCCTGGCCGAAACGGCAAGACGCCTGGAGGCCTGTTGCGAGCGAAACGATATGCTGGCCCATATCGGCAGGGACGAGTTCGTTCTGCTTACAGAAGCGCAACAGGAAGATGCGCAGGAAATGGTCCGGCTGGCGCAATACAGGGCGGAGGAGATCGGCAAGACCCTGGCGGAACCGTTCATCCTCGACGCGCTGATGGTGCGACTCACCGCGAGCATCGGCATCGTCATCATTCCCCTGGGCGGCAAAAGCGCCAGTGAGGTGCTGCGCTATTCGGACGCCGCTGCTACGAATGCGAAGACCCAGGGACGCAACACCGTCAGTTTCTATTCCCCCGAAATGGAGGAGGCCGGCCGCGACTGGCTGACCATCCATAGCCGCTTGCCGGAGGCCATGGACAAGGAGCGACTGCGCCTTCTGTATCAGCCGCAGGTCGATCCTGAGTCGAGAGTTTTCGCCCTGGAGGCATTGCTGAGATGGAATGACCCGGAACTGGGCGAGGTCAGCCCCACACGTTTGATCGCGGTGGCTGAAGAGACCGGCCAGATGCCGCGACTCGGCCGTTTCATACTACGCAAGACCTTTGAACAGATGCGCGCCTGGGATGAGGCAGGTCTCCTCTCCGAGATCGACTATGTTTCGGTAAATATCTCCGCCATGCAGTTTGCCCAGGCGGATCTGGCCGACGAACTGGAGAGTTTGTTACGCGAATACGACCTGCCCGGACACTGTCTTGAACTCGATCTGGTCGAGGGTTTCCTGTTAGCCAGTGTCAGTGAGACCCAGCGCAAGCTCCAAGCGATAAAGTCTCTTGGGGTGCGCTTGGCAATAGACGATTTCGGCGCCGGTTACTCCTCGCTGCTGTTTCTGCAGGAACTGCCCATCGACAGGCTGAAAGTGGACCGGGCCTTCATCTCGGAGATCGACCTGCGAACAGGCAGAAGGACCATCATGGGTGGGATCATCCTGCTGGCGCAACAGATGGGGTTGTCGCTGATGGCCGAAGGTGTGGAGCGGGAGGCCGAATTCAATCTACTGCTTTCCATGGGCTGCCGGCACTTTCAGGGACACCTGTTTCATCGTCCCATGACCGGCGCAGCGGTGGGCCGGTTGCTTCAACATCAGCAGCGCAAACAAAAGGCCCTTGCGGCAGGAAGCGAATAAGAGACGTCGATCCGCCCGGCTACTCTGCTCTGTGCAGCACTTCGCCGTCCCCGTTGACGACTTCCACACCGACCGGAATACCTTCTCGGATACTGGCGGTGACAACGCAGAAGTCTTCGAACAGGGTCAAACAACGTTCCAGCTTCTTCGACGCAAGGAGTTCATCCCCCGCAGTAATACGCACGTCCAGACGACCGACCCGCAAGCGTCTCTTATCATTGCGAAGCATGGTGCAGGTGACCTCGGTGTTGAGGTTATGCGCAGGCGCGTCCTCCTTGGCGAGACAAAACATCAGACTGGCGCTGAGGCAATTGGCGGCGGCCGCCGCCAACATCCGCGAGGCATTCGGTCCGTTACGCTCGCCCAGCGGGGGCGGTTCATCCATGATGACATCCGGCGCCTTTTTCAAATCGAATTTCACACGAAAGGCGTAGTCCTCCTGTTGCTCGAGGTGAATGGTGAATTTGCTGATCTCTTCTGACATATCCCTGCTCCTCGCTGATGGTGTCGCACCATCCATTTTGGTTGAATTCGCCGCTTCATCAAAGCAGTGATTGGCATCGAATGCGGGTTACAAGCTTGCAGATTGGCCATCAGCACCCCAAACTAACCCCCATTCAACCTAAAAACCGCAGTTAATAGTTTGCCTATCAGCAGTTCAGTATCGGAATGGAGCGATCAACTGCGGTTTTTAGGTTCAAGGTGGTATTGACGGATTTGGCGTCAATATCACCTTGAATGAGTACTAAATGATAAAAAATAGGGATTTTTTGAAATGCAGATCACCCCGAGGCTTGACTTTACCAGCCTATTGTTAACGGGATTTACCTGGCTCCTGCCCATTCTACTCAATCCTGCGCTCGGGAAAAACCGATGGCATGGAGAAGCTGCTGTGGCTTCTCGCTATCGTTTTCGTCTCCCGATTCGCCTGGATTCTCTATCGCTTGCCGGTCCCGCCGGGCAAGCGATAGAAATCATAGCATTTTACGCATCGTTAATCGGCAAAGCCGCCCCCATGGAAAACCGTCAATCGGAGGATAGTTATGAAAGCGGTCGTAATGCGAGACACGGGAGGCCCGGAAGTCCTCTTTCTGGAAGAGATTGAAGAACCGACCATCACCTCAGCCACGCAGATTAAGATCAGGATCAAGGCGGCCGGCGTGAACCCCGTCGATGCCAAGCTGCGCCGCCGAGGCGTGTTGCTGCCCGACGGTTTGCCGGCGATTCCGGGGTGTGACGGCGCCGGGGTGGTGGTGGAGACCGGCAACAAAGCGACACGTTTTCGAGCGGGTGACGAGGTCTGGTACTGTAATGGGGGGCTGGGCGGTCTGCAGGGAAATTATGCGGATTTCGCCGTGCTGGAGGAACACGTGTGCTGCCGAAAACCGGTGTCGATCGATTTCATTCATGCCGCTGCCGCACCTTTAATCTTGATCACCGCCTGGGAGGCCCTGTTCGGCCGCGCTAGGCTGACGGACGAGAGAACCCTGCTGGTGCATGCGGGAGCGGGCGGTGTCGGGCATGTAGCCATCCAGTTGGCGAAGCAGGCCGGAGTACGTGTACTCACAACCGTCAGCACACCGGAAAAGCAGGCATTCGTGACTTCCCTTGGCGCAGACGAAGCGATCCTATACCGGGATCAGGGGTTTGTGGACGAAGTGTTGCGGTTAACGGATGGACGCGGCGCGGATGTGGTGTTGGATACGGTGGGATCCGAGGTCTTCAAACAGTCGATCGCGGCCACCGCACACTATGGGGATCTGGTCACCCTGCTCGATCCAGGTGTGGAAACGGACTGGAAAGAGGCGCGCAATCGCAATCTGCGCATCGGTTTTACGCTGATGCTGACCCCCATGCTGCGCGATCTCCCTCAAGCCAGGGTCAATCAGGTCGCTATCTTACGTGACTGCGCGGAAATGATAGACAGTGGGGCTCTGAAGATCAGTGTCAGTGAGCATCTGCCGCTGGACCAGGCGGTACAGGCGCATCGACTGATCGAACAAGGACGAACGCAGGGTAAGTTGGTTCTTGTCACTTAGCATGCCCCTGGGTGAACAGGCCCTACAAAAAAGGTTGGCGGGAAATGTTGTTGCGACTGCTGCAATCCAGGTATTACTGGCTGATTCCCGTGCTTTTCTGGTTTTTCATCACCTGTACCTCAGTGATCTGGAACCTCTCCCTTTTCGATCACTCCATCAGGGATATCGCCTTTGAACGAGTAAAGTGGACCCCAGATTCTGGACAGTAGTTTAAGCTGTACATGCGAATCAGGGGAAACAGGAATGAGCGAGAGAAAGAAGCGTAAGA
>JAHXHR010000096.1 GCA_025656505.1 Candidatus Thiodiazotropha sp. (ex Epidulcina cf. delphinae) | reverse complement strand
TAGATCGCCTTCTTGCTATGGTTTTAAGAAAGCTTAGCAAATCAACTGTTTTTAATAAAGGGATAATTACATCACATTGTAGCTACACCCCCTGAAGGTGTTCCATCATCATTAACTCCCAGCATCAAATAACCGGGTTGTCGATGATCAGGGAAATCATTGGCAAATGCACAAATCGCCTCAGAAAACTTATCGGTTTTCGTTGTTGATGTTGTTCTTTCCACACGGTCGGATTCCGGGCCGTCCAGAAGGTCTTCAAGTTCTTTTTGCGTCAACATAGTCTTTGATTAACCCGGCACATAATGCAGACACCCACTCAAGTCACTGCCATATTATCATGGCTATAGCAATCTGCCAGCCGAGTAATCGACAATCATCGAGACACCCCTATAAAAAACGCTACTCCTGCCTATACGGAGCGTGGTGTCTCATCGTAGATCATGGGTGTCTCGGCGAGCGTGATGGTGCGGCAGGTCACACCCTGCACTGGCTAACCCCGCAGGGTGTGGCCCTGCCACACCTTACATCTGTAACCAAGGTGGTGCTGTGAGTGGAATTTCCCGTTGCTATCCTCTAGGATGGCGCGTATCCATCGGGTGCATAACAACAACAGCGTTAGGACGGATCAGGTAATGGATATTGATGACAATCGGGAATTGGATCTTTGGTCGCTTTTCTGGACATTTCTCAAGATCGGCAGTACGGCATTCGGTGGGTTTATGGCGCTGATATCGGTGGTTCAGAACTATGTGGTCGAACGCCGCAGACTGTTGACCAATGAGGAGATGTTGGATGGGATTTCGTTAGCGACCGTTCTGCCCGGTCCGATTGCGGTCAATGTGGTGGCGTACGTGGGTTATAAACTGCGTGGGGGCGTGGGGGCGTTGGTCTCCGCCACGGCCGTTACCCTGCCTACGTTCCTGTTGGTGCTTTTTCTCAGCTACAGCTACTTTACCTGGGGCGATATTCCTTCGGTCAACAAATTCTTTCAAGGGTTCATTCCCGCCGTGGCGGCGATTATCGTAGCCGCCGTCTGGAATATGGGCCGCAAGGCTATCAAGGGGGCGCCTGAAGCGGTTATCACGGTCCTGGCCTGTGCCCTGCTGATCGGTATAGGCGGCTTTTTCATTACCCTGTGTATCATTCTGGCTGCGGGTGTTGCGGGATTCCTGTTGTTTCGGGAGCCGCCCGAGGATGAAGGCCCGGTAGAACCGAAGCCGGTTACCCAGGAAGAAAAGGGCGACGGCGGCAAGCGACTCTACAGTTCGGCCGCTTTGCCCGCGCTCTCCGTCGCGGCGCCGTTCTTGAGCACTGATCTGGCAATGGCGGGCAAACTGCTGTCGACTTTCGCTGCGATGAGCCTGTTCCTTTTCGGGGGAGGCTTTGTGTTCATCCCCTTGATCCAGGAGATCGTCGTTGACGGTCAGGGTTGGGTGACTCACAAGGAGTTCATCGACGGCATCGCTCTCGGACAGGTGACCCCCGGTCCGATTTTGATCAGTGCGGCATTTATCGGCTACAAGATGGCTGGGTTGTTGGGCGCTACGGCAGCCACTATCGGTATCTTCACTCCCCCGGCGGTGGTGATGGTGTTATGTGCCCGTTATTTGGACAAGATAAAACGCTCCGAGATGTTGAAGGCATCCATGCGCGGTATCCGTTCGGGTGTGATCGGCATGATTCTGGCTGCATCATACGTGGTGGCCGGCACGGCTCAGATGAACTGGATTTCGTTATTGATTTTCACTGCCGCAATCGTTGCACTGATCAAATTGAAATTAGAAGTGATTTGGATTATTCCGGGCGCGGGAATCTTAGGACTTTTATTCTACTAATTTTCCTGATAGTTATTTTATACTATAAGAGATCACTGCCGATTTAAGTCGCTGGGATTGATATCGTATTGGAAAAGTATTGGCTCATGTTCGAGAAGATTGAATAACAAGTGGTCAGTGCATTTTTTAATTGACTGCTGCGGTATGCCATATCGTATGTGGACTTCGTCGGGATCGTGGCTCGTCTTCCGATCCCCCCTTTATTATTTATGTAATGGAAAAAAAGGATATTGCTATGCAACCAATATTCATGATCGGAATGCAACGTTCCGGCTCTAACTTACTACGGTTGATGTTGAATCAGCTCAGCGAAATCGTATCACCTCATCCTCCTCATATCCTGCATCGGATCTACCCCCTCCAAAAACAGTATGGAGACCTTTTTGATGAGCACAATTTCAACCTTCTTATCGATGATGTCTGCCGCTTGGTGGAACTTAATCCCGTGCCGTGGGAAAAGGTTGAATTGGATCGTGAAGATGTGAGGTCGCGTTGTCATGAAAACAGCCTGGTAGCCCTGCATGGGGCGGTTTACGATATCTGCGCCGAGGTTCAGCAGGCGCAAACCTGGTGCTGTAAGAGCCTTGCCAATATCAAGTATGTGGATGAGATTGAGCGTTATTACGATGCGCCCAAGTATATTTTTCTCTATCGGGACGGTAGAGACGTGGCCCTCTCGTTCCGTAAGGCGGTAGTGGGTGAGAAGCATTTCTACAATATCGCCAAAGGTTGGATGCATGTCCAGGAGACCGGTTTGGCGCTCCGGGATAAGATCGGGCCGAAAAGGCTCTGCTCGGTCTCTTACGAGGAGTTGACCGGCAACCCGGAAGCGACAGCCAAACGTCTTTGTGAATTTTTAGGCGTTGCCTACACCGAGGGCATGCTGGAGTTCCATCGTAGCGATGAAGCTAAGCGGGCTGCGGGGTCCAGCGACTTGTGGAGCAAGCTGACGCAGCCGGTGATGAGGAACAATACCCGGAAGTTCCTGCGCGAAGCATCGGAAAATGATATCCGTATCTTCGAGTCGGTGGCCGGTCATGTGTTGGAAAGGCTTGGTTACGATCGGGTCTATGTGTCCAGTGGAGAGGAACTGGAATTATCGGATCTGGAGATCAAGGCGTTCAATAAGGAGAACGAGCGCTTGAAGCGAGAACTGATGAGCAGCGTCGATAAGGAAGACCTGGAGCGGCGGGATCGCCAAGCCGGTCTGCTATCCGAGATCAAGTCACGCTCCAGGGTCTGATAGGTTCCGTCACTGTTGTCCCTTTACCACCCTCTCCCTCAGGGAGAGGGGAAAAGCAGGGAGTCTATTCGGTTGCCGGGTTGATCCTAAAAACCGCAGTTGACCGCTCCATTCCGATACTGAACGACTGATATGCCGTCCTCATACCTTGAATTGTTGGACGATCTCTCCAAGTTCCAGGCTGAGCTTTGCCAGCGCGTCACTTACCTCAGCGGTTTCCTCGGAACCGCTGGCGGTCTCGCTAGCCACGTTGCTGATGGTGACAATGTTGCGATTCATCTCTTCGGCGACACTGCTCTGTTCTTCCACCGCGTTGGCTATCTGGATCGTCATGTCGGTTATCGAGGTGACGGCATCTGTGATGCTGTCCAGGGATGATCCCGCATTCGAGGCCAGTTCGACGCTTCGTTTTACCGCATCCTGACCTTCCTGCATGACACCTACGGCCTCTTCCGCGCCCGCCTGCACCCGTTCGATAATCTCTTGAATCTCCGCAGTGGATTCCTGTGTGCGTTGGGCGAGATTGCGGACTTCGTCCGCCACGACCGCAAAACCGCGTCCCTGTTCACCGGCGCGTGCGGCTTCGATAGCGGCATTGAGGGCCAACAGGTTGGTTTGTTCCGCAATGCTTTTAATGACATCGATGACGGTGCCGATGCTGACGGTGTGCTGTTCCAGTTCCTTGATCACTTGGGCGGCATTGTCCACCTTATTCGCCATGGATCCGATGGCGTCAATGGTCTCCTTGACTACCTGCTTGCCGTCATTGGCCTGCTCACTCGCTTCAGTGGCGTGAGAGGAAGCCTGGGAGGCGTTATTCGCCACTTCCTGAACCGTGGCTGACATCTCGCTCATGGCGGTGGCGACCATTTCGGTATCGGATTGCTGATGCTTGACGCCTTTGCTGGTCTTTTCTGTGACCGCTGTCATATGTTCAGCGGAGTTGGCGAGTTTCGAGGTGGTTTCGATCAGCTTGACAATGACCTGGTTGAACTTCGTCGCCATTTCATTAAATGCGTTGCTCAGCACACCCAGTTCATCCTCGTTCGTGTGTTTTACCCTGGTTTGAAGATCTCCGTCCGCCAGCGAACGTGAGGCATTGACCACTCGGGAGAGGGGGTTGGTGATCACTACCTTGACCAGGATTACCACCCCGAATATGGCCACAATCGCACTGGCCGTAAACATCACCACCGTACTCAGTATCGAGGTCTTGAGGGCCTTCTCTTGGGCGCCTTTCATACCACTCAGATGGGTATCCGTCTTGGTATTGATCGTGGTCAGCAGGTCATTGGCTCTGTGGTGGTTGTAACCGACTACGACCTTACCGAGGGTGATGTCTTCATGGACGATGGTTTTCGTGAGCAGGTTTTCAGCGGCTGATTCATCACCCGCCGTTGCGAACCGTTTATCGTCGTTGTTGAGAAAGGCTACAAACGAGATATCCGGGTCCTCCACTGCCATCTCGGCGTATTGAGATAGCAGGGAGAGATCGAATTCGGCAATGGGTTGGGGTGCGATTGCCGCCAACAGATTGTTGAGTTGGTTTGCGTTGAACAGCACGGATTCCTCCGTGCGGTTGAACTGCTCTTGAGTGATCTGTTTCACCACTTCGACAGATGCGACGAGGGTTTCGTCCAACGCATTCCGTTCCAACAGGACTATAAAATAACCCGATGCCGTGGTGAGTATCGCAAGGATTAGGCCGAGTATCAGGATGAATTTGACCGACACCGCAAGGCTGCGAAAACGATGAATCCAAGGAACTCTTGATGTGTTCATAGCGGCATTCCTGAAAATGAAATGAGTGAATTAAGAGCCCGTTTACCCGCTGTATGGGGCGATTCGGAGTGTTTTCAGGGCTTGTTTAATACCGTCAAGCGGCACGGGCCGGACGAAGCCCTCTATTCTCGCCTTATTCGCCGCCGACATATCGGGGGTGATTTTGAACAAGGCGGATGAAACGCGATCGATGTCTTCGCCAGCCACATGGGGCAGGGCGGAAAAGCACCATTCGGGATAGAGCGCCGTGCTGTGCAGGAGCGGAAAACCGTCGTTGTTTCGGTTGTCGACGATTGCAAAATCGTCCAGCTTGATTTTGCCTTCCCGCTGCATATTTTCAAGCAGTCCGGAGCGTATGAATGCGGCATCGATTAACCCGTTCTTCACTGCCAGCACCAGGTCGTCCTGTTTCTTGCCGACCTTGAGTGAAGCGAAATCCTTGTGCGGGTCTATGCCTTTCTGGACCAGATGAAAGGTCTGGAAAATATAGGCGCCGGCGGCAGCTTTGAATTTCAGTGACATCACATTCTTGCCCTGAAGATCCCGGGCAGAGGAAATGCCGCTTCCCTTTTTGGCGATGATGACGCCGCCGAAACGGGGACCCACCTTGGTGTTGAGGGTTGCCATTAGATTGGCGCTCAGTTTCTCCTGCACATAGACCGTATGCGGCGCATGGGAAAGCAGAAAATCGATCTTTTTCGAGGCGGCGGCCTCAATCACGCGTGAAGGCGGCAATGGCACGATGGTCACCTGCTTGCCGAGTTCCTTGCTCAGATATTCGCCGAACGCTTGCCAGCGTGCGCCGGCCTTGAGTTCACCGCGGGGAGCGAGCACCGCGACTTTGAGATCTTGGGAAAATGCCGTGGGGGACAAGCCGATAAGCAATACAATGCTCACTAGCAGCCAGACAATCTTTTTGCACATGATTGACTCCATATTTATTGTGTTGATCCATTCACACGTTTGTGAATTCCTAACGGCTGGTCTGTCCGTCTTGACGTTTATCGGCGTGACCCTGAAAAATCTTTAACAAATTGTTACAAGTTCTTAAATAAATGGGTCGGCGGTGGGGAAAAGAGATCGCGGCGGGGTCGGCATGGCGCCTTGTTGATTGGTAATTAGTTGATTTATATGAAAAAAATTAGCTCGGACGCCGGGGTGCATAATGCCCCGTTCGGGACGGCAAGTCGTCGAGCCATGCCGAAACCGATGGGCCGAAGCGCAGTCGCCGGAGGTCGGTAAGGTCGTTTGCCCGGCGCCCGGATCCGTTATCGTCAGGGACCCGGCGGGCTGTAGGCCGCAGAAAAAATAAATTATCCAGTCTCACGCCCCTCTTCAGGCAATCTTCGGACGATTTTCAATCACAAAATCCTCGAATGAGTCCAACTAGTCCTGCGGTTTTGCTCCATCAAATCGTCCGAATCTTACCCAGATATTGACGTGATCTTTGGATAATTTATTTTTTCCGCGGCCCTTAATCCCCGGTCCAGTTCTGCAGGGCCTCGATAATGGCCTTCGCCTGATCTTTGCTGGAGATGTTGAATTTGCTTTTTTGCGTATATTCTCCACTGCGTTTCTGGTAGCGGCGGATGGTGTACTTGTCAGCGCTATATTTCTCCTTGGCCCTGTCCCAGTCCTGATAGCGGAAGATGATGGTGGTCCATGCGCCCTTGGAAAGCACGGCCTTGTCCAGTTCTTTGACGACGTCGATGCCGTCTTCCGTGTAGTTAACGCTTAGCTCTTCTGGTGTTGATGTCATGATTGGTTTGATTTCCCCAAATGATTTGTTGATTAAGAGGCCGGTATCAGCGATTTTCCAATGCGCCGAATTGCCTCAATATTCTTTCGATGTCCGGATTTTTTCGCTCAATGGCCAAAGCCAGAGGGGTTAAGCCTACATGATTGACGGCGCCCAGACTGGTGCCTCGATTGATTAAATATTTCGCCACAACCCGCTGGTCGTTGAGAATGGCCGAATGAAGGGGCGTGTTGCCGTTTTCGTCGCTATTGTCGAGGGACGCACCCTGTTTGACCAGGAAATCGATCACGTCGCGGTCTGCACTGCCGAGTTTCGCCGTTTCGTGCAGGGCGGCGTCGGGGTCGAGCTTCGCGCCGCTCCTGACCAGATCAGCCGCCAAAATCGTGTTGCGCGTGATCAGGGCCTTGAGAAGCGGAGTATGCCCTTGGGGGTCGACGGCTTCGAGGTCTGCGCCGTGTTTGACGAGGATCTTGCTCATCACCAAGCTGCCTTTTTGGGCGGCCACATGCAGCGGGGTCAGGCCGTCCGCTCCTGCCTTATTGACATCCGCGTTCCAGTACAGGTTGCGTTCCAGTTGATCGATGTCTCCGACATGAACGGCACGGGCGAGGTTGATGGTAGGCTCGTGCGGCTTACTGCAACCAAACAGCATCAGCAGGCTGAATAGTGATGTGAGGGTAATTCTGTTGAACATAGTCGGGATAGTAAATCGTTAGTTGCAGGGGCTGCAAGCATAGTACTCTTTCAAAGTGATATTGTCGGGTTCAGTCGTAGGTCAGAATGTCTTCTTGGCGTGCTTTGCGATCTTGGCGAGAGAAATTTTGCATCCCAGGCCGGTTGTGGAAAACCAGGATGGAGGAATGCAGTCGCAGAAAAGTGAGAGGTGGTTCTGAAGCCCCCTTTGGGGGCTTTCATCCACTACCCGCTTTGCGGGTAGTGGATGATGGGGTGAGACCGAGATTGGCCTGCCGGGTTTCACATGATAGGGTTCCCCGGCCATGATTAGCAAAATTCTCCTAACACTTACCGTTATCGCAGTCGCCTGGCTGGTGATTCGCAACCGCCGGCAACGTTTGCCAACCCTTTCCAATGATGCCGGACCGGCACCACTTTCCGGGAAGCCTAACTCCCTGATCAGATGGGGAGGTTATACCTTATTGGTGATGATGCTCCTGGGGAGCGGCATGTTTCTGTTCCTGCAATGGCAGGATAGCTACCGTGTGGTGACGGTCAGGGTGATCGACACCCAGTCCGGCAGGAGCGTCAGTTACAGCGCCCGGCGAGCGGATGTGGAGGATCGCCGTTTCCTGACCCTGGACGGCAGGGAGGTGAATGTGGCCAACAGCGAGCGCATTGAGCTGGAATCCACGCCAGGTCAGCGGTTTATTAACCCGGTACCCTAATAGGCCATGTTCAGCCGTCGTGTGCCGGGCTACAGCAAGGCATCGAAACGCCACCGTAGCACGCCTTAGCGGGGGGAGTATTCTCCAGGTTTTTCCGCTTGTGCCGATATATTAGGTCGCCGGGTTAATCATTTCAGATCCAAGGTGGATAGCGTCCGTTTTATGTCCTTTTCCCATCGAGTCATCAAACAGTGTTACGCTATGGAGGGCTCGGCCCGTTATAAGGGTCTCAAACAGGCGGTGTTCAACCTGTTGGAGAACCCCAGGGCGCCGATTCGGCCCTATTTCGATATCTTCATGATCCTGCTGGTTCTGACGAGTGTCTGGATGTTGATCTATGAGGTGAAACACGACTTGGGGCTCCTTGGCGATGTTTTCGAAATTGTCGTTGTGGGTATTTTCATCATCGAATACCTGTTGCGGTTCTGGATCTACAACGATAGCCACAAAGCGATTCTCGAACGTTATGAGCGGGCGGAGTTCATCAATGAGCCGTTCCGAGTCTGGTCTGCGATGGGGCATGCATCGATCGAAAAGCTGAGGTATCTTGTCCAGCCGCTGGCGATTATCGATCTGCTGGCGATCATTCCCAGCTATCGTCCGTTGCGTTTTCTGCGCATCTTTTTACTCTTCCGCCTGTTCAAGCTCTTCCGTTATACCCGCAGCATCAGTGAATTCGTCAAGGTACTGTCGGAGAAACGCATCGAGTTGGTGACCCTGTTTATCTTCATGGCCTTTATCACCTTTACCGCCGCTACTGCGATGTTCTTTTTCGAGGCCGATCAAAGCGATCCCCAGATCAGCGGTTTCTTCGATAGCATCTATTGGGCGCTGGTGACGATTTCCACCGTTGGCTATGGCGATATCACCCCTCACACCACAGAGGGGCGAATCGTGACCCTGGTGCTGATCATCGCAGGATTGGGTGTGATCTCCTTTTTCACCTCCATCATCGTCTCCGCGTTCGGGGAGAAGATTCACGAGATTCGCGCCCACCGGATTTTTTCCGAAGTCGAGCGCAAGCACATCGATACGCTGATCTGTGGTTTCGGACGTGTGGGACAGGTGGTGGCTGAGCGGTTGGCGGCGGATAAACGGTTATTCGTGGTGGTGGACCCCAAGGAGGAGAATGTTCGCGTGGCGAAGAAACGGGGCTACCCGGCGGTGATCGGGGACGGGGAAGACAACGACTTGCTGTTGAGTCTCGGTATCGATACCCGGGTCAGGCGCCTGCTCTGCTTGACCGGCGACGACGTGGTGAACGTATACATAACCCTGACAGCGCGGCAATGCAATCCCGGGATCGAGATCATCTCCCGCGCCAACCACAGAGAGAATGTCACCAAGCTCTATCGCGCCGGCGCCAGCCATTGTGTCGCTCCCTATGAGGTGCTCGGCCTGATCGCCGCCGAATATGCGGGTCAGCCGGTGGCTTTCGAGGCGGTATACGGTTTACTGACCGGTCAATCCCATGAAGGCATTGAGGCGGTGCGTATTAAACAGGGTGGCTCGCTGGATGGACGGCCGATGGGTGATATCGACTTCAGGCATCGCAAACTCACCCCTTTCGGCGTGATCCGCAAAGGGGATTGCGAACCTGGCGGCGGCGACAGTCGCTATCGCCTGCAAGATAGCTGTCTCCACTTCAATCCCGGTGATGATTTCACCCTTCGGGCCGATGATTTGCTGGTACTGTTCGGGCATGAGTACAGCGTTGTCCATTTCCGAGACTGTCTGGAGAGGGGGACGCTGTGATGAGCCGACGGGATACGTTGATTTTCGGATGCAGTGCGCTGGGGCACGAGGTAGCCATGCAGTTGGCCGACCGCGGTATTGAAGTCTTTCTCTACAGCAATGACCTGGATGAGGTAGGGGCGTTGCTGGCGAAAGGTTTGCAGGCCGGGGTGATCGACTACACGGATGATGAGAAATTGCGCGATATCGGCATCGGCAGCTGGGTGAAGACCATTTTCTGTCTATTCTCCGAAGAGCCGAAAAATCTCTTTCTCACCCTCTCCGCCCGAGCCCTGGATGACAAGCTCAAGATCGTCGGTGTCTGCGAATCGGCCTCTTCGGGTGAGAGGCTGATGGCGGCGGGGGCGACCAAGGTGATCGACCCCTATGAGATCAGCGGCCATCGGGTGCATGAACTCATTGCCCGCCCCTATCTGGTGGAGATGTTGGAAAACACCGTGTTCGGCAAACATATCGACATCGCCGAGATAGAGATTCCCCAACACTCCCCCCTCTCCGGTTCCCTTCTGAATGACCTGCAACTGGGTAAAAGATACAATCTGATCGTGATAGGGGTTGTGGATCTGGAGCTGGGGAATCAGTTGATTTTCAGTAACAGTGGCGTTGCCCACCGGTTGGACGCGGGTGATATACTGGTAGTGATCGGACCGATGCGGGAGATCACCCGGCTGAAACAGGGGGTGTGTGAAAATAGCCTGGAACCCCTGCCCGGTTCCCGCGATCCATAAAGGATTAAGGGTTAGGCCGGTGCGCTTTCCAGTAGACCGGCCAGAGGCTCCGTTACCTTGGCGCCCTGGGCTTTCATGGCCGCCTCCGGGGATGCGGCGAATTGGCGGAGGATATTGTCGAGGAGCGCTCGCGCCTGTTCCGGGGTCGAGCCGGCTGAGTCCGCAGCATTCATACGGCCTCTCTCTATCTCGAAAAGCTGTCGCGCCTTGTCCACTTCGAGGGTGGAGCCGATTGCTTCAGGCGCTTGGGTTTCCAGGTTGGCGGTGTTGACCGTCGCTTGATCCGTTTTTACGCTGCGATTGGAGTGCCCCGACTTTTCTGTGGTGGTACTGATGGGTTTGTCATTGTTGACGGGACTGACCATGGCGTTAACTCCTCTAATGAAGACAAAATATTGACGCATTCAGCAGCGATTCAGCAGCGATTCAGCAGCGATTCAGCAGCGATTCAGCAGCGATTCAGCAGCGATTCAGCATCTAGTGTGCATGCTGCGAGAAACATGCCAACAGATTCATGCACAGTATAGCCAAGACGCTATGCCGGAGGCGAATGTCTGATGATTTTGCGAATTGAAGTCCTGTCGGTCGCCTTGCTGTTGTGGATGATGGCGGGAGTGGCCGGTGCGGCGGCGCCGGTTCTCGGCGAGAAGTTGGAGTACACACTGAAATTTCGTGGTTTTGTCACCGGCTTCGTGGAATTGGATATCGCCCGGCTTACCCTGGATGTGGAACCGGAGTTGGGGAAGGTTGCAGACACGCCTGCCTATGTCACCAATCTGAAACTCACGACGGAACCCTACGGCAAGGCGGAATTGCTCTATCCGGTGCGTTTGAGCTATCGGAGCTGGCTGGATGTCAGACGGCTACAGCCACTGATCGCAGTCAAGTCGTTAAAAACGAGAGAAGAGAGGGAAGAGTTTTTCTGGTTCGATCGGGTGTCCGGTCATGCCTACCACTATCAGACGGGCGATGCAGCGATCCCCCAGCCCCAGACCCCGCCGGCAAGCCTGCAGATGGTGACCGCTTTGTCGAATGAGCGATGGTCGAGTCTGTCGCAGAGCCAGGTCATTGAAATCGGCGATGCCGAGGCGCTGGATTATATCAGCTTCCTCCATCGCTTGCGTAGGATGCCGCTGGAAAGCGGCAAGGGTATCGATTTTTCTGTCTACAACGGCAAAGAGCTTGAGTGGTTTCATGCCGACGTTAGCCGGGAACGGTTGGTACGGGCCGGCTGGAACCTGCCGGCCTACAGGCTCAGACTCTGGGAGGTCGATCCGCAAAGCGGTAAACGGCATGGTGAGGTGGAACTCTGGTTGAGCGACGACGAAAAGCGATTGTTGTTGCGTTTTTACGCCGAGCGGGTCTTCGGCGCCATGGAAGGGATTCTGGAGACGGGGCGTCCCGAGAACGGGCATGATGAGGGGCTTTCCGAAGCCACCCGGTCATCCCTCGATAACTATCTGGATTTATACTAACAGGGCTAGCCATGCCCATTACCCACAAATATTTCCACCCTTTAAAAACAATGAGTTACAAACCATGCCCCTAACAGCCAACAAAAATATGAACCTAACGAAAACAACAGGTTATGTCATGTCTGTTCCCATATTTCAGACTTATGGGTAATGGGCAGGGCTAGCCCGCATTTCTCACCAGGATTTGGATTTTTGGCGCAACCAGGCCGAAGCAGGTTGGACGATCGGGCTTGAAGCATAGCCGGGCCTATGGTTCAAGCCCGATCGTTCAAGAGGCTCGGCCTGGTTGTTCCAAAAACCAAATAGGACAGACGGTCCGATGAACGCCATACGGTGAGAGATGCTAACCTGTTCAATTTTCATAAGTTTTCCTGTTAGTACGGTCCGTCTGGTGAGAAATGCGGGCTAGTCGTCCTGGGAAATCGTGGACTGCGCCTTGCCTTTTATCTCTGCCCGTTCCGGCTGCTCGATTTTCAAATGGTCGATATTGGGCATGGGGGCGGGTTCGACCGTCACCCGGCAATCTTCCAGGCTGCCCTGATTGGCGGGGGAGGCGCTCAATGCTGTGGTATCGATGTCCGGCGGTTCGGCCGGCGCTTGTTCCGCCGGGATGGCGCCCGTGGTGTCCAGTGCCAATGCCGAAGTGTCGATTTCGGGCGGTTCGGGGTCGGGGGGTTCATTGATGCCGATGCCGGGTCTATCCAAATTCAGGGCGCTGATATCGGGTAGCTCCGTGGCTTCCACCTCGGGGGCACAGTCGGACAGGTCGAAACCCTGTGGGGATGACAGGGGATAATCCGGGGCGGCGACAGGTATGGCATCCTCGTCGGGCGGCGGCTCCATGGGACCCTCCGCAAGCGTCATCTCCTGGGTTGACGAGCCGCTCCCGGCCGGGGAGGAGGGTGTGGCCGGCCTGGGGCGGGTCCGGGCCGGTGGTTTGGGGGCAGGGGCCGGTTGGCCGGCGGGAACGATATCCACCAATCCGCCGGCGTCACGAAAGGCGACACGGAATTTGCCGGCGCGGTCCATGTCCACGCCCTTTTTTATCGGGACCGGCTTACCGCTGAAAAGCCGTTCCAACTGACCGCCTTCCAGCTTGAACATAGCACTGATTTTTCGTTTTACCTCCTCGGGGTCACGGCCCTTGAGAATGGCGCCGGAGTAATAGACATCGTAGCTTTCTACGCTCATGATTCGGTATCTCCTTGGTTCCGGTCCGAATCCCCATGTCGTCGATTGATACTGTAGACGTCGCTATGCGGTTTGTCCCGGATGAAGGGGATCATCAGCATACCCGGCAGACGAGTGATTAACCGTGGGTCTTGCAGGGAACTGACGCCGATGCGCATTTGCCGATGGCCGAGGCGAGGCTGTGCCCGATAGGTGCCCATGAGACGATCCCAGACGGAGAGATTGAAACCGAAATTACTATTCGCCTCAGCGGGCTCGACCGAGTGGTGCACACGGTGCATGTCCGGCGTCACGACAAGCCGACGCAAGAAATCGTCCAATCCCGGCTGGAGGCTGATATTGGCGTGATTGAACATCGCCATACCGTTGAGTACGACTTCGAAGATGATCACCGCCGCCACCGGTGGACCAAGGGCGGCAATGGCGGCTAGCTTGATCACCATCGAGAGAATGATCTCGATCGGGTGGAAACGCGCCCCGGTGGTCAGGTCGTAGTCCGGATCGGCGTGATGCACCCGGTGCAATCGCCAGAGCATGGGGACGGCGTGAACCATGACATGCTGCAGATAGATCACCAGGTCCATCAGCACAACGGAGATGACCAGGCTCAACCAGTAAGGCAGGCTGACGGCATTCAACAGACCCCAGCCGGCATCGGTCGTGAAGGCCGCCATGCCCACTGCCGCCGCCGGGAACAGCAGGCGTAACAGCAGGCTGTTGAGGATCACAATGCCGAGGTTGCCGGTCCAGCGTTGCAGCCGGGAGAACAGCAAACGGCGGCGCGGAGCAGCGATCTCCCATAAGGCCATGAGGGTAAAGACGCCGAAAAAGGCGCTCAGGCGAATGGCCGTTTCATAGGTAAGAATAAAATCCGTCATAGGTCGAGAGTTCTCCCCGGTAGTTTCCAGTTTAACCTAAAAACCGCAGTTGAACGGGGTGAAGTGTGCGCTTGCGGGGGTGCAGGGCAAGGCCTTGCAACGCAGTCATGCGGCGTTTGGATAGGCCCATAGGTAGATTCTTGTCCTGAAAGAGGGAGTATGGGTCTATAATGGAATGGTTATATACCGAACGCCGCTTGATCCAGGTTCGGCTATGTAGCATGGATAGCGAGTCAAATCTCCGTATTATCTCCGTGATGGGAGTCTGAGGCAGATATAACCCATGTTTGAGAAAGATCCGCGCACCTTTGCCCCTGAATATCAGAGTCTATCGCCGGAACAGAAGGCGATGGTCAAGCTGGAAATCACCCTCACCAACTTTTTCAAGGGCTTCGACAAGAGCCTTTCCCGCTGGGAGCGCATGATCTACCCCATGATGCTGGTGGTCGGCATCCTCGGGCTGTCCGGCTTCTATCTGATCTACAACGTCACCCAGGATATGCACCAGTTGACCCAGCAGGTGGACCCGCGGATGGAGACCAATCTGCAATCGATGTCGAGCCACATGGGGCAGTTGACCCGGAATATTCAGATCATGACCGAACAG
>JAHXHR010000095.1 GCA_025656505.1 Candidatus Thiodiazotropha sp. (ex Epidulcina cf. delphinae) | reverse complement strand
AGTGCCTTTAGAGGAGAGATCGTAATTATTCATATTTATCATACTGTTAGAGGCGATTCGTATGTAAATATGAACTCCGAAACTTGAGTTATTGACACCCAGTAACACTGCATGCAACTGGATGCCAAGTATCCCGCCGAAGCCGGGGAAGGCCTGCGCAATCTGTCCGCTTTTCAAGACTACGGCCAGTTGAGTGAAGAGACGGTGCGGAAGACTATCGAACGCGTACGCCACAAAAAACTTGCTCAAAACGAATTCTTCCAGGCCGGACTGCGGGTGATTCTAACCAACCTGGAAGCGGCGATGAAAGGCGTCAGGCAAAAATGGACACAGGCCGCAGCCTAGGACTTCTGGCCCGATTTCTCGATACCGTTGAGGCATGCCTCGATTCCGGGGACGCCATTCGCCGGCGTAAGCTCGCCAATCGGATCTACCGGGATCTGCAGAATGAACGCATCAGTCATGAGCGGGCCGCACTCGAACTGTAAGCTTTGAACAAGCGCCAAAAAGAGGGTTGGCTGAAACAGCGTGCCTTTGAATTGGCCGGTGGCAATAAGCTGAGCAGGGGCAGATGAATTCCGACGCACACTTCACCCCGCCCAACTGTGGTTTTTAGGATCATGGTTAGGGGGGGATGGCGGTTGCCGCCTACCGCTTTTGCATAGGCGAAAGCGGTTGAGGTGAAAATCAGTATGGACGATAAAGGTCTTTAGGCCGATAATGCCTCCGCTTCGCTCTCCATGGCGGTTAGCGGAAGCAGCATACACTTAATGCAGTAGCCCGGAAATCGGGGGCCATTTCTATCTAACTTAATCGACAAAGGAAACGACGATGAAACAGATAAAGACCACACTTTTTTTTATTGCCTTTGCTGTAGCGGGATCCATGCTCGTATTGCCGCAATCAACGCATGCCCACTGCCAGATCCCTTGTGGCATATATGATGATCACGCCCGCGTTCAAGCGATGCTTGAGGATGTCGCCACCATCAAAAAATCAATCAAGTTGATTACAGAGTTGTCAGGCAAGCCCGATGCGCAATCTCAAAACCAATTGGTTCGTTGGGTGATGAACAAAGAAAAACATGCGCAAAATATTATTTCCGCGATCAGTGACTACTTTCTGACCCAAAGAGTCAAACCGAAGCAAAATGGCTATGCCGAACGCTTGGTGAAGCACCATGCAGTAATCGTTGCAGCAATGAAAGCCAAGCAGAATGTTGATGCGGACTATGTGAAAGACTTACATAACAGCATTGTGGCTTTGTCTCGTTACTATCCTGAGCATAAGCACTGAAGAAAACCGCATACGCCATATGAGGTCCGGGCCGGTCAAGTGTGGTGATGCGGTGCGTCCGATTTGTAACGAGGATGGCGTCATTGATGCCATCCTCTACGGGTCAATCGTCATCCTCCGCCGAAATACGATTGGCGATCAGGACATCATTGACGAAGTTACCCTCCACTTCAATGCGTTCCGGACTGAAGCTGTAGTCGACCCCGGAGGTATCCACGGTGACGCCGAATATTCGTATCGTCGATGCGTCGATGAACTCGGGGACGCCTTCGATTTCTGCATCGTGGTTCTCCGGCGGCGTATCCAACTCCAGCTTGCCGGCCACCAGGTCGCCGTTGTCGAAAAAGACGTGCGCCTCCAGGTAGTCGGAGGAGATCAGTTGCGCAAGGGTAAAGGTGGATTCATCCTCAAGATCGTTCTCCATGATGGTGGAGTTGTCTACCCTGATGGTGCGGCCGAGCAACCTGACGGTGCCTGCCGAGGTGTCCACATTGCCAACGCCGACGATGCCGGCGATTTCGCCTTTTTCCGACTCCTCGGCCTTTAATTCGATCTCCTCGGCCAGGAGGACTTCACCATTCATGACGCCTTCAACCTCGACGATGCGGCCGACCGTGAGCGTGTTCGCGGCGCCACTGAACGGGGTGGAGGATGCATCGACCACCTGTCCGTTCAGGGTGAAGTGATCGTTGTTGTCAAGCGCGACGGTTATCCGGCCTTCGATCTCCACTTCATTACCGTCATCGGCTACGACGGTGCTGCCGTCACCCTCGATCTCAATGGAATCGGCCTCGAAGACATCGCCGGAAAAGCGGTTGCCCTCGGCCTCTACGAATGTCCCTTCGGGAGGGATCGGCAGGGCGTTGGAGGCGTCGATAGTGAGGCTTCCTATCCGGAACCGATTGCCGGAAATGTCGCTCACCACGCCGGAGACTTCCAGTTTGTCACCAGCCCAAGCGAGGGATTTCACTTTGATGCGGGTTGCCAGAATAGCGCCGGCGCCGTCCGTAAAGCCACTGACCTCCACCACACTGTCGGTCGGCAGATCGGCCAGCAGGGTTGCGTCGATATGATTTTCATAGACAGTGTCCAGGTTGACGGTGATGAACTGGTCCATGATGGTGAGGGTATTGTCAAAGGTGATCTCGTTACTGTCGATCACACCTTCGATCAGGCTGTCATATTCAACCGATTCGGCTTCACCGGCGCCGGATGCCTGATCGCTGGTGCCGTTGATGCGCACCACCATACCGATGGCCAGGTCGTCCTGGGTGCCGTTGGCGTTGTTGACGGAGAAACTTGCCTTGTCGGTATTGAATTCGATGCCGTTGACGAAGATGGAGCCGAAGCTGGAGATCCTGCCTTGCGAAACGCCGGTGCCGCCGATGCCGCCGTCGGCGACCTGGGCGCCATTGCCGCCCCCACAGCCATAGAGGGCGGCCATCAGTAGCGTCATGATTGCGGGTATCAAGAGCTTGTCTGGTCTATCCATCCTGATTCACATCCTGCTCGAAATAGTAGATGCCGATGCCGGCCTGTTTGCGTCCTGTGCCTTTTGCATCCGGGTTGATGTCTCGATCGTATTGTGACAGATATCTGTCGCATTCCACCAGCAGGGCCTGTGACTTTTCCGCGCTCATGAGGCGAAATTCGGACAGCACCTCCATCGGTAGGTTGTCGTATGAGACCTTGCGTTGAAAATGAGGCGTTTGCGAACCGTATTGAAGATTATGATCGATGGTGGCTAATAAAAGTTGCACATCGGTACCCAAGATGTGCAGTTTCCCGGTCTCATCGGTCCGTGGAACGTAACCGTCGCTCAACAGGGTGATCTTGCCGTTTTCGTTCTTGGCAATGGTGCCGACCCGTAGCAGTTCGTCGTAAATGGCTCGCGGAGGCACGTCACCGCTGTGTTCTTTGACCAGATCGCTAAAGCTGTGTTGGCCTTTATCGAAATGGAGCGGGGCCGGTTTGCCTTTTCTGTTGTGAAAACGCGGGTCACGCAGCCACCCGGATATCACTCTGGCGGCGCGGTTGTACTGATGTGTGATGGCGGTGTCGTCCGGGGTGTCGATCTTCCGCAGCCGGCTGACCTCTTTGCGGGTCAGGCCGGTGATCACGGAGACCCTCGAAACAGTCTGCTTTCGGCCTGGGATGCCAAACTCCTTGGAGGCCACGTCCATGAATGTCCACTTACTCAGGTCGGCGAAATCACCATAGGTGTAGCCGTTGCGCAGCATCAGCCTGACAAGGGGCCTGAGCAGTTTCAGGATGGAGGCGGTAAGTATTTTACGGGTCTCGTCCATGGGTCTCTTTCAATCAACTGGGTAGTGAGAAATACGGGAAACGTTATGCCTGGCGGTGTCGGGTGTGGTGGTAATCGTCGTTGCTCTGTCCGGCTTGAACCTGAAGGGCCAAATGTACGTTATCCATTTCGTCTTAGCCCTACAGGTGATGGCGGGCTCGCTGCGCTCTTCAGATATGGGAAATATATCCCATGTCGCTCCTCGTCTGTAGTATAGACCTAAATTTCCCTAATTAATATATGGGCACACATTTTGAGTGGCGCCCCTGCAGATGCACTGCCTATTGCTGGGATATCAACCTTGAAAAAACAGTAACACATTGAATTAAATAAATAAATTACCACTTCCGTTAGGTGTTCTCGAAAATTATTGCCGGGCTTCCGGGCGGATTGCACGTCGGGTTCGCAAGCTTGAGTATGCCATGGAAACCGGTCGTACCCATACAGTAATCATGGATTTTGGCCGCGCATTCGACCTATCGTAAGTAATTTGGCGCCGGGAAATTAGCTGAAATCTGCTTTTGCTGCATGTATCGATACGACAGAGTATGGTAGATTTCCTCCTTTTTTGAAGTAGGAATCAGTTGGATGCCCCTTGATCATTCCGATGTCGAGAAGATCGCTCATCTGGCGCGGATGGCGCTGGATGAGTCGCAAATTGATGCCTATGCCGAGGATCTCAGCAATATCCTCGGTTTGGTCGAGCAATTGGAGGCGGCGGATACGACCGATATCGAGCCTATGTCACACCCCCTTCACATGGCGCAGCGGTTGAGGTTCGACGAGGTCACCGAAGAGGTCCGCCGTGAGAAAAACCAGGCAGTGGCCCCGAGTGTCGAAAACGGGCTCTATCTGGTGCCGAAGGTGATCGAATAACGGGTATCTATCCTGTTCAAAGGCAGTAAAGTAACGCAATGCACAGTAAATCCATCGTTGAACTGGGCGCCGCTCTGCGGGCCGGTGAGTTTTCAAGCGTCGAGTTGACCCGTCATTTCATTCAACGCATCGAGCGGCTGGACGGGGATCTCAACACATTGATCACCACTACCCCTGAGCAGGCCCTGGTAGAAGCCGAATCCGCCGATCAGGCCGTCAAAGCGGGCCGGGCCGGGGTGTTGACCGGCATTCCCATCGTGCAGAAGGATATCTTTTGCACCCGGGGGGTGAAAACCAGTTGTGGCTCGAAGATGCTGGACAGCTTTATCTCGCCCTATGACGCTACTGTGGTGGAGAGGCTCAGGCAGGCCGGTGTCGTCTGTCTGGGCAAAACCAATATGGATGAGTTCGCCATGGGCTCGTCCAACGAGACCAGTTTCTACGGGCCTGTGCGTAATCCCTGGGATAGGGAGCGGGTTCCCGGCGGTTCATCGGGCGGATCCGCCGCGGCCGTTGCGGCAAGGCTGGCGGTGGCCGCCACGGGTACGGACACCGGGGGATCGATTCGCCAGCCGGCGGCATTGTGCGGTGTTACGGGTTTGAAGCCGACCTATGGACGGGTGTCGCGCTTTGGCATGATCGCCTTTGCCTCAAGCCTCGATCAGGCCGGACCGATGACACGCAATGCCGAAGATGCAGCCCTGCTGTTACAGGCAATGGCTGGGTTCGATCCTAAAGATTCAACCTGCGCGAATGAAGCGGTGCCTGACTACTCATCCACCCTGGAAGACTCTCTGGAGGGGCTGAAAATCGGTCTGCCCCGTGAGTATTTCGATGCAGGACTCGATCCGGCGGTGGCGACTTCCGTCGAGGCGGCCATCGAGGTCTATAAGCGACTGGGCGCCCGGGTGATCGATATCAGCCTGCCCAATTCCGGATTGGCGGTCCCGACCTATTACGTGGTCGCCCCGGCGGAATGTTCATCCAACCTGTCCCGTTTCGACGGCGTGCGTTTCGGTTACCGCTGCAAAGAGCCGAAGGATCTTGAGGATCTCTATAAGCGCTCCCGCGGTGAGGGTTTCGGTGCGGAGGTCAAGCGCCGCATCATGATCGGCGCCTATGTCCTCTCCGCCGGTTATTACGACGCCTACTACTTGAAGGCCCAGAAGACCAGGCATCTGATATCCGACGATTTCAAGCAGGCCTTTGAGCGGGTCGATGTGATCATGGGGCCGACAACACCGACCACCGCCTTCGGCCTTGGAGAGAAGATGGATGATCCGGTGACCATGTACCTGAATGACATCTACACCATCGCCACCAACCTGGCGGGGCTTCCCGGGATCTCCCTTCCGGTCGAGCCGGTTAAGGGCCTGCCGGTCGGATTGCAGATTATCGGTAACTATTTTACCGAGGCGAAAATACTCAATGCGGCCCATCGTTTCCAACAGGAGACCGAATGGCATAGGCTGAAACCCGATTTAAGCAAACAGAGTTAGCGATATGCAGTGGGAAACCGTTATCGGGCTTGAGATACACACCCAACTGGCCACGAAGTCGAAGATCTTTTCCGGCGCCTCCACCGCCTACGGGGCTGAGCCGAACACCCAAGCCTGTATCGTCGATCTGGGATTTCCCGGTGTCTTGCCTGTGTTGAATGAGCGTGCTGTGGATATGGCCCTCAAGTTCGGCGTTGCCGTGGGTGCGGAGATCGCAAGCCGTTCGGTGTTTGCGCGCAAGAACTATTTCTATCCCGATCTCCCCAAGGGGTATCAGATCAGTCAGTTTGAACTGCCCATCGTCGGTAGGGGATCGCTGGCTATTGATCTCGAGGACGGCAGTCGGAAAGTGATAGGGATCACCCGGGCGCACCTGGAGGAGGATGCAGGAAAATCACTGCATGAGGATTTCCACGGTATGAGCGGTATCGATCTCAATCGCACCGGTACGCCGCTGCTGGAGATCGTCTCCGAACCGGATATGCGTTCAATCAAAGAGGCGGTGACCTATGCGCGTAAAATCCATCAACTGGTGGTCTACCTCGGGATTTGCGACGGGAACATGCAGGAGGGCTCCTTTCGGATCGACGCCAACCTCTCCATCCGGCCGTTTGGCCAGGAGGCATTCGGCACCCGCACCGAGTTGAAGAACATCAACTCCTTTCGCTTTATGGAACGCGCGCTCAACTTTGAACGGGAGCGTCAGATCGACCTGATCGAGGGGGGCGGCAAGGTGCTTCAGGAGACCCGCCTGTACGATGCCGACCGGGATGAGACCCGCTCCATGCGCAGCAAAGAAGAGGCCGATGACTACCGTTACTTCCCCGATCCCGATCTGTTGCCGGTGGAGATCGCTGATCAGCGGCTGCAAAGCGTAAAGCTGAGTATGCCGGAGCTTCCGGATCAGAAGCGCCGACGTTTCGAATCCGCATACAGTCTAAGTCCGGCCGATGCCCTGATGTTGACCCAGAGTCGGCAACAGGCCGACTTTTTCGAAAAGGTGGTCGGCAACGGGGTGGATGCCAAGATGGCGGCCAGCTGGGTCACCGTGGAATTGGCCGGGGCGCTCAACAAGGTCGGACTTGAGCTACCGCAATCACCGGTCACAGCGGAACGGCTCGGGGGGTTGTTGAGGCGTATTGCCGACAACACCATCTCCGGCAAGCTTGCCAAGCAGGTCTTCGAGGCAATGTGGAACGGTGAAGGCGATGCGGATCAGGTGATCGAGGCCAAAGGCCTTAAACAGATAACCGACAGCGCTCAGATCGAGACCATTATTGACAAGATCATCGCCGATAATCCCAAGCAGGTGGAACAGTTCAGGGCGGGTAAGGAAAAACTGCTCGGTTTCTTCGTCGGACAGGTGATGAAACAGACCCAGGGCAAGGCCAATCCGGGCCGGGTTAACCGTATCCTGCTTGGAAAGCTCAAAGGTTAGGTTGAATTCCGCGGGTTCAATGTTAACTCAGACTCAGGGGATCAGCGGATGCCGATGAGTCAGTAAGCTCCATCTCCGGGTTGTTAGCGAGTAGAGATCATGTGGGATGCTTTGGTCAGAGGCTTTCGATGGTTTGTTCCGGCACTGGCGATCGGGTTTCCCGCTATCTCCGTTGCTGAGATCTGGCACGATCTCAACAGTGGCGAACTTGCCGCTAGGGGATTCGATCCCGAGCCGTTCCACTACCGTGCCCTGAGGGCGGACATTGTATCGCTACGGCAGGTGCTTTCGCAAGCGCCACCGGAGTTTACCACCAGTCAGGGCGGGGAACTGGCGTTGCCTATGCCCTATGGGGCCATGCAGCGCTTTCTGGTCGAGGACTCGCCGGTGATGGACCGGCAGTTGGCGTCACGCTATCCCGGGATAGGGACTTACCGGGTCAGGGGCGTCGACGAACCGGCCAGTAGCGGGCGAATCGATCTGACACCCAACGGTTTCCATGCCATGCTCACCACCCCGGCCGGGACCGTGTTTATCGATCCTGACGGGAAGGGGGGCTATCGCAGTTATTACAGACAGGACTACGCCAAGCACAGGCAGGGAACGCACGCTCCCCAAGTCTGCCGACTGGATGAAGCGGGACAGACGGATAATGAAATCGGAGTCGAACAGCCCCCGTTTACGGCCCGCAGGATACTAAGCGGTGCACAGCGACGCATTTACCGATTGGCGGTGGCGGCGACAGGTGAATATACCGCCTATTTCGGCGGGAGTGTGACGAATGCACTCGGGCAAATCGTCACCGCGATCAACCGGGTCAACCAAATCTATGGACGGGATATGGCAATCCAGTTTCAGTTGGTAGGGAACAATGACCGCATCATCTACACCGATCCCGGTTCAGATCCCTATACCCACTCATCCAGCACCATCGGTTTGATGTTGACGGAGAATCAGCGGAATCTGGACTTTATCCTGGGGGCCGATCATTATGATATCGGCCATCTGTTCGGCACGGTAGGCGGCGGCCTGGCCAGCGTGGGCTCGGTTTGCAGGCGTTTCAAGGCCCAGGCGTACACCGGCACCCCCATACCGGACGACGATGTCTTCTATATCGATTTTGTGGCGCACGAACTGGGCCATCAGTTGGGCGCCACTCACTCCTTCAACGGCACCACGGCGAATTGCAGGGGCGTCAACCGCGATGCCACGGCGGCGATGGAGCCGGGCAGCGGATCCACGATCATGAGTTATGCGGGGATATGTGGCGAAGAGAACCTGCAGGCCAATTCAGATCCGACCTTCCATGCCGTCAGTATTGGTCAGATGCACACTTTCATCGCGAGCGGTGAGGCTGGTCAATGCGGGAGTGTGGCGATAACCGGCAACAATGCGCCTTCGGTGGATGTCGGCAGTGTCGGGGAAGATGCCGTCTATGCCATACCCGTCGGTACGCCTTTCATGCTCAACGGTGCGGCTGACGATGCAGATGGGGATTCGCTATCCTATCAGTGGGACGAGATGGACGCCGGCGGTGAACACGGCGCCACGGATTCGACCACCATCGGTACGGACATACCCAATCAGAACAACCCGCTGTTCAGATCCTATCTGCCGAAAGGTACGCCGGAGCGCTATTTCCCCAGGCTCAGCCGTTTAGTCAGCGGTCAGGCCGATATCGGTGAAACCCTTCCTCAGACCGACCGGGTGTTGAATTTCAGACTCACCGTGCGGGATGGTGAATCAGGTGTTGTCGACGATGACCTGGCTGTTCAGGTGGATAGTTCACAAGGACCCTTTCTGATCAGCGGCGGTTTGCTGAATCGCGCGGGAACCTTTGCCGGCGGCACGCTCCAGCCTATCGAATGGGCAACGGCAGGCACGGAACAGACCTGCCCTATCGTGGAGATCGCTCTGCTGAGTCTGAGTGAGGGCAATCCCCCGGCCACCTATTGCGACATGAACGATACCGGCCTGGAATTATTGGCGCTGGGTGGTTTTCCCAATACCGGATCGGCATCATTCGAGTTACCTGATATCAATATACGGCATGCGCGCGTGATGTTGAGCTGTGCGGACAACCTCTTCTTCGATCTTTCTGACGCTGACTTTCAAATCAGTGGCAAGGGTGATTTCGTAGCGAGCGATTGCAAGCGCCTGGATGGCGAGAACCTTGAGCATGGCACTGTCTTCAATGATGCCGGTGGCGCGGCCAAGTTCGATAGCCCGGGCGGGGGCGGCGCGTTATTGTGGCTGACGGGGCTATTGAGCCTATTGGCTTTTCTACCGACTACAAAAAAAGCTCTTCCCCTAACCCGGATGTTTCACCCTAACAACTTAGGATGCACCAGGGCGGCCAGGGCATCCAGTCGCCGGCGCGCCTTCGGCGGTTCAACGCCATCGGCTTGCCCAAGCATCGTCTCTCCCTGTTCACATAGCGCAAGCAACCGGGCCGGGTCAAAAAGGGTTACTGCCGCTTCAAATTCCGCTTGATCGGCGCTGAGTAATACGGGGAGTAGTTCATCTTCCCGAATAGGCGAGTCCTGATCCAACAGATCAGCCACCAACCGGTATTCTAGCAGTTCATAGTGGACCTCCCGCGCCTCTTCCTCCTGCCCCAACTTCCGCTGCGCCAGACTATCGTTCCCCACGCCTTTCCGCACTACCTTCATGATGACGGCCACCAATTTGCTGATGGCTTCTTTATTCGGCCCCTGGTCATCAGCCAGACGGCAGGCGGTCTCATATGCCTTGTCGAGACGTTCCTTCAGCTCGAGAATGAGATCGCTTTGCTCATGGGGACCGAGCGCTACGGCCTCTCCGACCAGCTTTCTCAAATCACCGATATAGACCATCAACTCTTCGTGATCCAGGCGCTGGGCTTCCGTCAACCGTTCCTGGGTGAGGACATGCTCAGCTTCGGGAAACAGCGGATTATTTTGCTTACGTAGCAAGTGACGTTCGTGCCTGCCGGGAAGCTCACTAAATAGCAGTCTCATGGTTCACCATGAACATAGTGGGTAATCAACTTAGTGTCCGTGCAAACGGGACACAAGACTGTTGTTGGTCTGACAGTATCCCTTATTCGAACCGATTCAGGCAAATATCTATGGTCCCGGTCATGATCGGCTGATCGTTCGACCTAAAAACCGCAGTTGACCGCTCCATTCTGATACTAAACTACTGATAGAAAAACGATTAACTTCGGTTTGCCTGTTCACCGGTTGGGTGAACCAGGCTACGGGGCGAATGGCACGCTTGCGGTGGTGCATGGCTACGTTGCAACGCCTTGGAATAGCATGACCATTCCGCGTCGTTGCGCGCCGTGCAGGGATGCACAAGTGCCGCAAGCACAGGGATGTGCATGAGCGACCCTCGCCCTGCACCCCCCGCAAGCGCACACTTCATCCCGTCCAACTGCGGTTTTTAGGTTGTACCGGGTGGGGGTTAGCAGCCGGTGTCCGTCTCCGCATCAAAGCCCGGATTGATGGCTTCGTACAATGAGGAGTAGTCCTCATCCCCGTAGCCGGCCTCCCGCCCGCTGACTAAAACCCGCAATGTGGCATCGGCTATCTCTGCATTCATCGCCGATGCCGTTGCGACCTGTTTGAATAGTTGCACGTCCTTTATCAGATGCCTGAGGGAAAAATTCGGATTACTGTAATCGTGTTCAAGAAACTTCTGCAGTTTTTTATCGAATGTGGGGGCATACAGCGCGCTCTGGCGCAATAGTTTCATGAACTGCTCCACTTCGACGCCCTCGGCGCGCACCAAGCCCAAACTCTGGGAGAACCCGGCGGTAAGTGACGCGATAAGCTGATTCATCGCCAGCTTCATCGTCGCGCCCTGACCGACCGGTCCGATAAGGTCGACCTCCTTGCCGAGCCCGCGCAATATCAGCAGACAGTGATGATAGACCGCTTCCGGCCCCGCCGCCATAATGATCAGTTCTCCCGATCTGGCTTCGGGAATGCTGCCGAGCACAGGCGCCTCGAGATAGTCACCGCCGGCTTTTTGCACCCGATTGCTGATCAGGCGGCTTTCATCAGGGGCAATGGTGCCCATCTGTAAGACGGTCTTTCCCCGGATCAATGATGTGATGCCGGTGGTAAACAGCACCTTATCGATGGCTGCGGCATCGCTGAGGGTGAGCAGGAGCACCTCTCCCATCTCTACCGCCGAGGCAATATCAGCACTCACGGACAACGCTTCGCTCTTAGCCGATCCAAGACGTTCCGGCGAGCGGTTCCAGGCGACGACATCATGGCCGCAATGCACCAGTCGGTGGGCTATGGGGCGTCCCATGAGTCCGAGTCCGAGGAGTGTTACTTTCATGGTCTGCGCCTGATCTCAGTCAGTGATTCCCATGGTAGGGACGACTCAATTCATGCACCGCTTCGACGAATACCCCGGCATGCTCAGGATCGATCTGCGGGTGAATGCCGTGGCCCAAATTGAACACATGGCCATTACCGTTGCCGAAACTGGCCAGCACCTGCCCCACCTCTTCGCGGATACGCTCCGGCGAGGCATACAAGGTGCAGGGATCGAGATTACCTTGTAACGCCACCCTGTCACCGACTCGGCGCCTTGCGTCGGAGAGGCTCAGGGTCCAGTCGATCCCCAAGGCGTCGCATCCGGTGTCCGCCATCTGCTCCAGCCAGAGTCCGCCACCCTTAGTAAACAGCACCACGGGTATCCTGTGCCCATCCGCTTCGCGTTTAATGCCTTGCAGAATCTGTTGCATATAGTCGAGCGAGAATGCCTGATAATGCTGCGGCGTCAGGGTTCCACCCCATGTATCGAAAATCATCACCGCCTGGGCGCCTGCATCGATCTGGGCGTTCAGGTAGGCGGTAACGGCGCCGGCCACCTTGCTCAACAGGCGATGCATCAGTTCGGGCCGGTCAAACATCATACCCTTCACTTTCGAGAAATTCTTCGCGCTGCCTCCCTCGACCATGTAGGTGGCAAGCGTCCAGGGGCTGCCGCTGAAGCCGATCAGCGGGACACGTCCGTTGAGCTCCCGGCGAATGGTGCGCACTGCATCCATCACATAGCCCAGATCCTCCTCCATGTCCGGCAGACCGAGGGCGTCGATGGCGGCCTCATCTTGCACCGGCCGCTCAAAGCGAGGTCCTTCGCCTTCGGTGAAATAGAGTCCGAGGCCCATGGCGTCAGGTACGGTAAGGATATCGGAGAAAAGAATGGCCGCATCCAGAGGGTAGCGATCCAGGGGCTGGATGGTGACTTCGCAAGCCAGCTCAGGATTACGGCACAAATCCATAAACCCCCCCGCTTTTTCCCGGGTAGCCCGGTACTCCGGCAGATATCGCCCAGCTTGGCGCATCATCCACACCGGCGTCACATCCACGGGTTCGCGTAACAGCGCCCGCAGCAGTCTATCGTTTTTAAGTGTAGTCACAGAAGAAGATCCTTAAACGATTTTGCTATAAAGAACAGCCGATTGTACACAGAATCAGCCCTTTCTTCCTTTATTAGGGTCCAATGCATCGGCACGAACCGCTGTGTGGGATACGATTCGCCAACTGTGAGTTTCTTCATGCCTGGGATTTCGGATCAGCGAACCGACCGAAGGCCGGCCGTAGACGTAGATGTCCCCGAACAGTATATGAAGCAGCACTACGGGTCGTGTAGCCGTCGATCCTTAGGGCAGTTGGTAGTTGTTCTGGGTCAACAGATCGACACCACACTCCAGCCCCTCTATCCAGTTGATAAACTCGGCCACCGCCTTCTTACCGATGAAGGCGCGCCCGTGTTGAGGCACAATCATATCGATATCGAGCTGCCGAACCATGTTGGCCCAGAACCGGCAGACCTTGTTGGAATTCATGTAGCGCCGGTGAAAATCCTCCATATAGGGCAAGATTTCCCGCAACTTCTTCACCGGGGTATTGAGGTCGCCAGGCGGCAGATTGGCGCCAAGATCCCCAGAAAAGAGAATTCGACTCAAAGGATCATAGAACTGAAAATTGCCTTCTGCATGCAGAAAATGGGCGGGTAGGGCCATCAGGCGGATGTTGCCCAACTGGAGGTTGGTCCCTTTATCCGGTATCGCAATCACGCGATTCAGCAAACGGCCGGGGCGGGTAAAATGGGGAATAAACCGCTCCCATAGAGCGGGAACCACGACCTTACAGTCCGTACCGACCAGCCATTTGTTGATCGAAGCGACAATATCCGGATCCTGATGCGAAGCAACCACATAGTCCAGCGTCTTCACATTCATGTAGTCACTGATGGCCATGAACAAACGCGAGTAGGTCAACTCACCCCCGGGGTCGATCAAAGCCGCATGCCGGTGATCGTAAATGAGAAATTGATTGGCCTGTACAGCCTCTCCTGAAACGAGATCCCTGAATGCTATACAGATATGACTACCATTATTGAATAACTCTACTGACATAGTATTTTTGTCTAACGAATATTATAGTGATAAACCCGATCCTAGCGCAGTTTGCCCCGGATTCCATGTAAGGGCATTATCGACCGGTTTCTCAAAAGCTTAACCGGATTGTAATATATTACACTATTATCCCGGCAACCTGATATGTCGCCGGGGTGATAATGACCTGAAAACCGTTTCGGCTTTTTTGTGTCTTATCAGGAGCCGTAACGAATGGATTTCCTTTTCGTTCGGTATAACCCGGTCTGGTCCTCTGCCCTATGCTGCCACATAATTGGAATCTGACCCCATCTGAAGCCATTGCCGTCCAACAAGAACTTCGCTCACAGGTGATTTGTCATGATCGGCTCCCGGCACTGCACCATGTTGCCGGAGTGGACGTGGGATTTGAACAAGGAGGAAAAATCACCCGCGCCGCGGTGGCGATATTGAGTTTCCCCTCCCTGAAGCCGGTGGAGCACGCCATCGCCTGCCTGCCCACCTCATTTCCCTATGTGCCTGGACTGCTCTCCTTTCGGGAAATCCCCGCCATCCTGCAAGCCATGGAGCAATTGCAACATCGTCCGGACATTGTACTCTGCGACGGTCAGGGATTGGCCCACCCGAGAAGATTCGGTATAGCCTGCCATCTGGGTGTATTGTCAGATATTCCCACCATAGGTGTCGCCAAGAGCCGGCTGACCGGCAGCCATGCCGATCCGCCTGCGGAAAAAGGCAGTTGGACTCCGCTGCTCGATAAGGATGAGATCATTGGCGCGGTCGTGCGTACCCGTAGCGGAGTGAAGCCATTGTACATATCAATCGGACACAGGATTTCATTGAAGACGGCTATTGATTTAGTGATGGCCTGTACGACCGGATATAAGCTACCTGAGACCACACGGGCGGCTCATCGATTGGCTTCAGGTTGAAAAGGCAGGATACTCGCGCCGGATGACGGATATTATCTTCAGCATAACCAACTGAAATCTGGTAGGAGGTAGCCCGAAGGCTACCCCCTCCCTACAGAACGGTACGTACCGGCCAGGTATACCGCTCCTCGATCAGTAACCG
>JAHXHR010000094.1:11156-15202 GCA_025656505.1 Candidatus Thiodiazotropha sp. (ex Epidulcina cf. delphinae) | reverse complement strand
CTGGTCGCCTTGTTCGAGCACCACGTGGAACGGCGGCTCGACGCCGAGTTGGGGATTCACCTGAAATACTTGGTCGGCCATATCGAATTAGCCGATGACGGGCATATCCATGTGGCCGGCGATTCACCGAACCCACGTTTTCAACAGCCGTTGAGTGGACGTTACTGGCAGATCCAGGACGAAGTGCATCCGACCTTGCTGCGCTCGCGTTCGCTGTGGGATTTTCAGTTGGCGCTACCGGACGACGATCTCAGGCTCGGCGTGGTTCACCGACACGAACTGGAGGGCCCCGACGGACACTCATTGCTGGTACGGGAGCAACGGTTCATCCTGCATCCGCGCACCGAAGCACGGCGCCTGCGAGTGGCGGTTGCCATAGACAGGGCTGATCTGCTGGCGGCGCGCCAAGCGTTCACTGCCGACATCCTGCCGTATCTCGGATTGCTGGCCCTGGCGTTTCTCCTGGCCAGCTACGCGCAGGTGCGGATGGGGCTTTCGCCGTTGAAAAGGGTTCGGAGCGGTGTGCTTGCTGTTCGTGAAGGCCGGACAAATCGACTGGCCAATGACTACCCGGATGAAGTCTCACCGCTGGTTGATGAAATCAACGAATTGTTAGAGGCGCGCGATAAAGCGGTGGAGAGCGCTCGCGCCTGGACCGCGGACCTGGCCCATGGCCTGAATACGCCGCTGACCGCATTAGGCGCGGATGCACGGCGCCTGCGGCGAAAAGGCGATACGGACATTGCGGATGATCTGGATCATCTGGTGCAGGTGATGCGTTCGCGGGTTGACCGGGAGTTGATTAGAGCGCGCCTGCGAGCGGCAGGCACGGCAAACCCGCGGCAAACACCTGTAACGCCGGTTGTTGATGGCGTGGTGAGGACGCTGCAGCGCACGCCCAAAGGACAGCGGCTTTCCTGGCGAGTCAAAATTCCGGAGACGGCGGTTGCGGCAATGCCGGATGACGACTTGGCGGAACTGCTCGGCAATTTGTTGGAAAACGCATGCAAGTGGGCAATAACCCTGGTGGAAATAACGGCTAGGCACTCAAGCGAATCGGTGCTGATTGATATTGAAGATGACGGTCCGGGCGTCGCCGAGAAAGAACTGGACCGGTTGGGCCGGCGCGGGTTGCGGCTCGACGAACATACTGCCGGGTCCGGCCTTGGATTGGCAATAGTCGGCGACATATGCGCAGCGTACAGCGGTGGACTCGACCTGGAACGTTCGGAGCTGGGTGGCTTGGCGGTCAGCGTTCGGCTTCCGAGCGGTGTGCTCCCGGACGTGCGCTGATCCGCGTTTGAGTTCATCACATCGGTAGTGGATGGATTGGTTTGGAACTGAAAGTATGAGAATTCTATTTTCCGCGGTAACCGTATTTATTCCCCCCTGTCGGCTGATGAAGTCCGTTTACGTCTGCATACCCAATGGGGTTACTCGGACGCTGAGTTGCCGCTAGCCGCACCCAATGGCTGAAGCGGTTGGCGGCCCTTGCGGATGCCCGTCAAGTGACGATTCGGCCGGCTTATTACCCGCCGTACCACAGCAAATACAACTCCGTGGAAAGGCTGTTTATCCTGTTGATTATAAAGGGGATGATGATAGTATGTATCTTTTCAAACCTGTTTCGTAAAAGCGAAGGGGATGAGCATCGGCAGTACCGAATTCACCACAAAATAAGGGGATTCACAATGGCGGTAGCTTACTCAAATCAATGGGTAAGCGGTTTCATGCCTTCTGTGAGTCGCATCCCCGGGATCCGCCAATCCAGGTTCGGGATAGTAACCGTTACAATGGAAATCAAAAGAGCCAATGTCCATACCGAGATGTCGTTTAGCCTGTTTCTTCAGTTGCTTGCCGATGCTGCTTTTCCCGGCGGAGGTCTGGTCGGAGATAAAACCGGCTCCCCAAGTGATTGTCGCTGAGGTGCGGGAAGGTGAATTCGTCGACCGCATCGAAGCCCTGGGTACGCTGAAGGCCAATGAGTCGGTCGAATTGACGGTCAACGTGACGGAGACTATCACGGCGATTCATTTCGATGACGGTCAGCGGGTCGAGGCGGGGCAGGTGTTGGTGGAGATGACCGGCAATGAGGAACGGGCCCTGCTGGAGGAGGCCCACGCCAATCTCAACGAGGCCAAACGTCAGTTCAATCGGGTCAGGCGGTTGGAGTCTCAAGGTATCGAGGCCCAGTCGCTGCTCGATCAGCGCCGTCGAGAGGTGGATACCGCCCGCGCCCGTTTGGCAGCCATTGAGTCGCGTCTGGCCGACCGGTTGATCAAAGCCCCTTTCTCCGGCATTTTGGGGTTGCGCAATCTCAGCGTGGGCGCCCTGGTGGAGATAGGGGATACCATCACCACCCTGGATGACGATCGCGTATTGAAGCTGGAATTCGCCGTTTCCTCCACCTACCTGGCCGGTCTGCGGCCGGGGTTGTCGATCCAAGCCCGCACCCGCGCCTATGGCGAGCGCATCTTCGACGGGGAGGTGAAGGTAGTGGACAGTCGCGTTGATCCGGTCAATCGTTCGGTGCTGGTGCGCGCCGTCATCCCCAATCCAGAGCGTATCCTCAAACCAGGCATGCTGATGACCGTGGTGTTGTTGCGCAATGCCCGCCGTACCCTGTTGATCCCTGAATCGGCCCTGATGCCGAAGGGTAAAGAGCAGTTTGTGTTACGTCTGTCCGGCGAGGAGAACCGGGTAGAGAAGCGGAAAATCACCATCGGCTCCCGCCGTCCCGGGGAAGTGGAAGTGATCGACGGACTCAAGGCGGGCGATCGCATCATCACCCACGGCGCCGACAAGGCGCGGGTGGGCCGGACTGTACGTATTAAAGGACTGGACGACGGCAAGGCGCCGATGCGGCAATTATTGATGCCGACCGGCAAAGTGTCGCAAGGTGGCGCATGATCCTCTCGGATATCTCGATCAAACGGCCGGTCTTCGCTTCGGTCCTGTCGCTGCTGCTGATTGCTTTCGGCTTGGTCGCCTTCGATCAGCTACCGCTACGTGAGTATCCCGATATCGATTCGCCGGTGGTCTCGGTTGAGACTATCTATCCCGGCGCGGCCGCCAATGTGGTGGAGACCCGCATCACCCAACTCATCGAGGATCGGATTTCCGGTGTCGAAGGCATTCGCTTTATCTCCTCAGTGAGCGAGGACGGTCGGTCGGTAGTCACCATCGAGTTCAATGTGAACCGGGATATCGACGGCGCCGCCAATGACGTACGCGACCGGGTATCGGCAATCCTCGATAACCTGCCTTTGGAAGCCGAGCCGCCGGAGATCCGCAAGGTCGACAGCAACGAAGACGTGATCATGTGGCTCAACCTGGTCAGCGACCGGATGACGGTGCCGGAGCTGTCGGACTATGCGCGTCGTTACCTGGTTGATCGATTCTCCGTGCTCGACGGCGTGGCCAGGGTGCGAGTCGGCGGCGGTCAGACCTTTGCGATGCGGATCTGGATCGACCGTCAGGCCCTGGCGGCGCGAGGGCTGACGGTGGCGGATGTGGAACGGGCCCTGCGCGCCGGGAACTTGGAGTTGCCCGCAGGCAGCATCGATTCGATGGACCGGGTCTTCACGGTGCGGGTCGACCGGACGTTCCGTACCGCAGACGACTTCGCCAAACTGGTCCTGGCGCGGGGAGACGAGGGTTATCTGGTGCGTCTCGGCGAAGTGGCGCGGGTGGAGAAGGGCGCTGAGGAGACCCGCACCTTCTTCCGGGGCAACGAGGTGCCCATGGTGGGTATCGGCATCATCAAGCAGTCCACCGCCAACACGCTTACCGTGGCCGAGGCGGCCAAGGCCGAGATGACGAGGGTCAACGCCACACTGCCCGAAGGGATGGAGATCAAGCAGAGCTTCGATAGCTCGGTCTTCATCCAAAGGGCTATCGCCGAAGTTTACAAGACCCTGTCTATCGCCATCGCCCTGGTGGTGCTGGTGATCTTTCTGTTTCTCGGCAGCGTGCGGGCGATGATCGTGCCGGCGGTGGCGGTGCCGGTCTCACTGGTGGCCACTTTTCTGGTGTTGTTGATGCTC
>JAHXHR010000094.1:0-11146 GCA_025656505.1 Candidatus Thiodiazotropha sp. (ex Epidulcina cf. delphinae) | reverse complement strand
GGTGGTGGACGATGCGATTGTCATGCTGGAGAACATCCATCGCCGCATGGAGGTGTATGGCGAGTCGCGGCTGGTGGCCGCCTTCCGGGGCGCGCGGCAGGTCGCGTTTGCGGTAATTTCCACCACCGTAGTCCTGGTCTCCGTGTTCACCCCGATTGCCTTTCTCGGCGGAGACATCGGCCGGCTCTTCTCCGAGTTCGCCTTGACCATGGCGGCCGCAGTGACTTTTTCCAGCCTGGTGGCGCTCTCTCTTTCGCCCATGCTGGCCTCACAGATCCTGCCGTCCAACCATAGTGATCGGGTTAGCTTCAGTCGCGGTGTAGACTGGCTGTTCGGTCGTATCCGGGATTTCTATATCAAGACCCTACGCGGCGCCATGCGTCATGTCTGGCTGATGGGGTTGCTGTTCGGCGGAATTCTGGGTGGGGCGTATTGGTTGTTCGAGCGCATTCCCGACGAGTATGCCCCCAAGGAAGACCGGGGCGCCTTCTATCTCATCGTGAATGGTCCGGAGGGCGCCTCCTATGATTACATGAAAGATTACATGGACGAGATCGAACAGCGCATGATGTCCTATGTCGAGTCAGGCGAAATCACCCGGCTGCTGGTGCGGGCGCCACGGACCTTCAGCAACTTTGCCATCTTTAACGGCGGCATCGTTATCAATGTGCTGAATGATTGGGAGTCCCGCCGCTCCGCCTGGGTAATCATGGATGAGTTGCGCAAACAACTGTCGGACCTGCCCGGTGTCAAGGTCTTTCCCGTCATGCGTCAGGGCTTCGGTCGGCGCATTCAGAAACCGATTCAGTTCGTGATCGGCGGCGGCACTTACCAGGAACTGGCCGAGTGGCGAGATATACTGCTGGAAAAGATCAATGAAGATAATCCAGGCCTGCAAGGTATCAACTGGGACTACAAGGAGACCAAGCCACAGCTCAAGGTAGTGATCGATTACGACCGGGCGGCGCAGCTCGGCGTCACCGTGGAGGGCATCGGCCGCACCCTGGAGACCATGTTCGGTTCACGGCGAGTGACCACCTATATAGAAGAGGGCGAGGAGTACGATGTCATACTCGAAGGTGAGCGGTCTGATCAGCAGACGCCGGCGGATCTGAGTCATCTCTATGTGCGCTCCGATACCAACGGGCAACTGATCCAGCTATCCAATCTGGTCAGCCTGCAGGAGGTCGCCGACTCGATCAAGCTCAATCGTTACAACCGGGTGCGCGCCATCACCATCGAGGCCAACCTGAAAGATGGCCTGGCGTTGGGTGCGGCCCTGGGCTACCTCGAAGGTCTGGTGCGCGAACATCTGCCGGCGCATGTCATCATCGACTACAAGGGACAGTCCCGCGACTACAAGACGGCGGGTGGTTCGGTGCTGTTCGTGCTGTTGCTCGGGGTGGTCGTCGTCTACCTGGTGCTGGCCGCCCAATTCGAAAGCTGGGTACATCCCTTCATCATCATGCTGACGGTGCCGCTGGCGATGGCGGGGGCCTTGCTCGGCCTCTACCTGACCGACCAGACCCTCAATATCTACAGCCAGATCGGTCTTATCATGCTGGTGGGCCTGGCCGCCAAGAACGGCATCCTGATCGTCGAATTCGCCAATCAACTCAGGGATGCGGGCAGGGAGTTCGATGAAGCCCTGATGGAAGCGGCGCATGTCCGTTTCCGGCCGATTGTCATGACCGGCATCACCACCGCAGCCGGCTCGTTGCCGTTGCTGCTGTCCTCCGGCGCCGGGTCCGAGACCCGGACTGTGATCGGCACCGTTATCCTCGCCGGTGTCATTGCCGCGACACTCTTCACCCTGTATATCGTGCCGGTGGCCTACCATCTGCTGGCGAGGTATACAGGGTCGCCGAAGCAACTCACTCAGCAGTTGGAGAGGGAGCTGTTGGAGCAAGAGAATCGTGGCCGTTAGCTAGGGGGCGTTCTCAATTACCTGAGTGAGCGTGATTCTGAGTCATTTTTCGTGCCGGCAAGGCGCGATGAGGCGCAATAGTCATTCTATTGCAACGAATCGCAACGCCGCCAGCGCGGAAAAGGGCCGGAATCACGCCGCGAACGATGATTGAGAACACCCCCTAGTGTCCGTCTGGAAACAAGACAATTTCTCTCGCAAAGACGCAAAGATCGCCAAGGAAAAATAAATACGTTCAAAAAACGGCTCTTCCCCAATTCGAGTGGGTGAAAAAAGTCGTAAGTCAGGTTGACGCGGAGCGGCTACCTGACTCAAGGGGGGTGTCACGTAGCTGCGCAACGTGACCTACGGGTTTCTAAACGCTAAACAGACATCCACTCAAAATTACCTGGGATTTGAATGGGTGATGAGAGGGACGCTCTACTGAGTGGCGCTGAATCCGTCAATCACCTCCTTTGGCGGCGTGCCGGCGTACAGCCGGGTGGCCGGTCCAGGCGGGGAGCTCGATACTGATACCTCGCTGAGACCATACGACGAAAAGAGACTCTCGCAAAGATCGCAAAGCCTGCAAAGGATTCCCAGACAATGCCTTCTTGGCGTACTTAGCGAGCTTGGTGAGAGAAACAGTGCATGCCTGGCCAGTGATTAAAAACCATCAAGGCGTTGTGCAGGATGGGAAATTCGCATTCGCGTTGATTCGCGTTGATTTGCGTTTATTCGCGGACAATCAATCCTGAGTCAGCGAACTGAATTGTTGCGATTGGTAGGACCTACCCACCCGATCAGGGGAAGAGCCCAAAAAACAATAAGTTATAACTTTGCGATCTTGGCGTCTTTGCGAGAGTTTTTCTTTCTGCACGGACACTAGGCATGTTTCGAGTAGGGTCAGAGGAATTGCTCGGTGGCTTGAGTTGCTGACCATCATGCATAATGGCACATGAGCAAGCTGCCCGTACACCACATCATTGACTGATCGGGGTGATTCAATGACACTCGAGTCCTACGGTGGAACGCGAGTAAAACAAATATCGCGTCTTGGATCCGATTGGTTGCGGATTAATAGCTGAAATTAAATGACCGCTTATGCTGAAAGCGGACATTCAGATTTGGAAGGTAAATGACAGCTCTCGACCCATATGCGACATTCGCACTTGGACTGCTGTTTGTCCGGTCGCCAGCGTAAGCTGACGTTGTGCTGGGAAATGGGCGACATATATTATGTCATTTAGTATATTCGGAAGATCTGTGTTCTGACCTCGGCTTCCCGCCGGCTTCTCAGCAAACCCAAGCCGGACCGCCAAAGTCTGTACAAAAAAATATGTAAGGGGGCCACATGCTGAACAAGTTGCACCTAAAGAACTTCAAGGCATGGAAAAATACCGGCTTAATCCGCCTTGCACCACTCACGGTTATCTTTGGTGCCAATAGTGCGGGCAAGAGCAGCCTCGGCCACCTGTTACTGGCGCTAAAGCAGACCGCACTGTCTGCGGACCGGAAGCGCACCCTGCATCTGGGCGATGCCAACACCTTGATCGACCTGGGCACTTTTGCGGACTGCCTGCATGGGCATGACCTCACGAATTCGCTCGACTTCACCTTGCGTTGGGCTTTGCCGAAACCGCTGGAGGTTCGCGACCCGCTTCCGTCTTCTCAGCGTTACCAAGGCGGCCACCTGGGGCTAGATGTCTCCCTCATCAGCGGAAAGTCCGGTCAGCCTGAGGTTAAGTCACTTCAATACGACCTTTCCAACGCAAACAACGAGGTGGTGCTTGATGTGAAGCTCTTACGTGGCGAAAACCGCAAATTCTCGCTTAAATCTGGGCGCTATAAATTCATGAATGCTGTTGGACGCAAGTGGCCTCTGGAAGATCCGGAAAAATTTTATCGGGTGTCTGAAGTTAGTATGGCGCGTTTCAAGAATGCGGGTTTCCTGACGGACTTCGCATTGGCGACAGAAACCATGCTCCGCAGCCTGAGTTATCTTGGCCCCTTGCGTATGCATCCGCAGCGTACCTATCAATGGTCGGGTGATACGCCAGAGGGAGTTGGGCAGATGGGAGAAAACACCATTGCCGCCATCCTTGCAGCGCAGAGTGAAGGTCGAATGCTTAATCGAGGGCCAAGAAGAGCAAGGCAGTCCTTTGCAGAATTTATTGCTGGCTGGTTGAAGGATTTGGGCGTGATTCACAGCTTTATCGTGAAACCTGTGGCTGAAGGGCGAAAGGAGTATGAAGTCCTAGTGAAAACCCATGTCGAAGCACCGGAGGTGAAGATTACCGATGTGGGCTTCGGCGTTTCGCAGGTCTTGCCTGTACTGGTTCAGGCATTCTACTGCCCACCGAATTCCACTGTCTGGATGGAGCAACCGGAAATTCACCTGCATCCACAGGTACAAGCAGAACTAGCCGACATGTTTATTTCTGCAATCCGTTCCCGCGAGAACGGCAATGACCGCAAGGTGCAACTGATCATCGAGAGCCACTCCGAGCACTTCCTGAATCGTTTGCAGCGGCGTATCGCCGAGGGCGATATCACCCCTGATGATGTCGCCATTTATTTCTGCAAGCAGGTGGGTAGCTCAACGGAGCTGGAACCACTGGAAGTCAATTTGTATGGTGATATAGAGAATTGGCCGGAGAATTTTTTTGGCGATGAAATGGCTGACCTGACTGCCCGGACAGTGGCTGCTATGAAACGTCAGCAGGAGAAAACCAAGTGAGCGTTGCTGTGGTCGATACCAACGTTGTTCTGGTGGCTAATGGTCAGCATAAGGAGGTCTCTCCCGACTGCGTCTCGTTCTGTGCTCGTGAATTGCAAGACATCATGCGTTCAGGGAAGTTGGCACTGGATGACGGCTCTCTAATCCTTCTTGAGTATCAGAACAAGACACAACACAAGAAAGGCAATGGGCCGGGCGATGCATTTGTCAAATGGGCGCTTCAGAATCGATGTAATGTGAAAAGGGTGGATCAAGTAACTTTGCAGAAACATGATAAACGTGGGTTTGAGTCTTTTCCAGACGACACAGACCTGGAGGATTTTGATGCATCAGATCGTATGTTCGTTGCGGTGTCTGGGGCGCATCCAGAAAAGCCATCAATTGCTCAAGCGGTTGATTGCAAATGGCTGGACTGGGCTTCGGCACTCAATCGACATGGGATTGCGGTGAAGTTTCTGTGTATGACTGACATACAGCGGTTTCACAAAAACAAGTTTGGTACATGAGCGATTTCTTTAGATTCCCACATACCCCGAACCTTGATTGGCTAAGCAATGGCAAGGTGCGTGATGACAAGGTGCTAACGACACCGGAAACCGAAGCATTTTTGGCGCACACCATTGTACTCGAAGAAAAAGTTGACGGTGCCAATCTGGGGTTTTCGGTGGACAGCGACGGTAATATTCGCGCACAAAACCGGGGACAGTATCTCCATCGACCCTTCATCGGTCAGTTTTCTCGCCTGAACGGGTGGCTGGCAATCCATGAAGAAGCCTTGTTCGATGCCTTGGGCGAATATCTGATTCTATTTGGCGAATGGGTAGCTGCCGTGCATAGCCTGGAATACACTAGCCTGCCGGATTATTTTCTAGTATTCGATGTGTATGACCGCAGTGAGAGGCGCTTCTGGAGCACGGCTCGCCGCAATGCTTTTACGTCACGGCATGGCTTGCACCCTATTCATCAGGTGGGAACAGGGCATTACCAGTTGGATTCACTCAAGCAAACGCTTACCACGGCTCCAAGCTCCTATCGCGATGGAGGATGCGAGGGCATCTATCTTCGGCATGAAGACAAAGATTGGCTAATTGCCCGTGCCAAGTTGGTACAGCCTGATTTTGTACAGAGTATCGGTGAGCATTGGCGTTCGCGCTCCCTGCGTTGGAACGCGCTGGCACTGAATGCCAACAGACCTGATTGATTAAGCAATCTATACTGCAAATGGCTGAAATGGATTGATTCCTGTTGATCGCTGCCGTCATCTGAATGACTGCTATGTGTATGACCTGTCATTGACTTAATTAGCAGTGAAGGTCTCTTGATGGCCGTAAGTGACTATTGTGCGAAGGTCCATAATTGAATTCCTACCAACACAGGAGGAACAACTATGGAACATCATGCAAATCCTACTCAAAAAACCGTTCCCTGGAATAAGGGCAAACTAGGGGGCGTTCTCAATTAGCTGAGTGAGCGTGATTCTGAGTCATTTTTCGTGCCGGCAAGGCGCGATGAGGCGTAATAGTCATTCTATTGCAACGAATCGCAACGCCGCCAGCGCGGAAAAGGGCCGGAATCACGCCGCGAACGATGATTGAGAACGCCCCCTAGGTTGGTCAAAAGCATCCTCTCAAGTTGAAAGAAGTTTGGGCCATCCGTATTCGCCTGGAGATTACCAATCGCATTCGAGATTACAGAGCAAACCAGGGTGGCTGTAGCCAAATGGATCGCCCATGCGAGGTTGGCAAGTGATGACTATCTGTTCAAAAGTCGTTTGAAGGACTCGCCCCATATCTCTATACTAGGCAATACGCCTGTATCGTAGAATCCTGGGTTTCTCAAGTCGGCTTGGACCCCGCAGACTATGGGACTCATTCCCTAAGACGCACCAAACCGTGTTTGGTATATCGGAGAACCAAAAATCTTCGAGCAGTCCAACGGCTTCTTGGTCATACTAAGCTGGAAAGCACAGTAAGATACTTGGGTATTGAAGTCGATGATGTGCTGGAAATGGCCGAGCAAACAGAGGTTTAACCCAAACCGGACGGAGGCGTCTATCCTGGAATAGGCGCTTCCGTGTCAACTCCTGCCATTCACCGAAAATCTACGACCTTCCGTTGAATACACATACCGGAAGATCAAAGCAGCGACCGCGCTCCCTGGTCTACGGAGACCCCGAGAACTGCCGGAGTCCCCCTGTGTCAGGATAGTTGTCACCTCCCCGTGATGGGGCACTAGAAAAACAGGGAGCGGAAAGAGGTATACTAATAGCCCACTTTCACCCTGAATCCAACCAAAGAGGATTGCCGATGGCCAAACCCAATTATGCGTTCGCTAAACGCCAGAGAGATCTCGCCAAGAAACAGAAGAAGGAAGAAAAGCGGAAGCAGAAAGCTGAAGCACAGCAGCAGCCGGCCCAGGCGGAAGAGCTGTCCGTGAAGGAGACCCCCGAGGAATGAACCTACATGGTGCGTAGAGCGTAGCGCATTTACATACCCGGAAGGTAACATTGTTGTAGTTGTGCCATCACTGCTCTCGTGCGTGCGGTACGCCCAACCCGGCGCTGCAGGGGAAGCACGATGAAGCGGCGCGTCCGTGCATTTACTGCTTTCTCCCCCCCTATGTCTTCTGTGGCGATCAGTTGCTGGGAGGCCCAGTACTATCGATGGAGCAAAACAGGCCTGGGCTATGCTGGCTTTACTGACCAAACGACTGCGCCGGGCATGGCCGGATGTCCCCATCATCTTCCGGGGTGACGCCGGCTTCTGCCGTCACCGGATGCTGAGTTGGTGTGAGCGCCATGACGTGAAGTCTATCGTTGGCATTGCCCGTAATAAGCGTCTGGAAAAGGTGATTGAGCCGGCGATGCCGCTTGTTGAGCAACTCGTTGAGCTGAGCGGCGAGAAACAGCGCCCATGATGGGTGGGCGAATCAGTTCCGGTTTCTGCTTGCCAGTGCTTATCCTTATCAGGATCTATTCGCGGTGGTGGTTGCCCGTTTGAAACCCGGATAATGCCCGGGGAGTGCTGCCCCGGCACGATGATAAACAATGGGGGTAAGGGTGCGCATGTCTGACATTCAGCGAAATCACCTCAAATAGGATTATTATTCCTATTCCGCGCCGATTCGTACGCCTCGGTTGGAAAATTGGTCAGCGTGGCTATCGGGTGAAACATCAGGGCTAGTAGAGAACAGGCGGATTTCCGGTCAGGCGTTAGCTGATACGAAATCAGGATAGGAGGGCGGAGAAGGGGAGCCGGGGGAAGGAACTCGCTGAAGCGGAATACGGGGACTGCACAGCTTTGGTTGCCGGGTTAATATCAGTCTCGACAGTGGGAAAGTAAGTTCAGGAAGGTACGTTGTCAGGTTTCAGTTGGAACACAGTTGCCAAATGGGAACGGAACACCCGGAAATGTGTGATGTATCACTCATTCTTATCGGTAATTTCCTATCTATTCCTCGTTAATTGATCGAAATCAAAGGTTACTTCTCAACAGATGCCTGAATCTGAGGAAGTATATTTTGGATAAACGATGCTTAATTGAGGTTGGTGGTGATGAGAATAGGCAGGGTGGGTATTGCGATAGGGGTTGCGATGGTAGCCGTGGCTTGTGGCGGCGGTGGTGGTGGAGGCGATGACGGTAATCCCGGAACCGCCACACCCACAATGGCGGAACTGGGTAGAAAACTGTTTTTCGATACCAATCTGTCGAGCGGCAGTAACCAGGCGTGTGCCACCTGTCACGATCCCGATAAGGGTTTTGCCGATCCGCTGGTGAGCGTGACCGCACCCGTCTCAGAGGGTTCGGTAGGCGGCGCCTTTGGTAATCGCAATGCGCCCACGTCTGCTTACACCTCCTTTACGCCACAGTTTGGAGAGGTTGCGGCCCAGGATCAGACGCCGGAGACCGATTCGAAGTACCAAGGCGGTCAGTTCCTGGACGGTCGCGCCATCGATCTGGTCGAACAGGCCAAGGGGCCCTTTCTCAACCCGGTTGAGATGAATAATGCATCCGAGGCCGAAGTGGTCGGTAAAGTGCAGAATTCAAGCTACTCCGCTGACTTCATCGCTGTTTTCGGCGCTGACGCATTTAATGACACGACAACGGCGTATCACAACATAGCCACTGCCATTGCCGCGTTTGAGGCCTCAGCCGAGGTGAATAAATTCACCTCCAAGTTTGACGCCTTTCTGGCCGGGCAATATACGATGACGCCATCAGAGCAACGGGGATTCGATCTGTTCAAGGATGCCGAGACTGCAAAATGCGCTAACTGCCATACCGTAGGGGACACCTCGGAGGAATCGCTCTTCAGCAACTTCCGGTACTATAACATCGGGACACCGACAAACTTGCAGAACCCCGCCTATATTGCAGATAACGCCTTTGTTGATGAAGGCCTGGGGAAAAGCGCCGCCATCGACGCCTCCGATCAGGCAGCCGAACGGGGAAAATTCAAAGTTCCGACATTACGCAATGTTGAGTTGACGGCGCCCTATATGCACAACGGTGTTTATGAGACGCTTGAAGAAGTGGTGCTTCACTACGATATCCAGGTCGCCAATCTGTTCATCACCCCCGAAGTCAATGATGCCAATATTGCAGCCGAGATGAATGCAGGCACATTCGTTGGATTAGGGTTGTCGGATCAGGACCGCATTGATCTGGTTGATTTCATGAAGATACTGACGGACGGTTTTTTCTAGCCCGGATGTTCCACCCGGGAACGTGATGATCGTGCCGAGCTAGGTGCGAGGGCGCGTTCAGCGTTGCCAGGTAACACTTCGCACTTTGCTAATATTCTAAATATTACATTTAAATCAAAAGGTTAATTCACCATATCAGCGGCCGGGTGAAATATCCGGGTCTAGGATCTGTTAACACTAATCGGATACCCGTCTCCGTCCATTTGGCTATGGCATTCGTCATGCCGCATGCTCACCCCAGCGTGGCCTGGGGGTGGGATCCTGTTAGGCGCTGGATCCTCTGGATTTTATCCTTTGTCCCGTACATGGTGAGGATTCAGACCCTCACTTAAAAAAGTGCTGGGTCAAGAAAAATGCGTCGGTTTTCTTTACATTTAATTTTATATTTATAAAACAATAAGATAACAAAAAACACTACTTTTTTAGTCATTATTTTCTGATCTGACTAGGAGGTTAATTCCTGTTTCCCGGAAAAAAGCTGAATCTGTCGGTTGTATTTACAGTCGCCATAGAGACGGCCAGGAGGGAATGTAGAATACCTTAAATATCAATGAGATAAGAAATTGGCATGAAAGATGCTTTCCACTAGGCACCTGAGTGATTGTGTTGATTTAGCAATGGGATATATCAATGAATAAAATTATTTTGACTGCTATTGGACTGGCCGCACTAAGTTTTTCGACGCTTTCAGTAGCCACGCCAATGTATACGGGAAATACCGCTGCGGCTTTCGGCACCAATCCGCAAAACGCCTCATTGAATGCAGCAGGCTACTACCTATGGAGTGACGCCACTCATGAAAATTGGTCTCTGCGCTGGACAGGCAACGATTTCGGCGCCTCTGAAGGGTACGACTGGTTCGGAACCGTAGAGCTGACGAATCTGGTCAATGGTAGTGTCGATGTCATTCAGTTCGAAGGGACCGACAGCGTTTCTTACGTGACGGATTTCCTTGGGAGCGACCAGGACTTCATCGCTTTTAACGGCCATGCGGGTTCCGGATATGACGGCTTTGATTTTAGTATTGATACATCCATCTACGCCGTTTTGGACTTTGAGTTGGGCAGTACCTTGTTCAGCGGCATGATTCCTAGCTCCCAGGGACAGGAAGGCATGGGTATCTTTATCGGGCAGGAGTATAACCAACCCCTGGTGCAGGTTCAGCAGCGTTCTGACGGTCGCATCGTCCAGCGCTTCGAAACCGTCCCGGAACCCAGTGTCCTGGTGCTGATGGGGTTAGGTCTGATCGGTTTGAGTGCTGCTCGGATACGGCGCCAAAAACCCTGAAGCCGACCGGTCCGGGTTAAAAGCGCTGTGTGTTAGAAGGCCGCCCCGTTGGGGTGGCCTTTTTTATGGCTTTTCCCTATTCGAGTGGGTATTCATCAAGCATGAACCATCTACTACCCGCGGAGCGGGTAGTATGATGAAAGCCTCCAAAGGGGGGTATGTCAGGGTTACCTTGCACTCTGCCGGCCTGGTTTTTCACAACTGGCTAGGCATGCAAAATTTCTCTCGCCAAGATCGCAAAGTACGCCAGGAAGACATTGCCAGAGGTTCCTTTGCGGGCTTTGCGATCTTGGCGAGAATTTCCTTTCCTCGTATGACCTCAGCGAGCTGTCAGCGTCGATCTCATCACCCATTCAAATCGCAGGTAATTTTGAGCGGATGTCTGTTTAATGGTTTAAATGTTTAAAAACCCGTAGGTCACGTTGCGCAGCTACGTGACACCCCCCCTTGAGTCAGGTAGCCGCTCCGCGTCAACCTGACCTACGATTGAACTCGACAATATCACTAG
>JAHXHR010000093.1 GCA_025656505.1 Candidatus Thiodiazotropha sp. (ex Epidulcina cf. delphinae) | reverse complement strand
CTCATCTTCTGCTTACTCCTCTTCAGTTAGAATAATCGCAGAAGACACTTATAATTTCAGCTATGATGTCCGACTAATGGGGTCCACCACTCCCAAAGAGCCGCTCGCGATAGAGACGGACTGACGATGATCGCTGCGATTGCGACGACGGCGAACCGCCGCAACATCCCGTTCCGGTCGCTTCCCCCGAACAGGAAAAAGGCTTCCTCGACCAATACGGCGAGGCTTTAGAGTCCGCCACAGGGCTGAAGGCCGGTGGTGGGGCGCTGGTTGCTATATTGATCGTTTCCGAGCTGTCGCGGTTAATTCCCATGCGCAATGCCGTGCCTATACCGTAAACGGCGCTTAACCCATCGACTGGAGATGCCCCCATGGACCAGAAACAAGTGATCGCTGAGCTGGTGCAAGCCGACGGCGGCCTATGCGTCCTCGACAAAATCTATCTGCCCGATCCCTACAACGACACTTGGCCTGCGGTTAAATTCGGCTTAGGGGCGGAACGCTATCTGCCGGATATCGACCGCACCGCGTTGCGCGAACGTGTGGTGCGGTTCATGGCGGACTATTGCCGGACCTTTCCGAACAAGGTGGATCAATTTTTACCGGACGGCAAGCGGCGCACGGTTACATTCAGCGGCGACCCAACACCCTAAAGTGCGCCGGCCGTAAAGCCGTACCTTGCAAGGCGATCAAAAGCCGCCTGGTCACGGAAGCGATGAAAAACGCCGGCGAACAGGTCATTAAACGCACCGCGAAAGGAGTGAATGATTCATGACTTCTCCAGCCATTCGTTTATCATTGCAATCTGGTTTCCCGACCCTGGCTCATCGCTTACCGTCCTTACGTATGCAGGCTCAAGGCTTAAGGGTGCGACGGTCTTCCCGGATTGCCACTTCATGGTGCTCGCTCTGACAGGTCTTTCTCTGTCTCGTAGCTTGTTTGCTACTGAAGGTAAATCATACAAGGGTGCGGCCCTGCCGCACCCTACGTGACGCCCCATCACCCGCCGGCAATCATCATCCTATCGATCAGCCAGGAGCCGCTTTGAACGCTGCTCCGAGTCTCCACATCCGTACCCACTTCCTGCAGCCCCATGAACATGTCACGCAGATTACCGGCAATGGTGATCTCCTCGACAGGATATTGAATCACCCCGCCTTCCACCCAGAAGCCGGCGACGCCGCGGGAGTAATCACCGGTAACCATATTGACGCCCTGTCCCATCAACTCAGTGACCAACAGACCGCGGTCCATCTTTCTCAGTAGCCCTTCCCTGTCCAGTTCGCCGCTGTTGATGCGGAGATTGCGCACCCCGCCCGCATTTCCGGTGGTCTCCATGCCGAGCTTGCGCGCGGCGTAGCTGTCGAGCACATAACTCTCCAACACGCCATCGCGGATGAAGTCCCTGCGAGCAGTGGCCACACCCTCGTTGTCGTAGGCGGCGCTGGCCAACCCGACGGGTAACCGTGGCTCCTCATGGATCTCGATGAATGCCGGGAAGATCTGTCTACCCAGGTGATCGAGGAGAAAACTGGCCTTGCGATAAAGGGTAGAACCCCGAATCGCGCCGACGAAACTGCGTAGCAGACCGACGGCCACATCCGCTTGAAACAGCACCGGCGCCTGTTGGGTTGCGACTTGTCGAGCGCCGAGGCGCGAGAGGGTCCTCTGTGCGGCGGTCATCCCAACCTGCTCCGGGGATTGCAACCGGTCGCCCTGACGTGACAGGGTATACCAATAATCACGCTGCATGTTCTCATCCTGCTTACCCACCACGGCGCAACTGAGGCTGTGGCGGGATGAGGGATAACCGCCGATAAAACCATGGGTGTTGCCGTAGACCTGCAAACCGTCATGGGAGTTGAGGGTGGCGCCTTCGGAATTGACGATGCGAGTATCCAATTCACGGGCCGCGGTCTCACAACGGATAGCCCGTTCGATGCCCTGTTCAACGCTCTGCTTCCAGGGGTGGTAGAGCGCGAGATCGGGCAGATCGGTGGCCATCAAACCGGCATCCGCCAAGCCGGCACAGGGGTCTTCCGAGGTGTAACGGGCGAAGTTGCAGGCCGCCGCCACCGTCTCCTTTAGCGCCTGCGGACTGAGGTCCGATGTGCTGGCGGCGCCCTTGCGCCGACCGAAATAGACAGTGACCCCCAAGCCGTTGTCCCGAGTGTGTTCAATGGTCTCGGTTTCGCCCAGGCGCACCGTCAACGAGAGGCCCGCATCGCTGCTCACTCCCGCTTCCGCCGCGCTCGCTCCCTGACGCTTGGCCTCCCCCAGCAGATCCTCGACCCGCTGTTGAAGCTCGGCTTTACGCTGCGCCATATCGATCACTGTTCAGTACCCCCGACGGTCAATTCATCCACCTTCAGGGTTGGCTGCCCGACGCCCACCGGCACGCTTTGTCCCTCCTTGCCGCAAACGCCGACCCCGGCATCCAGCTTCAGATCATCGCCAACCATACTCACCCTGGTCATGGCCTCGGGGCCGTTACCGATCAGGGTGGCCCCTTTCACCGGCCGGGTTATCTTACCGTTCTCGATCAAATAGGCCTCGCTGGCGGAGAAGACGAACCGGCCGGAGGTGATATCTACCTGGCCACCGCCGAAATTGACCGCATAGAGCCCCCTCTCCACCGAGGCGATGATCTCTTCCGGTTTGTATTCGCCGGGCAACATATAGGTGTTGGTCATGCGCGGCATCGGCAGGTGCGCATAAGACTCGCGCCGGCCGTTACCAGTGGATACTGTCTTCATCAAGCGGGCATTGTGCTTGTCCTGCATATAGCCCTTGAGGATACCGTTTTCGATCAGCACCGTGTTCCGGCTCGGTGTCCCTTCGTCGTCCACATTCAGCGAACCGCGACGTCCGGGCAGGGTGCCGTCATCCACAACCGTGCAGCAACCGGCGGCCACCTGCTCGCCGATCCGCCCGCTGAAGGCCGAGGTGCCCTTGCGATTGAAGTCCCCTTCCAAACCATGCCCGACCGCCTCATGCAGCAGCACACCGGGCCAACCCGGACCGAGCACCACCGGCATCGCACCGGCCGGGGCATCCACGGCGTCCAGATTCACCAATGCCTGTCTCACCGCTTCGCGGGCATAGCCCAAGGCGCGCGCTTGATCCAGAAAATAGTCGAAACTCTCCCGCGCACCGCCGCCGCTGCTCCCCTGCTCGCGGCGCGATCCCTGCTCTACAATGACATGCACATTGAGGCGAATCAACGGCCGCACATCGGCGCTGAGGGTGCCGTCGATGGCGGCCACCAGCACCACATCATAGGCCCCTACCAGGCTGACGATGACCTGTTTCACCCGCGGGTCCTGTTGCCGGGCTTCGCTATCGACCTGCCGCAGCAGCTCGATCTTCTCGGTCTCGCTCAGGCTGGGCAGGGGATTGATCGGGGCGTAGAGTTGGCGGGGCATCGGCATGCCGGCAATGCGCACCGACTGATCGGCGCCACTGCGGGTGATGGCGCGGGCCGCCCGCGCCGCCTCCTGCAGGGTGGGCAGTTGCAATTCATCGGAGTAGGCAAACCCCGTCTTCTCGCCGCTGATCACGCGAATACCGGCGCCTTGTTCGATATTGTGCGCCCCCTCCTTGATGATGCCGTCCTCCAGAACCCAGGACTCCAACCGGCTGGACTGGAAATAGAGGTCGGCGGCATCGATGCCGTTACCGGTCAACTCGCCGAGCATACGGTCGAGATCCTGCTCGGCCAGCCCCACCGGGGTTAAGATTGTCTCTTGTGCTATTTGAATCAGATCAGACATGGTTTTCCCAGCCGAAGGGGCTGAATGGCTAGTGGTGGATAGTGATGGTAACGAGGCCTTTACAATCGCTGGTGGGCAATGGTCGGAAAGGTGCGGCGTATGGTTTGCTGATACTCCCGGTCGAGCTTCACACAGACGAATCCGGTGCCTCTGGGCACCTGGGAGAGTACAGTTCCCCAAGGATCGACAATCATGCTGTGGCCATGGGTCTCGCGGCCACTGATATGGTAACCACCTTGGGCGGGCGCGACAACGAAAGCGAGATTCTCGATCGCCCTGGCGCGCACCAGCGTCTCCCAATGGGCCTTGCCGGTCATGGCGGTAAAAGACGAGGGCACGACGAAGATCTCCGCCCCCTCATCGAGCAGTTTGCGAAACAGCTCCGGAAAGCGTAGATCATAGCAAACCGCCACCCCGAGCCGTCCGAACGGGGTGTCCAACACAACCAGCTTATCCCCCGGCTCAATGGTGCCGGACTCGACATAGTGTTCGTCCGTCTCCACCAGATGGACATCGAACAGGTGAATCTTGTCGTAACGGGCCACCTGCCTGCCGCTATTGTCCATGATCAGGCAGGAGGCGCGCACCTTGCTTCCCTGGTCGGCGCGCATGGGAATGGTGCCGCCGACCACCCACACGTCATAGCGTATCGCCATCTGGCTGAGAAAGCCTTGCAAGGGACCGTCCTTATCATCCTCACAGAGGGTCAGCATATCCCTGTCGTGCTCGCCTTTGAAGGCGAAATTCTCCGGCAATACCACTAATCCCGCACCGGACTCGGATGCCTCGCCGATCAATCGCTCCGCTTCCAGGAGGTTGGCGCTGACATTGGGACTGGATGCCATCTGAATAGCTGCGATTTTATTTTTTTTACCACTCATCTGCGAATCGTTCCGGTTATACCTCGTAACAAGGTCGGAGAAATATGGGCCGACCGTGAGCATAGCATCATGAACCTCGATGCCGCCAGCCGGTAGGGCCGTCAATTTAAATCTCAAGTTTCGGCGTTCGTCCTGTTCCCCTATTCTACGAGCTTCGTAGATACGTTGTTCCAATGCAAGTCATTTTAGAGCCTAATGACTGATCTTTCAGTGCTCAGTATCCGCGACAGGAATAACATAGAAACGAACTCCATCAAATGGCTTGTTTGATCTAAGCATGCCGTGAATGGCATGCAATAGCTTACGCATGACGGCGCAGATTGCCTGTAATTTTTTCAGGCCGTTATCGGTGATTAAGTGCTGATAATATGCCCTGATATGTGTATCTCGATAAGAGGCTTTGAGGGCCGGCATGTATCGTGCCATGCGTAGGTATTGATTGCCTGCTTTACTCAATCGTGGCTTTTTGTTTACGCTGGTTCCCGAATGAAATATGCGTGGATCAAGCCCCGCGTAGGCGACCCATTGTTTGGCCGTTATATCGGGAGGTAAGACCAATAACTCACCAATGAGCTGGATGGCGGTTGTCTCTGCAACACCTTTGATCGAGATCAATAAACTCATCGTGTGCTTACTCTCTTCATCGGCATTGATTAACTCAATGGCTATCGTTTTAAGACCTTCGATCCGGGCCTCAAGTTGAGTAATCGAGTTGATGGCATCCTGAATGATAAATATGGGTGTTTGTGTGGATGTCTTCAGTGCATGCAGTTGGTTTTTTGCCTTGGCTTTGTAACTTTTTCCATTTTTACGTACAACCCCATCAAGGCTTTTAGACGATACATCTATTCCTGCAACGGGGAGTGAATGATTCATGACTTCTCCAGCCATTCGTTTATCATTGTAATCTGGTTTCCCGACTCTGGCTCATCGCTTACCGTCCATACGCCTTCAAGTTGATGCGATTGACCCTGTATAGGTTCAAGGAGTATCTCTCCTCCGCACTGAGCGAACGCTATTCCCGGTCACTCATATCTCCAGGCATCTCCGGCATATGGGTATCGTCCCCGGTCTCCTCTCCCGGCTGTACGATTTGACTGAACTGCGGATCATCCCAACTGCCGGTCACCGCATAGTTGCGCATGGCGATACGATCGAAGTGCTTGCCGAACAACTGTTGCGTCACCGCCAGCGCCACCCCGACCGTGGGGCTGACGGCCAATGCCCCGAACAGGGGCAGGGTGGCGCTTACGTTGGGAGTGACCACAACCTGCTGGTCGTAACTACGGCTGCTGAGCCCGGTTCGTCCACGCACATCGATCGTCGCCGCCGAACTCTGCATGAGCAGGTCCGTGGTATAGGCGTCACCGTCATTCAGGGTGAAGTTGCCTTCGATGCTGTCGAACGCCAACCCTTTGGAAAACAGGTCGGAAAAGTCCAGCGCCAATCGCTTGCCCAGGGCGTTCAAACTGAATAAACCGATCAGTCGGCCCACGCCCGGATCGACATTGTTCACCTGCCCCTTGCCCACCTTCAGCCAGATACTGCCATAGAGCTTTTCAGCCCCCATTTCCAGCGGTGAGGTGGGCCAGTAGAGTTCAGCCTTGACATCGGTGGGGGCCTTTTCGATCCCGCTGGTAAGACCCAGGTCCTGTTGCAGATCACCCAGACTGTCGGTATGCATGCGTAAATTCAACGAAGTACTGTGTCCTCTTGGGGTTAAACGCCAATATCCCTGACCGGACAGATCCAGTGAATCGCCCACCAGGTTCAGGCTGTTGACGGTGATGCCGTCCGGCTCCTTGCTCCAGGTGATGTTGCCTTTACCCATGGGATTGTCATTGATGTAAAGCTTATCAACCGTGAGATTGAGCGCAGGTACGACCCTGGGATCGACTTGAGCCGTTTTTCGATCCTTGAAGTCCGAACCGGTGATTGCCCCGGCCAGTTCCTCAAGATTGAGCTTGATATAGTCGAAGCGGCCGAGTATCGGCCTTTGGCGTAAATCACCGGGCACCTGCATCATCCCCTGGACCGTCTCGGAGGTGAGATTGACCCGATAACCGTCGGCGTAATTCTTATACGTGAAATGGGTATCGGGACAGGTGGTGCCAAGGGCAGTGAGTTGGTCGACTCGCAAATCCATCTCGATTTCCGGCGGCGCCCCTCCTTCCGAGGTTGCCTGGCGTCCGAGCCAGGCTATCCAGGTATCCGCGTTAAGCGCCGCCAGATGGCCGCTCATATGAACACCCTCTATGCCATCCAGGGAGAGCGGCTCACCGGCAAAGGCGATGGCAGCGATCCACGGCTTTTCGCGCTCATCATAAAGACGAAACAGGGCATGCGTCTGTTCGCCGTATCGCGCCCGCAGTTCAGTGGTCCGGTCACCACGAAAATCGGCTCCCAAATCCAGCTTGCGCCTCTCCTCCGCCAGCTTGCCCAGGGGGGCGGGAAGATTGACCGACACACCTTGCAGATCGGATATCAGGTTCAACCTGACCGGCACCTGGCTTGGTTGATGTGAGACCGTGATCTTTATATCGGCCTCGCCGACACCTTCGAAATGCTCTAATCGCCAATCGGGGAACTGTCGCTGCAAACGTTCAAGATTGAGGGGCATGCGGGTGGAAATGCGCGTCCAGCGAGCATCTTGGTGAAGACGGGGAATAACATCGAAACTGACGTCATCATCCAGCACTCTGGCTTTGAGGCCGTTTGCCTCCACCGCTGACTGATTGAATCGAAGCTTGCCCGTAAGCCGGTCCACCTTCAAATCGGCCGGCTTGATATACAGGGAGGCTTGGTCAAATTCGATGGCGCCATCGATTCGAAAACGGTCCTGACTGCTCAGAGGGATCGACATATCGATCCGGGTTCGGATCTGACCATCCACCTCCACGGCCTCGACGAAGGGCTGGAAATCGCCGCGCAACGGCGTATCCCCCAGGATCGCCGACAGATCCTTGAACGGCCCCCTGGCCAGGCCGCGGATTTCGACCGGCGAAGCATCTTTCAATTGTTCGATTTTTATCGCAACATCCTGCAATCGACTATCAAGCAGCAGGCCATCCTGCAGTTTGACCTGCAGGCCGTTATTGATGAAATGAACCTCTGCCACACCGTCTGACAAGCGAGGCCATTGCGGCATATAATCGAGCAGCAGATCCTCGACCCCGAACCAGACTTCGAAGCGCCCCTGATGTTCACGGAAGGGGAACTCGCTGACCGGACCGTAGAGCAAAAAACTGCCCGACTTCACATGGCCGCTCACCACGGATTTATCGAGCCAATCGACAAGCGCTTCAGGCATCACCCCCACCGGCAGGTATTCACTCTTGCGTGAACCGTCCGCATCCCAGAAATCGGATTGGATATCGACAAACAGATCCTTGCCCGAAATCGGTATCTGCAGATCGATACGGGAGAGGGTCTGCACATCCCGATTACTCATCCGCAGGCGATCGCTTTGCAAATGCAGACCGGATTCGATGTCGAAACCCCATTCAAAATTTCCCATTGCCCGACTCGCTTGCAGGGGTTGCCGGAACATCTGTGGGAAATCAATCAATAGATTGCTGCTGTCGATCTTCAACCAGCCCCCTGACTGGCCGCCGTCGAAGGCCAGCCTCAGTCCGTTCAGACCCGGCACGTTCTCCCAGGGCCGGTTGGAATAGTCGTCGACTTCTCCCTGGAGCCGCCATTCGATCACCGCCTCTTCCGCTTGGCGAAAAGTGAAATCCAGATCGGTGAGACGCCCTTCGGGAGAGAGCCCGGCAAGCGCGTTATGCAAATCGGGATTGGGCAACTCCAGGATAGAGAGAAAGCCGCTCACCCCTTTCAGGGACAGATAGTCCGCTTCAACATGAAAAAATCGCTCATCAGCGCTCCCCCTCCGCCATTCAAGTCCGAGTCTTCCTGACGGCCAGATATCGCTCTCACGACTTACTTCGAGATGATCCAGATCGAGCAACCAGCCGCCATCCTGATGGCGCCAGTCGAGTTTCCCGGAGAGACGGCGCAGTTCAAAGGGCTCCGCCTGCGCGGGTCCGGTGATGCGCAGATCGCTCAATTCGCCGGCCCCGCTCAAGCGACCTATCGCCCCCTGCTGCAGCTCACCCCAGACTTCAGCCCTTATGCCGCCCCCATCGACCCGATAGCCCGGCGGCAACCATTCAGACAGGCGTCCACCCAACATCAGGTCGCGGCACTTGAGATAGAACCGGCCGCTCATGGCCAACGAATCCTCGTCGGGCTGTCGCAGGTCGGCGATCAAATGAACCTTTTCCCGGGCTTCCCGTCCGACGCGACTGGTCACAGCAAGCTGATGACGCAAGCCGTCATTGAGCAGATCGACGGTAACCCCGGAGAGCCTGAGAGGAAGACGGCCGGGTATAGCGCTCTCGAGATGGATCTCGGTATCGAACAGTCGCAGATGATTCTGCCCCAATAAAACGGCGGCAACCGCTCCCGGGTTGTCATCACTCACGTCACCGAGTCCTTGCAGGGCGACGGTGCCGTCCGGCAACCGCTGCAACTGGAGCTTGGTGCCGATCACCCTGGCGCTTCCCAATTGCAATTGACCGGAGAACAGGCTTTTCAACAATTGGATGTCGACAAATACCTCGGGGGCATAGAGCAACGGCTCAGCGCTTTGTTCGTCAAGCACACTGACACCGGTAAATCTCAGCGCAAGACGCCCCCCCCTCAGATGGGCCTGCATGGCGCCGATGCTCAACGGCATGCCCGCAGTACGTTCGGCTACCCGTTCAATCTCCCTTTGGTAGGGTTCAAGGTCGATACCGGGAAGTGATATCCTCAACCCGGTGATCAACACCGCCAACAGGATCACCAACCAGGCTAGGGCTTGCCAGAACTTGGCATGCAGGTACTTGGCGGCGTTCAACATGGCGCGATGAAGCTTACCGGGAGAATCAGACCAACACCACGTCGTAGTGCTCCTGACCATAGAGCAGTTCCGCCTGCAGTTTGATGGGATGACCGATAAACTGCTCCAGTTCCGCCAGATGGATCGACTCCTCGTCCAGCAGCCTGTCTATCACCTCTTGAGACGCCAACACCAGCAGGGACTCCACATCGAACTGCCGGGATTCCCGCAGGATCTCCCGGAAGATCTCGTAACAGGTGGTCTCAGCAGTCTTGATGGTGCCCCGGCCGCTGCAACAGAGGCAGGGTTCGCACAGAACCTGCTCAAGGGATTCCCGAATCCGCTTGCGGGTCATCTCCACCAGACCCAGAGAAGAGACTTCCGTGATATGCGTCCTGGCATGGTCATGGGCCAGACACTTTTCCAGCGCGCGCAATACCTGGCGCCGATGCTCCGAATCGAGCATATCGATAAAATCGATAATGATGATGCCGCCAAGGTTACGCAGCCGCAACTGCCGACAGATCGCCTGGGCCGCCTCCAGGTTGGTCTTGAAAATGGTCTCCTCTAAATTCCGATGGCCGACAAAGGCCCCCGTATTGACATCGATAGTGGTCATCGCCTCGGTCTGGTCGATCACCAGATGTCCGCCCGATTTGAGCTGCACCTTGCGCTCCAAAGCCTTTTGGATCTCATCCTCGACACCGTACAGGTCGAACAGCGGCCGCTCACCGGGGTAGTACTCGATGCAGTGCTTGATGTCTGGAATGAACTTCTGGGCAAAAGTGATGGCCTTTTGATGAGACTCATTGGAATCGATGCGCACCCTCTCCACATCGAGACCGACCAGATCCCGCAGCGAACGCAACGGCAGCGACAGATCTTCGTGGATCAACTCGATCTCCTTCGCCAGCTTGCTGCGCTCCTGAACCGAGGCCCAGAGGCGCGCCAGAAAACGCATGTCCGCCTTCAAAGAGGCCTCTTCCACCCCCTCGGCCGCCGTTCGGGCGATGTAGCCTCCCGACCCCCCCCCCGTTTCAACGACTTGGTTCAGCAGTTCGCGCAATCGCTGGCGCTCGTCCTCGGCCTCGATTCGCTGGGAGACGCCCATATTCCCCAATGAGGGCATGAACACCAGATACCGCGAGGGAATGGAGATATTGGTGGTCAATCTGGCGCCTTTTGCACCGATCGGGTCTTTCAGTACCTGCACGATGACATGCTCGCCCTCGCGCAACAGCTCGTAGATGTTGTCCGTCTCCGGTTTATTCGTCGTTCCGCTGATATCCGAAACATGCAGAAAGGCTGCCCGTTCAAGACCGATATCCACAAACGCCGCCTGCATACCGGGCAATACACGGCACACCTTACCCTTATAGATATTCCCCACCAGCCCGCGTTTGCCGGAGCGTTCGATGATGATCTCCTGCACCGCGCCGTTTTCGATCACCGCCACACGAGTCTCGGGGGGAGTTACATTGATTAAAATTTCTTCACTCATACAACGATTGTGTTCAATTTCTCATTATCATCGGCAGAAAAGGAGCGTTGGCCAAGTTAATAACCACTGCGGATTATCGGCCAACCGCTCTTTCCGGGTTCATCAGTTCGATGCCTTCCCCGCGAAGTAATTCCGCAGTCTCGAACAAAGGCAGTCCCATCACCCCCGAATAGCTGCCTTGCAACTCCTTGACGAATTGGGCGCCAAGCCCCTGTATCGCATAGCCTCCGGCCTTGTCGGCCGGTTCGCCGGACTCCCAGTAGGCCTCGATCTCAGTCCCGCTCATCGGCCGGAAGGTAACGCGACTGAGACTGAGTCGGGTCTCGATTCTCCGCGAACCCAGCGCAACTGCGGTATAGACCTCGTGGGTATGGCCCGACAACCGCCTCAGCATCGATAGTCCCTGTTCCCGGTCCCTGGGCTTACCGAGTATCTCCCCGCCGATAACGACCGTGGTATCCGCCGCCAATACCGGCAATCTTTCCATCTCATTTGTCAGAAGAAGACCTGCCCGGACCTTCTCTATCGCCAGACGCAGCACATACGCCTCGGGTGATTCGGCCGGATGAACGCACTCATCCACCTCGATATCGGCCGGCGAGTGGCTGACGCCGATCTGCCTCAGCAACTCCCTCCTGCGAGGCGAGCGGGAGGCAAGGTAGATTAAAGGATTCCGTGTCACGAATATCCCGCCCGATGGTACGGATGGTTACGCAACAGGCTCCAAGCGCGATAGAGCTGCTCCGCCACAACCACTCTCGCCAGGGGATGCGGCAGAGTCAGCGGAGAGAGGGACCAACGCCCCTCCGCCTGTTGTAGACAGCCGGGGGCCAATCCCTCCGGCCCTCCCACCAGCAGGGCCATATCCCTGCCGTCTCCCATCCAGGTCTCGAGTTTGCAGGAAAGCTGCTCAGTACTCCAGGCGGACCCGTTCACCTCCAGGGCCAGGATCCGGCAGCCCTTGGGGACGGCCTTGCTCATCCGTTCACCCTCGTCACGCAAGGTGCGTGAAATATCCGCCTTCCTGCCTCGAAAACCGGGACCTATCTCGATCAGGCGCAGGGCGCACTCAGCCGGCATTCGCCGTGCATACTCCAGATAACCCTCGACCACCCAGCCAGGCATCCGCTTTCCCACTGAAATCAGATAGATGTTCATAAAAAGAATTGTACGGGAATGTGCAGACCGGTGACGTTTATTTTTTTAGGCTCTTCTCCAAATCGAGTGGGTTGTACTTTTCGTTTTTCTACCCACTCGACCAGGGGAACATCGTAGTCCACAATAATATACTGTATCCTTCCGCCCCATGAGTAATAAACACCTGACTGACATCCGTTTTGCCGACTTCGACCTACCCGAGCAGTTGCTGTCGGGCATTGAGGAGGCCGGCTTCGAATACTGCACGCCCATCCAGGCGGAGACCCTGCCGATAGCCCTTGCCGGCAAGGACCTGGCGGGGCAGGCCCAGACCGGCACCGGCAAGACCGCAGCCTTTCTGATCGCCGTGCTTCACTATCTGATGCATCATCCGGCCAGCGAGAAGCGTAGACCCAATCAGCCCCGCGCCCTGATCGTAGCGCCCACCCGGGAACTGGCCGTGCAGATCTACAATGACGCCCAGGCCCTGACCCGACACACCGATTTCACCACCGCAGCGGTGTTCGGCGGGACCGGATACGACCAACAACGCAAGCAGCTTGAAGAGGGCGTCGATATCCTTATCGGCACGCCGGGCCGGCTGATCGACTATCACAAACAGCACATCTATGACCTGCGGGAGATCCAGGTCATCGTACTGGACGAGGCCGATCGCATGTTCGACCTCGGCTTCATTAAAGACATCCGCTACATGCTGCGGCGCTGCCCGCCGCCGGAGAAGCGTCTCGGCATGCTCTTCTCCGCCACCCTCTCTTACCGGGTGAAGGAGCTTGCCTACGAGCATATGAATAATCCACAGAGCATCGAGGTGGAACCGGAACGGGTCACTGCGGAAAAGGTTACCGAGACCTGCTACATGACCGCCAACGAGGAAAAGATCCCGCTGCTGATCGGCCTGCTGCAGGGTTTCGAGAGCGCCCGAACCATCGTCTTCGTCAACACCAAACGTGTCGCCGACAGGGTCTGGGGGTTTCTGCAGGGAAACGGCATCGACACCGCCGTGCTCTCCGGCGACGTGCCGCAGAAAAAGCGCCTCAGCCTGTTGAAAGGCTTCCAGAACGGCGAGCTGCCTGTACTGGTCGCCACCGACGTAGCGGCCCGCGGCCTGCATATCCCCGATGTCACCCATGTCATCAACTTCGACCTGCCTGAAGATGCGGAGGACTATGTCCACCGCATCGGCCGCACCGCCCGCGCCGGCGCCAGCGGAGAAGCCATCAGCTTCGCCTGCGAGACTTTTGCCTTCTCACTGCCCGATATCGAGACCTTTGTGGGCCACCCGATTGCCGCGCAGACAGTAGCCGCTGATCTATTGGCGGAGGTCGACCCCGGAAGCCGCATCTACCCGGAAAAAGGCTCCCGCCAGCCCCACCGCGGCAAGGATGGACACAAGGGGCATGGCAAGGGACATCATCACAAGGGGCATAAACCAAAGGGCGAAGACAAGCCCCAACGCCGCCGCCGTCATCATGGCCCCAAACCACCGCAGACCAGCACCGAGTAAGCATGGCGGACGACAAGTGCAGGCAATGCAGCAACTCCAAGTGCTGCACCTACACCACCGAATCGATCGGCGCTGCCCCCCGCTCCAAGGCAGACTTCGAACACCTGCTCTGGCAGGTCTCCCATGCAGGCGTCGAGATCTACAAAGACGAGGATGGCTGGTTCCTGTTGATCGCCGGCGGTTGCGAGCACCTACTCCCCGGTGGTGGCTGCGGCATCTACGATCAGCGGCCGCAGATCTGCCGCGACTACGATGATGAATGGTGTGAATTCGACGCCCCCGCCGAGGATGGGTTCGAGTTCTATTTCCGTAACTATGCCGAACTGCTGGCTTACTGCAAAAAGCGCTTCAAGACTTGGGGCGGATAACATACGGATACGTTCCACATCGGCTATATAATGCACGCTTTTTCATAATGGACACTCACGACTCAATCGAATCATGACCCCGAAAGCCGCCCAACTGCAAACCCGATTCATCCAGCTTCGAGAAAACAAGTATTTTGAAACCTTCGTGATTCTGGTGATCGTGATTTCGGCGCTCATGATCGGCGCCAAGACCTACCCGATCCCGCAATCAGCCGTACAGGCTCTACGCATCCTGGATGTAGGGATCACCCTCTTTTTCCTTGCTGAAATCATCATCCGCATGATTGCCGAACAGAACCTGAAGCGGTTCTTCAGCAAAGGCTGGAATATTTTCGATTTCCTCATCGTCACCGCCAGCCTGATCCCCGTGGACGACAGTGAAGCGGCCCTGCTGGGACGCCTGTTGCGGATCTTCCGGGTATTGCGGCTGATCTCCATCATTCCCGAATTGCGTGTATTGATGAATGCCTTCGTCACCGCCATTCCACGGATGGGTTATGTCTCCCTGCTGATGTTCATCATCTTCTATATTTACGCCGCCATAGGCAGCATGTTCTTCTCTGAGATAAACCGGGAACTGTGGGGCAATATCACCATCGCCATGCTGACCCTGTTCCGCATCGCCACCTTCGAAGACTGGACCGATGTCATGTATGAAACCATGACCGTCCACCCGCTTAGCTGGTCCTACTACTTGACGTTCATCTTCATCGTCGCCTTTGTATTTCTCAACATGATGATCGGCATCGTATTGGAGACCCTGCAACGCGAGCATGAGCAATTTTCCCGGGACAGCGGAGAGGGAGAAGCCGGCGAGGTGCATCGTATCGACACCCGCACCGCCGAAATGGAACAGAGGCTGGCGCGCATGGAACGGATGCTGGAAAGGCTTTCTGAGAGGCGTCAGTGACAAGATAGGATAACGTAAATTAATTTTCGCGCCACTGAGCCGAGCCCAAGCCGTTGAGCATTCAAAATTTTGGCTCTTCAGGGAAATTCGTGGGTAGCTGTTTCTGATTTGACCTGTGGACTTGGGGATAACCCCCTCTCTCATTGGTTATTGAAGTCCCATACTACCGGGCGGGGTGAGTCAGCCGAGGGAACTGCCCCCTCAGCTGCTCGCAGAACCCGGCGTGAACCTCTCGACTCACCGGGCTCCCATTGCTTCAACCG
>JAHXHR010000092.1 GCA_025656505.1 Candidatus Thiodiazotropha sp. (ex Epidulcina cf. delphinae) | reverse complement strand
ACAAAAATATGAACCTAACGAAAACAACAGGTTATGTCATGTCTGTTCCCATATTTCAGACTTATGGGTAATGGGCAGGGCTAACCCCTTCCTGGCACGCTGAATGTTACAGTATCTATGACGAGGTACACTAGCTGATGAGCATACGCTATGGAACTGGTCTGTCCGGCAGGTAATCTGCCCTCACTCAAGGCCGCGGTGGATAACGGCGCGGATGCGGTCTATTTCGGTCTGCGCAACGACACCAATGCGCGCCACTTTCCCGGTCTCAACTTCAACGAGAAGCGCGCCGCGGAGGGGATCGCCTATGCAAAAGCACGGGGCGTGCGAGTCTTCATGGCCATCAATACCTTTCCACGACCGGATGGCTGGGAACGTTGGCGCCAAGCCGTGGATATCGCGGCCTCACTCTCAGTGGACGCCCTGATTTGCGCCGACATCGGCGTTCTCGACTATGCCTGTCATCGCTGGCCGGACCTCAAGCTGCACCTGTCCGTCCAGGCATCCGGCACCAACCACGAGGCGTTGGCGTTTTACCATCAGTCTTTCGGCATCAAACGAGCGGTGCTGCCACGCGTGTTGTCCCTCGGTCAGGTTCAACAGGTGGTCGAGCACACGCCCGTGGAAATCGAGATCTTCGGCTTCGGCAGCCTGTGCGTGATGGTCGAGGGACGCTGCATCCTCTCCTCCTACGTCACCGGCGAATCGCCGAACACCCACGGCGCCTGCTCCCCGGCGCAGTTCGTTGAATACCGGGAGACGACGGAGGGGCTGGAGTCCCGTCTCGGGGGGATGTTGACAGACCGCTACGGCAAGGGTGAGCAGGCCGGCTACCCGACGATCTGCAAGGGACGTTTCGCAGTGGGAAAAAACACCTTCTACGCGATTGAAGAACCCACCTCCCTGAATACCCTGACCCTGCTTCCCGATCTCCTCCGGGCCGGCATCAAGGCGATCAAGATCGAAGGCAGGCAGCGTACCCCGGCCTATGTCGGACAGGTGACCAAGGTTTGGCGTGAGGCCATTGATAGCTGCCGACGCGACCCCGACAATTTCCTTGCAAAACAGACCTGGAACGCCACCCTCGACCAAGTTTCCGAAGGCGCCGGCACCACCCTGGGCCCCTACTACCGTCCATGGCAATAGATATGACCGGTTCAACAAAACTCTCGCTCGGCCCGGTGCTCTTCTATTGGTCCCGGGATGAGTTGTTCGATTTTTATGCCCAGGCGGCGGAAATGCCGGTGGATATCATCTATCTCGGTGAAACGGTTTGTTCCAAGAGACGCAGCCTTCGCAGCGGGGACTGGCTCGATATCGCAACCGAATTGAGCGACAAGACCGATAAGGAGATCGTACTCTCGACCCTTGCCCTGCTCGAGGCTGAATCGGAGCTGAAGACACTCAGACGACTGTGTGAAAACGGCCGCTTTATGGTGGAAGCCAACGACATCGGTGCGGTTCAGATACTGACACAGAGACAGCTCCCGTTCGTCACCGGACCCAGTGTCAATATCTATAACCCGGCAACCCTTAAGCTCCTGGCCTCCAAGGGACTTAGACGCTGGGTGCTGCCGATTGAACTATCCAAGGAGACCCTACGGCAGATGCAGTCGCAACGCCCGCAAGGGCTGGAAACCGAGGTCTTCTGCTATGGGCGCATGCCGCTAACCCTGTCGGCCCGCTGCTTTACCGCCAGATCCCACAACCTGCCGAAAGACGACTGTCAATATAAGTGCATCGACTACCCTGACGGACGATTGCTCTCCACCCAGGAAGGCGAGCCGTTTCTCGCCTTGAACGGCATCCAGACCGTTTCCGCCAAGACCTGCAATCTGCTGCCTGAGATCCCGCTTCTCAAAGAGCTGGAAGTGGATGTCTTGAGGATAAGCCCGCAGTCGACATTCACCCGCCGGATTGTCGAGGCATTCCACCAGTCCCTGAACGGCTCCGCCATCAGGAACCTCGGAAAATATATGCCGCTAGGATCCTGTGACGGCTATTGGCACGGTAGTAGCGGACTTTCTGAATCCACTTAGGATGGTACTGTTAACCCGGCAGCGGTAATATTCACCGATACAGGATCGTGACATTGACCGGTCTCATCAGGGATGAAACAAGCAAACCATCCGACCCGATAGTCAGACAAGGATATTGCATGCGTAACCGCCGGCACCGCACATTCCGACACATCCCGTTTGTTATCCTAGTGACCCTCTCCTCGTCCAAAGCCTATAGCGATGCCGACTCCACCGGCTTCTCCGAAAGCTATTTCTACGACGATCTGCCAGTGGTTCTCTCCGCCTCCAGACTCTCCCAGTCACAGGCAAACACACCGACCGCCATGACCGTCATCGACAAGAAGATGATTCAGGCCAGCGCCGCCCTAAACCTTCCCGATTTATTGAGACTGGCCCCTGGGTTCACGATCGGCTTTTATTCCGGCGCGGGGGCCACCGTCACCTACCACGGACATGCCGACGAATATGCAAGAGACATGCAGGTGCTTATTGACGGAAGATCGGTATACGATCCCGTGTACGGCGGTATTCCCTGGTCCGAACTATCCTTAAGCCTGGATGAAATTCTCCGAATCGAGGTCATTCGGGGGCCGAATGCGGCTGCCTACGGCTCCAACTCCTATGCGGGGGTCATAAACGTCGTGACCGATCATCCCCGAGACCTTCTAGGCACATCGTTTTCAACTACCATCGGATATGGAAAAGCGCGCTATTTCGAGGCGGCGCACGCCGCGTCGGTGAAAAACTTCGATTATCGAATCGCAACCAGCTACAAAGAGGATGAAGGCTTCGATGATCGTGATGACTCGTCCAGAGCCAGGTGGTTGAAGTTTGACGGTGACTATCGAATCGGCATGGATAACACACTCCGCACTTCCTTAGGCGTCGTGCATGGTAACTATGATGAAGGGCTTTCCACGCTGTTGCAGAAAGAGAGGGAGCTTGACAACCGGTATAACTATCAATCCATAGAATGGAGCCGGTTCCTGTCTCCAGCGAACAGTTTCAGTGTCCAATTTTATCACAATTACTATTCCATCTATGATCTTTACCGAACACCCCGCCTGTCTGAGCAAATTATTGCTATCGAGGAACTGCAATCACTCGACGAGTCCGTTAGAACGGATTACTTTGCGGGGCTGATCTCAGGCGGCGCCTATGATTTTGACGCCCTGCTCGATGAGTTGAACCTGACTGACTCGCCATTCCTGTTTTCCTGGATCGGCCTCAAATCCCACCGCTACGATCTTGAACTTGAACATACCCTCGAGCCCGTGGATGATTTGCGTATCGCATGGGGATTCGGCGCTAGGCATGACCGTGGCGAAAGCTACTGGCTGTTCCATCGGAAAGACCCCGTTTCCAGGGATCTGTACAGACTCTTTCTTAACGCTGAGTGGTATGCAACGCCTAATACCGTAATCAATGCCGGAGGGATGCTCGAGAAATTCGAGGATAAAGAGCGGCTATTTTCACCCAGACTAGGCATCAACTACCACTTGGATCCATCGAACACCATAAGAATCAGCGGTTCACGATCCTATCGAATGCCGACCATCTATGAGGATAACGTCAATCTCGCGGTCTATCTTGGATCCGCGGACGATGAGTTAAACACCTGGATAGTCAGCACCGAAGACCTGGACCCGCAACGGATCGACCGTATCGAAACCGGCTATTTCGGAAATTTCACCGAATACGGCCTCAACTTCGACTTGTGTCTGTTTCATGAACAATACACGGATATTATCGATCAATATCGTGACTTCGGCCTCCCCGACCCCGACAGGGGCTTAACCGATCCGTTTGCATTGAGCGTATTGGACGAACTCCACTCGTTTCTCCAGAGTGGCGCATTCACCTATACCAATTTCGGCACGGTCGAAATCGACGGAGTCGAATTCGAACTCGATTATAGACCCACTATCAGGGACATACTGTTTTTAGGATTCAGTTATTTGCACGTCAGCGGCAATGAATTAAAGCGGCTCAAGAAAGGCGATTACAGCATCAAGGAGAATGCGCAAGACAAGATACCGAAGAGAACCTTCAGCCTGATTGCCGGCCACTCATTTGATGACGGCTTCACAATGAGTACCGCTTACTATTTCACTGACGAAATGGCCTGGCCAGGGGAAGGCGACACTGTCCCCAACTACAGTCGCTGGGATATCAAATTAAACAAAAAACTGAATTTATCCAATAGCGATATCGACATCTCGCTGGTGCTGCAAAACCTGCATAAGGATAATTTCGACTTCTACCATGACAAACGAATAAACGAACACAACATATGGAAAAAAAGGGCATACCTGCAAGTAAAGATTTCTATTTAGCAATCGGTCAAAATGTCGAGAACACAAGCCAATCGCCTACTCTACCGCCACTCAAGGGAGGTGGCCCGCTTTGCCTGTTCGATATTGCCGTTCATACGCCATCAAGAAAAACCCGGGGCAGCACTGATTACGACAACCTTTCTCATCTTTTTCCTGTTGCCTATCAACTGCTCTGCCAACAGTCATGTCAGCAATATTCTGATTCTATTAAGCGGCAACGAGGATGTTTATCTGGACGTAGCTACTACGATAACAAACTCTACTATTAAATACTGCAGAAATCACGGCCAGGTTTGCCAAAACGCCAATTTCGAGATCGTCCAGGTCGCCTCGTACGATATACAGCGGGAAAAAGACTACTTCCTGATTGTCACACTTGGCATCAAAGCTGCTGAGTTTGCGCAACACAACCTGAAGGACAAGATTATTCTCTCAGCGCTTCTGCCGCAAAGCAACAGCAGGCACGAGAAACTCACCGCAACCGGCCTGAATCACTTTTTTCTCTATCTCGACCAGCCGCTTCACAGGAGCCTGTTGTTAATCAAAGTCCTATCCGATCGTTTTAAAAGTGTCGGGGTGCTTATCAGCAAAGACGATACCGTCATCGCCCACACCCTTTCCGAAGCGGCCGGGAGGCTCGATTTAGACTTGGATATCCAAAGGGTTGAATCAAAGGATCAGATCGGCGCATCACTCAACAATTTACTTGACGATATCGACATTCTCCTTGCAGTTCCGGATACTAATATCCACAACAGATCCACGGTGTCTAATATTCTTCTCTCCGCATACAGGAAGAGGATCCCGCTGATCGGCTTCTCCTCGGCCTATGTCAAGGCGGGGGCGCTTGCCGGCGTATATTCATCACCGGAAGACATCGCCCTTCAGGTCAGGGACAGTATTGTTACATTATTTTCCGGCAGGTCTATGCCGAAAATGGAGCAAACGGCCGATTACTTTTCTATACTGTTCAACGCTGATGTGGCGCGTTCATTGGGTTTCCCGGTTGAGTCTGTCAATAAACTCAAAGCAAAGATGCTTAATAGATTAAATGATGATCCTTAATAAACTAAAATCTCTAAGATTTCAGGCATTAATGGTTGGTTTGCTGCCTGCATTGATTGTTGCGCTGATGCTTACGGTGTACCTGATCAATACCCAACTGGAGAGACTTAACGAGTCATTTAATGCTAAAGGCGTATCCATTGCCAGCCAATCCGCCGCGATCAGCGTCTATGGAATATTTACTCGGGACACCTCAATATTGGAAATGAGCCTAAGACCTGTTTTTTCTCAGAAAGATGTCCACAGCATCAAGGTTTTTGACTCATCCGGCTCGCTACTGTCCCACATGCTCAAGCAGACCGATGAAAAGAGAAGCAATCTTGAGGAATTTTCGTCACCCGTCATCTATATGGTTGAGGATATTAATATTATTGATTACCCTGACCAGGAAGTCGGCAGCACGTCTGGAAGAAAAAGCGAGAGCATGGGCAATGTCGTCTTGGCCCTCAGCAAAACCAGACTCGACAGCAACAAGGCCAGCATCCTTCGCAATTCCGTGCTCATGCTGGTGTTCGGTCTTGCCTGCACGGCAGTCTTTTCCCTTGCCTTGAGCCGCTCCGTCATTAAACCTATCGATAGACTGACTCAAGCCGTATCACGCATGCGTGACGGCGATCTCACCGCACGAGTACCGGAAGTCTCCAATGGAGAGATTCGAAGCCTGGAAGAAGGCTTCAACGCCATGACCAGCAGAATACTCCACTCACACGGAACCATGCAGCAACAAATCGACCAAGCAACCTCGGAGCTTACCGAGACCATGGAAGCGCTTGAAATTCAAAACGTGGAGCTCGATCTGGCTAAGAAAAGGGCGCTATCCGCCAGCAAAGCGAAGTCTGAGTTTCTCGCCAACATGAGCCACGAAATAAGAACGCCGATGAACGGCGTACTCGGCTTTACCAATCTCCTGCTAAAGACTGAGCTGTCGAGGCAACAACATGATCTGGTAAACACCATTTCGAAATCCGCCATCAATCTACTTGAGATCATCAATGAAATATTGGACTACTCTAAACTTGAGTATGGGAAACTCGAACCGGAAACCACGCCTTTTTCTATCAGGGAGTGCTTTGAGGAACCCACAGTGCTCCTCTCTCCTTCCGCCCATGATAAAGGATTGGAGTTGATTCTTCTTGTCTATTCCGATGTTCCGAAAACGCTCATTGGCGACGAAACACGCATTCGGCAGATTCTGGTAAACCTCATCAGCAACGCGATTAAATTCACCCATAAAGGTGACGTCGTTATTCGCGTTATGATTGATACCGAGGCGAAGGAAAAGTGTATCCTGAAATTCTCAGTCACCGATACCGGCATCGGCATCGATGTTAATGCCCAGCACCTCCTATTCGAGTCTTTTCAACAGGCCGATTCGTCGACCAGCCGCATGTATGGCGGGACAGGTTTAGGATTGAGCATTTGTAAAAAGCTGGCTCAATCCATGAACGGCGATATCGAACTGATCAGCAGCCTGGGCGAGGGATCCAATTTCATCGTAACCTTACCACTTGCAAAGCTGCATCATACACAACCATTAGGGAACAGCCCCATCCATCAAGATCGACGCGCCTTACTGATTGACAGACACAGACTCTCTTTTCTGGCGATCAGACATACACTGGAGTCTTTCGGCATCGAAATCGCAGATGGACAATATCCCGGCAACTGCTCGGATCAAGTAGACCTGATGGTATTGGGTTTTGAACATTGTGACATCGAATCGGGTTTTGTCGAACAGGAAATCCGCCGGCTCAGGCCGATCTGCAATACTCCGTTCCTGATACTACTTAGTGCGTCAGAAAGAATCATAATTGAACAATACCAATCATTAAGCGATGACTTCTATCTTTCAAAACCTATAAGTACGACAAAGTTGACTGAAATATTGGGAAGCGTATTCTCCGGCCCTGACCACAAACCACCATTGATCGACGAACAGGGCATCGATCCATCTTTTCCGATTCTCGATAACTACAACATACTTGTCGTTGACGACAACGATATCAATCTCAAGTTGATCAGCACACTAATGAGAAGCAAGGGAGCTACTGTCACGGAAGCAAACGACGGCTTAAGCGCCATCACACAAACCCTCAACAACACCTATGATCTGATATTGATGGATATTCATATGCCGAGGATGAAAGGCACTGAAGCCGCTGAAGTCATTCGCAGAGATGAAGCTCCGGATATGCATACGCCTATCATTGCGCTTACCGCTGACGCGGTGCCTGCGACAAGAAACCAGATCAAAGAGTCCGGCATGGACGGATATCTGCTGAAACCGATCGATGAACCTCAAATGTGGTCGGCTATCAGCAACATTTTCAGTCGCCGCATGCCTGTCAACATCAATGAACCATTACAGTATGGCTACGATACGGAAACCGATCCCGCCAATCCGCCGGTAAGGGATTACGGTAAAATACTCGGCATCACCGGGGGCGATCAGTATCTGGCTGATGAAATGTTCAGCCAATTGTGCAGCGAATTACCGCAGCAGATGGAGCATATCGAAGAATACATATCCGACTTGGATTGGTTCAACCTCAAGGAGATCGCCCACAAAATACACGGCTCCACCTCTTCCTGTGGGGTACCGGCCCTGGATTTAGCAGTGCGCAGGTTTGAGTCCGTCTGTAAATCGGCCGATAGCGAGAATTTACATGGCGAATATCGGAAACTGGAACAGGAAGTTAAAAGACTATTGGAAACCCAAGAGATTCATAATGCGATCTAGTGTACTTCGTCATAAATACACTAGTCGCCCGATTGGAATATTCGACTCTGGAATAGGCGGCCTGTCCGTTGTGCGCCATATCCGCCGAATACTGCCGTCGGAGGATCTTCTCTACGTCTCTGACAGGGCTCATCTTCCCTATGGAACCAAAGACAGTCAGTATATTCTCGATCGCACCCATCGGATTGCCGAGTTCCTTATTCAGCGAGGAGTCAAGGCCATCGTGATTGCTTGCAATACGGCCACCGCAGTAGCGGTCCATCACCTCCGTAAGGCATTTCAGCTACCTATCATAGGCATGGAGCCCGGGGTGAAACCCGCTATTCTCCAGAGCCGCAACGGCCTGATCGGCGTACTGGCCACTGAAGGCACATTGGGAAGCGGCAAATTTCAAACCCTGCTCAATCAACATGCCGACGGCAGCGAGATTATTATCTGTCCCTGCCATGGTTGGGTCGAAGCCATTGAGCGCGATGGCATGGCGTATCGAAAAACCCTGGAGCTTGTCAGGCGACAACTGACACCGGTGCTGGAACAGGGTGTCGATACGCTCGTTTTAGGCTGCACCCACTTCCCGTATCTTGAGGAGAACATCCTAAAAGTGGCCGGTCCTTCCATCGCTATCATCGATACCGGTCCGGCCGTAGCCAAACAACTGCGGCGAAGACTGGTTGATGAAAACCTTCTGTCAACCGATGACGCCCCCGGCAGCGAGCGTTTTTGGTGCAGCGCCCCTCCTGAACAGACCAGGAAGCTTATTGAAAAATTGCAGGGTCAACCCTGTGTCGTCAATTCACTGCCGACACACGGCAAGAGCGTCTGATTCGATGTGTGGGTAGAATCGGTTAGCCGGATTGAACGTCACCTTCCACCCGTAGGGATGCTCGTCAGTTCTATGGAGCGTAGTGAAAACGCTCATAAATCGTCAGACAACGTTCGATAAAGGGTCGTAAATCCTTCGGCATCGGCAGTTGTTCCATCTCGACGGCAGCCAGCATGTTCTTCAAATGCACACCCAAACCCGTATCGCCCTCCATCACCAAATAGCGTTGAAAAAACAGGGTATCGGGATCCTCCCTGCCGCTAATCAACAACAGGTAGTCATAGACGGTCCCGGTTATGGTCAACTCCGCCGCCTTGTCTCCCGCCTCTGCGATTGCTCCGTTCGTCAACGTCAAGGCATAGCTGAGCTCCGCATCGCTGACCTTGATATGCACCACCCGGCCCTCCAGGAAGTCGAACTCACCCTCGCACCGCTCATTGCGGAACAACTGATTAAGGATGGCACTCAAAATATGGCCGTGGGCCTTTCTCGGCAGAATTTTCAACGGCAGGGCCAGCGGCCTCGGCATCAGGGGACGTTTCGTTGCTGCATACATGGTCAATGCGCCTCATAGGCTGGAGTACGGGGAAGTCCGCACAGGGAATTGATCCGATCGACATTGACGAAAGCGCCTACGGAAACGCCCTTAGCGAACCGTCCAACCCAGACTACTACTCTGGCCTTGTCGGGGTTAACGGCTGTATCATACCAACAGTCGGCCCTTTCTGCGAAAATCCACGCATGTCTAGTGTAGTGTTTCATATTGCTTGACGATATCAGCGTGACGCCAGGCCGCTAGACATAATGTTTTTGACCTACCCATCTCAACGGACGTGGATTATGTTGAGATGGGAACCCCAAACACAGCGCCATAATTGAGAGGGCAGGTCATGAAAGCGTTTAACAGGAAAGCCGGGGAGAGATTGCTAACAAGCCCAAGGCGGTCGATAAACTGATTCGCCGCTTGAGTGAGAGCGCGGGAGGAGGCGTACTGCTGTTCTGCTATGAAGGCCGGCCCCTGTGGCTATGGGCTCTACCGACAGATCATTGCTTGCGGGCATGATTGCCAGGTGGTGGCGTCCTCCCTGATACCCCGCAAGCCGGGGGAACGGATCAAGACTGATAAGCAGGACGCACGGAAGCTATCGAGGTATCTGCTCAGCCCGGGTGAAACATCCGGGCTAGCGCTGCCCATTACCCATAAGTCTGAAACATGGGAACAGACATGACATAACCTGTTGTTTTCGTTAGGTTCATATTTTTGTTGGCTGTTAGGGGCATGGCTAGCGGGTCCGCTCACAGACACCCTCGGGAAAGAAGAAGCCGATCTCAACCGTCGCCGTGTCCGGGCCATCAGAACCATGGACGGCGTTTTCATCCACCGTCTCGGCAAAATCGGCGCGGATGGTGCCGGGCGCCGCTTCCTGAGGATTGGTCGCACCCATGATCTCCCGATTGCGGGCAATCGCATCCTCCCCCTCCAGCACCTGCACCATTACCGAACCGGAAGTCATGAAATCGACCAGATCGTTGTAGAACGGGCGCTCCTTATGCACGGCGTAGAACTCGCAGGCCTGCTCCCGGGTCAGATGGAGCATGCGTGACGCTACGATCTTCAATCCGGCATCCTCAAAACGACCATAGATCTTTCCGATCAGATTTTTTGCGACAGCATCGGGTTTGATGATAGAAAAGGTGCGTTCAATGGCCATGGGTAGCTCCGAATTCGATTAATGGTAGTGGACTATCCTGCTTTCAACAGGGTTTGCTAATGATGCTGCGACGCGGCAGGGGCGAAACTTACTGATCCGGACAGCGACTGTCAACCTGTCGGATGCCCCTCGTAACGCATATCTTCTCAAGCCGACTGCCTTTCCGACAGACGGTCAACCCACAGCCAGGCGATAAAGAAAGCCGCCAAGGCATAACCCGCAGCTACCCAATAGGTCGCAGCAGGACCGATCCCACCCCACAGATAGCCGCTCATCAGACTGCCGAAGGCCCCGCCGGCGCCAAAGCTGACGCTGCTGTAGAGGGCCTGCCCCCTCCCCTGGTGCCGCCCGACAAAGTAGTGATGTACCAGATGAATGGCCGAGGCGTGAAAAACCCCGAAGGTAGCAGCATGCATCACCTGGGCCAGCAATACCAGCGGTAAGTCGTCAGATGCCGAACCGACCAGCCACCAGCGGATCACTGCGATGGCAAGGCTGGCGATGAGGGCTTTTCGTGCACCCCAACGATGCAGTAAACGATGCATGACGATAAATATCAGCACTTCGGCGATCACTCCCACCGCCCACAGTCGACCGATAACACTACGGGAATAGCCGATATCCTCCATGTAAATGGAGTAAAAGGCATAGTAGGCGCTGTGACTGGCCTGCATCAGAAAACAGACCAGCAGAAAGGCAATGACATCCCGCCGTCGGAGCACCTGAAGGATCGAGCCCTGGATCTGGGCCGGCATGGCCGCATTATTCTCCGGCACCAGCATGCTGTAGAAAAAGATACAGATATAGCACAGCAACACCACTTGCGGCACCAAGCCGATGTCCATCTCCTCAAGCAGAAACCCCAACACCGTCACCGAAAGAATAAAGCCTATCGAACCCCAGAGCCGGATCCGGCTGTAGTGCCTGATACGCTCCCGCAAATAGCTCATGGTGACCGCCTCGAACTGAGGTAGCGAAGCGTTCCAGAAGAAACTGAACAGCATCATCACCAGCGCCAGGGGCCAAAAGCCCTGAACAAAGAAGACCCCGACGAAACAGATCGAAGCGAACATGGAAGCCAATCGCACAATGGGCATGCGATGACCTGTATGGTCGGCGATCCAGCCCCAGATATTCGGCGCAATCAGCTTGGTGACCATGATCACGGCCATCAACTCACCGATCTCCGCCGGTGAGAACCCCTGTCCTTGCAGATAGAGCCCCCAGTAAGGCAGCAGAGCACCCAAGGAGGCGAAATAGAAGAGGTAGAACCCCGATAGGCGCCAATACGGCATCTTAGGCATCCGCCGGAATCCAGACCGGGTTAATCGCTTATTCCAAGATCCGTCAGACCGGACCGGACATCCATATTCTGTCCCCGCTGTCGCAGTACGTGGTCGATCAGAACAATAGCCGTCATCGCCTCGGCGATCGGCGTGGCGCGGATACCGACACAGGGATCATGACGTCCTTTGGTGACCACCTCGACCGGCTCACCGCTCCGGTTCACGGTCTGACCCGGGAGACGAAGACTGGAAGTGGGCTTGAGCGCGATGCTCGCCAGTAGATCCTGACCGCTGGAGATACCGCCTAAAACTCCACCGGCGTGGTTGCTGAGAAAACCCTCCGGGGTCATCTCGTCACGATGCTCGGCGCCTTTCTGCGCCACGCACTGAAAACCATCGCCGATCTCCACCCCCTTCACGGCATTGATGCTCATCAGGGCGTGGGCGAGATCCGCGTCCAGACGGTCGAATATCGGTTCGCCCAAACCGGCCATCATGCCGCTGGCCACCACATTGATGCGTGCGCCGACGGAGTTGCCCTCCTTGCGCAGGCTATCCATGTAACGCTCCATCTCCGGCACCTTATCCGCATCAGGGCAGAAGAAGGGATTCCGCTCCACCTGATCCCAATCGAACCGCTCGGCCCTGATCGGTCCGAGCTGGGCCAGATAGCCGCGTATCCCGATAGCGTAGCGTTCAAGCAGATATTTCTTAGCGATGCCCCCTGCCGCCACCCGCATCGCGGTCTCCCGGGCCGAGGAGCGTCCGCCGCCGCGGTAGTCACGGAAGCCGAATTTTTGATGATAGGCGTAATCCGCATGCCCGGGGCGGAATCGATCCATGATATCGGAGTAGTCTTGTGAACGCTGGTCGGTATTGTGGATGATCAGACCGATCGGCGTACCAGTGGTCTTACCCTCAAAGACCCCGGAAAGAATCTGCACCTCGTCGGCTTCCCGCCGCTGCGTCGTGTGCCGGGAGGTGCCCGGTTTGCGCCGGTCCAGATCGTGCTGCAGATCACCGGCCGAAAGCGCCAGCCCCGGTGGACAACCATCCACGATACAGCCGATGGCCGGGCCGTGGGATTCGCCGAACGAAGTCACCGTAAACAGCTTGCCGATACTATTGCCGGACACGAGTGCTCCTTACAAAGCGTCGCATGACTACTCCAACCATCCGTTGACACGCTGCAGGTCAGACTCGCTAAGCGTGCCGGCCGCGGACTTCAGCGAAAGCCCGTTAATGATGTAACCATAACGGGAGTTGAGATAATCCCGCTGGGAAGAGAACAGATTGCGCTGCACATTCAACACATCGACGATGGTGCGCGTACCCACCTCATAACCGGCCTGGGTCGATTCCAAAGCGCTCTGGGCGGAGATGGTCGCCGCCTTGAGCGCCTCTACCTGACTGATGGCCGATAGAACGCCGCGAAAGGCGTCTCTCACCTGGCGGTTGATCGAGCGTCGGGTCTGGTCCAGGGCCTGCCGGGCCGCACGATAGTTGGCCTGGGATTGACGGGTTCCCGCGCTCACCGCTCCGCCGGTATAGATGGGCACTTCCAATGAGAGCCCTATCCTGGCGGTATCCGCCTCGGTGGCCCGGTCGCTGTCACTGCGATTGATCGTGTAGCCGCCGACCAGGTCCAGGGTGGGATAGTGTCCCGATTTGCTGACATCGATCTCCTGTTCAAGCACCTTGAGACCGGAGCGGGAAGCGATGATGCTGTAGTTCTGCTGCTGCGCCGTGTCCGACCAATCCTGAAGCCTGTTCGGCACCGGCGGGTTCAACGCCAATCCGTCGCCCAGCTTGGCGAGTTCGCTCTCGGCCCGGGGACCGATGATTTCATAAAGCGCTTCCCAGGCATTGTCCAGGCTGTTTTCAGCCGAAATTTCAGCCGCCCTGGCCGCATCGAAGGCCGCCCTGGCCTCATGCACATCGGTAATCGCGATCAGTCCCACGTCGAACCGCTGCTGCGCCTGCTCCAACTGCCGACCGGTGGCTTCGCGCTCCGCTATGGCCACACGCAGATCGTCCTCGGCCGAGAGGATATCGAAATAGGCCGTAGTGCTACGCACCATTAAATCGATCTCGGCCGAGGCGTACTCCGCCTCAGCCTGGGCAATGGTGCTGTCCGCCTGTTCCAACTGCACCAGGCGGTCCCGGCGATAGATCGGCTGGGTTAGATTGAGACCCAAACCGCTCTCCCGGTAAGTACTCTTGAAATCGACGGATTCGCCGAATCGTGTCTTGACATCATTTCGTATCGCGTCGTAGGTTCCACCCAACCCCAGGGTCGGCAACAACTGAGCGCGGGCAAGACTCTTCGATTCACGGGCCGCATTCAACTGCTCTTTCACGGCCTGCAGTTGAGGATCGCTTTGCAACGCCAGTTGATATATCGTCACCAAATCTTCCGCCTGAGCCAGTGGCGGCCAGATAAACAGCAGGGATATGACCAAGTGCTTCATCGGTTTCATTGTTGTTCCATCAATTCAGTAATGGTAATTCGGGGTTGCGGAAAAAAATACCGGGAAACTTTACCACAATTGTCCCGGCTGACTTTAACCTGAATCCGTCGTTTCAGGTTGAATGCTACAAAGCACCCGTCATCCCTATTCCGCTTCAGGCATGGGGGGCACCAGCAACTGAGGATCAATGCGGGCGCTACGCAGGTTCATGCGCCAATCCAAGTGGGCGCCGGTCACTCGCCCGGTGGCGCCGATCTCGGCGACGGGATCGCCCTGCTTCACCCGCCGCCCCTCCTCGACCAGGATCTTGTGCAGATGAAGAAACGAAGATGATAACTGATGGCCATGATCAATGATCAAGGTTCCACCCGAATAGAACATGTCGGGGTGGGCCAGGGTGACGACCCCATCCGCCGGCGCCACCACCCGGGTCCCCACCGGCGCGGCGATATCCACCCCGAAATGGGGCCGTTTGGGCACGCCGTTGAGTATCCGTTGGCTGCCGTACACGCCGGAAACGGCCCCCATGGCCGGCCAGATGAACCCGCTGAGATAGTCCCTGCGGTCATCATCGAGCCTACGCGCCTGTTTCACCAAGGCCGCCTCTCGTTTGATCCGCTCCCAGTCGCGCTTGGGCGGGGTCACTTGAGCGGGCGGCAAACCATTGATACGTTGAATCCGATACTCCCGCTTGCTGATGGCAATGCGTTTCCGGTCTATCGGCCTGCCGTCCCTGCTCACGAGCAGATCGTGCCGCAAACCGTCGTCACGGCTGAAGCCGAGCAGAAAGACTCCATCGGCGGAGACCCGCACGGACTGATCGTTAAACCTGACCTCGGATCCAGGAGAGACACGCCCGATCAGCATCCCGCCCTGGGTGAAATCCCCCTCCAGGGTCAGTGACCAGGCCGATAGCGGGAACAACAGCAGCCACAGCAACATCGCCGACGGCATCCGACTGGAGAGAAGGTATCGCGGGAAATCCATGGACGGCTACACTCTGGTGATTACAAGACCCATTCGGTTGCAAACTAACATAGTGAATTCCGCCGGCCAACCAGCCGGAGAAAGAGGATTGACAGGCAAAGGAACTGGTTGTAGAGTTCGCGCTCACCGATCCGGCCCGCCCGGAGAGACCACATATTGCCGAGGTGGTGAAATTGGTAGACACGCTAGCTTCAGGTGCTAGTGGGGGTAACCCCGTGGAGGTTCAAGTC
>JAHXHR010000091.1 GCA_025656505.1 Candidatus Thiodiazotropha sp. (ex Epidulcina cf. delphinae) | reverse complement strand
AGCTTAGTAACCGGCATTGACGGGTGAGCGGCAATCGATCTTCCTGAGCGATCATTTCTTGCCGTTCGGACCGTGAATCCTTTCCAGCCCGCGTGCTAAAAAATCCCGTTCCATGGTCAATCGGCCAATCTCGGCATGCAGCTCTTTTACCTTTTCGTCTGTCTCTTCGCGCTGTCGCTGACCACGACCAAACAGCTGATCTGCATCGTTAAGCAATCGTTTGCGCCAATCCTGGATCTGATTTGGATGTACGTCAAACTGTTCTGCCGGTTCAGCCAATGTCCGATCATTTTTAACGGCTGCCAGGGCTACTTTTGCTTTGAAGGCCGATGAATGATTACGTCTTTTTCTGCTCATCTTCTGCTTACTCCTCTTCAGTTGGAATAATCGCAGAAGACACTTATAATTTCAGCTATGATGTCCGACTAATGGGGGCCACCACTATCTCTTGGTGACTGGTTTTATGATCAACCATTCGGTATGGCTGATCGCTTTGGCTGTAATATCCTTTTGGCCTCGCTGTAAAATTTCGGTCGCTACAGGTTCCGGCACCCAAACTTCGGCAGCATAGGCATTGAGTCAATCAAGCTGTTGGCTACGTGTAAGAAAATCAGCGGTGAGGCATTGATGATCGCCCTATCAACCACGAGCAAGCTCTTCGTCCAGATCGTCGAAATCGACCACGAATGAATCCTTACCCATGCGTGCCAGGGCCAACAGAAAATCGGTGCGATCCATTCCTGCGATCTTGGCGGCCCACTCCTGAGCGATGCGCCCTTGCTGATACCAATGGGCAGACGCGGCCAGTAGCAACTCTTTATCCAGTTCGCCGGGGCTGCAATGCAGAACTGAATAGACCGTCTCGGGTAATTCTATACTCACATGTGCCATCGTTTTTACCTCTCATGCCGCATCAGTTTATAGTGTACATGAGATTATCTGATATGACGCTGAGACAGCAAACAAGGGAAAAGAGCCCCCTAAAATCACTGAAAAAGCCTCAAATCCGCTTCTGATCCCGCAACACCTTCACCTGAAACAACGCATTCCTCTCCTCTTCTTCCAACGCATTCTCAATAAACCGAATCGTGTTCCGATACTGCGGAATAATATTATACCGCAACGCATTGACCCGCTTCTGCGCCTTGCGCTGCTCGGCGATCAACCGGTTCAGACTCATCGACACTTCCCCCATCTTGGCAAGCAGCAACGAGGCTTCGGCGAAGTGCAGACGGGTTTCATCGAAACTGGGATCGGTCCCAAGCAGGGCTACCGGGTTGAGCGGCATCAGTTCGCTGGTGACTGACGGAAACTCCACACCCAGGTTACGGCGCGGCAGGATCTTTAAATCAAGCACCGGTTGCACACCGAGTGCCGCTTGATTGATGGCGCGGGTACCCATACGCAACTGCAACATGCTGAGCCAGTGATAGGCTTGCTTGATCGCTGCATGGGCCTGGTCGCGGATCTTGCGGTATTCGCCGATGCGCTGGTAGACCAGACGGGTCAGCAACTCGCGCTTGCGCTCTAACAGGCTGTGCCCCTCTTCGAGAAAGTTAAGCTGCCGCCTGAGATTCAACAGGGTGTTCTTGGTGGGGGCGGCCTTGATGCGTTTGCCGGTCATGCACTCTGCTCATGGTATTTGGCGATTTCGGTCTCGTTGACTCGGGTGAGCGCCTGGGGCGGGAAGGCGGAGAGCAGGTCCCAGGCTAGGTTGAGGGTCTCTTCGATGCTGCGGTCTTCATCCTCTCTCTGGCGCACGAAACGCTGTTCGAAGGCGTCGGCGAATTCGAGATAGCGACGGTCGCGGGCGGAGAGTTCATCGGCGCCGATGATCGAGGCCAGATTGCGGGTCTCGAGGGCTCTGGCATAGAGGGCGTACAACTGATTGGAGACGTGAGGGTGATCTTCACGGGTGAAGTCCTTGCCGATGCCGTCCTTCATCAGCCGCGATAGGGAGGGTGAGATATGCACCGGTGGATAGATGCCCTGGTTGTTCAACTCGCGGCTGAGCACGATCTGTCCTTCGGTGATGTAACCGGTGAGGTCGGGGATCGGATGGGTGATGTCGTCACTGGGCATGCTCAGCACCGGCACCAGGGTGATGGAGCCGTGGCGATCCTTGATGCGCCCGGAGCGCTCGTAGATCTCCGCCAGATCGGAGTAGAGATAGCCGGGATAACCTTTCCGCGCCGGTACGTCGCCCTTGGCGGTGGCGACTTCGCGCAGCGCTTCGGCGTAGTGGGTCATGTCGGTCATCACCACCAGTACGTGGCGGTCGAGATCGAAGGCCAGGTACTCGGCGGCGGTCAGCGCCATGCGGGGCAGGGTGAGGCGCTCCACCGGCGGGTCGTCGGCCATGTTGACGAACATCACTACGTTGCCCAGTACGCCGGAGGAGGCGAACGCCTCCTGAAAAAAGCGGGCGTCGGTGTAGGAGACCCCCATGGCGGCGAAGACCACGGAGAAGCGGCTGTCGTCGTCGGGGAGCTTGGCCTGGCGCACGATCTGCGCCGCCAGACGGTTGTGGGGCAGGCCGGAGGCGGAGAAGATCGGCAGCTTCTGGCCGCGCACCAGGGAGTTGAGGCCGTCGATGGTGGAGATGCCGGTCTGGATGAACTCCTTGGGATAGGTGCGGGCCGCCGGGTTGAAGGCGGCGGCGCTGATGCTGCGGCGCAGGTTGGAGACGATGGGGGGGCGAAAGTCCCGCGGTTCGCCCAGGCCGTTGAAGACACGTCCGAGGATCTCCGGGGAGAGGGCGATCTCCACCGGCTCGTCGAGAAAGCGCACCCAGGTGCTCTCCAGGTCGAGTTCGGCGGTGCCTTCGAAGACCTGGACGAGCACCTCCTCGTTGGAGGTGCGGATCACCTGGCCGTTGCGGGTATTGCCTTGGTGATCGCGGATGCGCACCCGGTCGCCGAAGGCAATGTTAGGCACATTGGCGACGGTCAGCAGGCCGCCCCGGGCGGCGGATGCGGTACGGTACTCCTTGGCGCTCATGCTGTCTGTTCTCCCCGTTGCGCATATTCGGAATGGATGTCTTTGAAATCTTTCAGGGCCTCGTTACGGAAGGCCTCCAGCCGGTCGGTCTGGGATGAGTCGTAGAGCTCTTTGCATCGGCGCAGACGGGCCAGCACCGGCATCTCCGCCAACTCTTGCACCGGCACGCCGAGTTCGATCAGGGCGGCCCCTTCGTCATACACTGAGAGGATCAGGTCGAGCAGCATGAACTGCTTTTCCGGGGAGGAGAAGGTGTCCACCGGATCGAGGGCGCTCTGTTGCAATACTCCCTCCTTGATCAGGGTGGCGCCTTCCAGCACCCAGCGTTGGGCGGAGGAGAGGGCCTCGGGACCCACCAGGTTGACGATGCGTGACAGCTCGGCGTCCCGCGCCAGCATCCCCAGGGCTTGGGCGCGGCGTTTCTCCCAGCCGCGGTCGATGCTTTCGTGCCACCATTCGGCGGCGGTGCCCACATCGGCGGAGAAGCTGTCGACCCAGTCGATGGCCGGGTAGTGGCGGGCGTCCGCCAGCTCCTTGGATAGCGCCCAGAAGGTTTGGATGATCTCCTTGGTGTGGCTGGTGACCGGTTCGGAGAAGTCGCCCCCCGGCGGCGAGACGGCGCCGATCAGGGTGATCGAGCCCTTGCCGCAGTCCATGGTCTCGACCCGGCCGGCGCGCTCGTAGAAGGCGGCGAGACGGGAGGCGAGATAGGCGGGGTAACCCTCTTCCACGGGCATCTGACCGAGACGGCCGGAGACCTCGCGCAGGGCTTCGGCCCAGCGGCTGGTGGAGTCGGCCAGCATGACCACATCGTAGCCCTGGTCACGGTAGTACTCGGCGATGGTGATGCCGACATAGATGGACGCCTCGCGGGCCACCACCGGCATGTTGGAGGTGTTGGCGATCAGCAGGGTGCGGTCCATCAGCGGACGGCCGGTGTAGGGGTCCTTCAGTTTGGGGAAGCTGTCGAGTACATCGACCAGTTCGTTGCCGCGCTCGCCGCAACCTACATAGATGACGATGTCGGCGTTGGCCCAACGGGCGACCTGGTGCTGCACCACGGTCTTGCCGGCGCCGAAGGGGCCGGGTACGGCGCATTTGCTCCCTTTCAGCAACGGGAAGAAGGTGTCGAGGATGCGTTGCCCGGTGATCAGCGGTTCGACGCCGTTGTCGCGGCTTTGATAGGGGCGGGATTTGCGCACCGGCCAGCGATGGTAGAGCTTGAGGCGGTGTACCCGGCCATGACGGTCGCGCACCTGGCCGATGGTCTCTTCCAGATTGTAGTCGCCCTCGGGGGCCAGCTCGATCAGCTCGCCTTCGATGGTCGGCGGTACGAGGATGCGGTGCTCGATGGTTTCGGTCTCCTGCACTGCGCCGAGACGTGCGCCGCCGATGATCGGCATGTTCGGTTCGAGGTTTTCGCTGGGGACAAAGCGCCACAGTTTCTCCCGGTCCAGGGGGAGCGGGTTGAGTCCGCGGGGGATCTGGTCGCCCGCCTTGAGGAACATCTCCTCCAGCGGCCGTTGCACACCGTCGAAGATGCCGCCGATGAGACCGGGTCCGAGCTCCACGGATAGGGGGTGCCCGAGGCCCTCTGCGGGTTCGCCGGGGCGCACCATTTCGGTGGATTCGTAGATCTGCGCCAACGCCTCTTCGCCCTCCAGGGAGATCACTTCGCCGTAGAGGCCGAGGCTGCCGATGCGCACCTGCTCCCCATTCTGTACACCGGGGAGCTTGATGGTGACGATGGGGCCGTTGATGTCTTGAATAATGCCTTTTTTCTCTGCTTGTTTCATAGTTATAGCGCCTGTCCGTCACCGATGGGGGGGCAGCAGCCGTTCCACCAGCGCCTGGTGCATCTTGCGCTCCAGGCGGGCGAGACGACCCTCAAAGGTATGATCGATCTGTACCCGTTTGTCAGTGGTGGTGATCAGGCAGCCGCCTAGGGTATCGATGCTCTCATCCATCAGCTCGAACTGTTTGTCCGGCCCCAGGTCGGCGGTCAGGGTTTGCCACTGGGGTTTCAGGCGCCGCAGGTCGTCGGCATTGACCGAGACCAGCAATCGCTGCTGTTCCATCTGTCCGGCGGCCTGTCGCAGAAACGCCTGCAACAGCTTGAAATAGCTTGCCTCGTTTTGGCTCAAGGCCTGCATGCGTTGCTGTAGGCGGTCGATCACCACCTGCACCAGATTCCAGCGCATGTGGTCCATTTTGCTGTGGAGTTTCAACTCATCGGCCTGGACCTTGCGCAGGTAGGCGCGGTCTGCCAGCGACTTGGCCAGCAGGGTCTCCTTTTCCTCGCGTAGATGGAGCCGTTCGCTGGCTTCACGGAGGATATTCTTACGTCCCGCATCGGCCCGGTTTCGACACTCGTCGGCCATCAGTTCGGCCCGTTCAAGGATCGCTTTTTCGAGCGCTTCGACCTGGTTCACGCTATCTCTCCTATGTTAAGGGCTAACCACCGGTCAGCTTTTTTAGCTGCCCGTCCAGTTCCGATTGGAAATTATCGGGATCCTGTAGTGAAGGGACCTCTGACAGCACGATATGTCCGCCTTCGCTACGGATCTGTTCCAGCAGTTTGGAGCCGACTTGATTGACGGACTGCTCGATGATCAGCAGGGCCCGCTGCTTCTCCTTCAGTAGTCTGGAAAGCATTTCGTCAAGCATGCCCGCATCGGGTTCCGTGAGGGTCTCGAAACCGATCAGCCGAAAGCCGTCGGTCAAGGCATGGCTACCGACAAAGATCTTTTTGACAGGATGGGTCACTGTTTCCGACATGGGCTTTTTCAGATCTTGTCCAGCAACAGAATACTCATTACCAGGCCGTAGATGGCGATACCTTCCGCCAGCCCCAGATAGATCAATGTACGGCCGAAGATCTCGGGTTTCTCCGCCAACACCGCCAGCGAGGCTGCACCGATGGGTCCGACTGCGATACCGGCGCCGATGGTGCTGAGGGCGGTGGGGATGCCGACGCCGATGATGCCCAGGCCGAGACCGATGGAGATTTCGCCCCCTGCTTCGGCAACCGCGGGCGCGGCCATCACCTCCCCGACCCCCATGAAGATCAGCGTCGCCTGGGCAGCGACAAAGACCACCAGATTGATGCCGATGGTAGGTTTGAACCAAGGCCTGGCAGCCTTGGCAGGCTGCATCTCCATGATAACGCCGGTGATGATGAGACCGGCGAGACCCAGGGTCATTACCGCGATAAGCCAGTACATAACGTGCTCCTCTTTGTTTAATTGTGAATTTTGAATTTTGAATTTTGAATTTTGAATGGATGTGTGTGCTTCGCGCACTGTCTGTTTTAAAACGATATCAAACAAGGTTGCGAGCGAAGCGAACGCATTAATTCAAAATTCAAAATTACAAAGTCAGTGGTTTAAAAGCCCTCCCATCCCCGGAATAGAACCGCGAAAACCCCTCGTAAAACTCCAGACGCAGCACCTGGATGGCGACGATCAGGCCCTCCAGGACCAGGATGAAAACATTGCCCAGCATCACCGTGATCCAGTGGCCGGTATCACCCATCATGTCGGCCAGGGTGAAGACGGCGATCGCCAATGCCACATGATTCAGACTGAAGGCGGCGACACGCAGGAAGGAGAGGGTGTTGGAGGCGTAACCGGTGATGGTCTCGAAGGTCTCGATAAAGGCGACCAGGATGCGCTCGCCGATCGAGGCATCCTGTTCGATCAGTTTGTGGGCGAAGATGCCGATCAGGGTGAGAACCGCGAGGACGGCCCAAAAGGCGCCGATGCTGCCGTCGGCATAGAAGCTGTAACCGGCGCCCAGCAGGCCGGCGTAGAGCAGCAGCGAGAGCAGGCCGTTGTCGCCGAACAGGGCGCCGAGACGATCTCCCTGCACCAGGTGGTTGAGGATATTGAGCAGGGTCACCAAGGTGATGAAGCCGATCCCCCAAAGCAGCGCCACGGTAAGCATATAGAGGGGATCGGTGAGTGGCGCAATCCACAGCGCATGCAGGATGTGTTCGAAGCCGAAGATACTGCCGTAGAGGAAACCGAACAGCATCGATGAGAGACCTGCGGTGATGCCGAAGGCGGTGAAACTGCCGAGTTTACGACGCAACAACAGGGCGGCGCCGAGGATCACGGCGCCGTGGCCTACGTCACCGAACATCATGCCGAACATGAGGATGTAGGTGAGGGCGAACAGTTGAGTGGGATTGACTTCCCCGTAACGGGGAACGCCGTATTGCATGACCAGGGCGGAAAAAGGTTTGAGCAAGGGGTTGTGGCGCATCACGGAGGGCACCAGCGGCCGCTCCTCCGCCGTCGGATCCCGCGCCTCCAGCACGAAGGCGCTGGGTAGCTTTCCATCCAGGGCGCGTTCGACGGAAGGGAGGTCGTCAGCGGGGACCCAACCCTGTAACCGTGAGAGGTCGCCGCGATGACGTGCGGCTTCGCCCAATGCGACATAGGGCGCCGCCAGATGGAGGATATGGGCGGCTCTCTCCAGCGTTTGTCGGGATTCGGCGCTCCAGGCGCTGATCGCTTGTTCGAGTGCTTGCGCGGCCTGCTTCACGGCCTCCCTGCGTTGCATCAGCCGGGTCTTGGCGGTGTCCGGTTCGGCATGCAGCTCGGGCGGAATCTCCAGCGGACGGAAGCCGGCGGTATCGAGCACCGACTGCAGTTTCGAGGCTTCACGATCGTTCGCACCGACGATGATTACGTGGGTCTCGTTTTCGCTCTCCATGAAAGGGAACAGCAGATAACGGTCGAGTCCCAGGGCGTCTCTCAACTGATCGACCTGGGTGCGGGGAAGCATGCCGATGTGGGTCTCGAGGAAGTGCTTGTCGCCCTGAAGCCGGCCCAGATCGATGTGCAGGTTGCGGAAGTTGGCCAGGGTGGTTTCAAGCTGGTCGATGTTGACACGCTCTTCATGCTGGCGGCGGCGCGTCTCTTCGAAACCGGAGCAGGTCTCCCAGGCGACGCCGAGCCACTGGTTGGCCTGATCGAGTTCGCCCTCTGAGATGGGCGTCACCCCGTCAGAAAGGGAGGTCGGCGCGAAACCGACTTCTGAAGCGATCTTGTCGAGTCGTGTCTTCGCCTGGGTGTAGCTTTCACGAAATCGCCGACCCGGGATCTCGGGGAGCGCCTGCTCGGCATAGGGGCGGGTGTCGGGACTGAAACTGTTGAGTTCGGCGAGGATTACCGAGGCGCTCGGTAAGTCGCTGGTGATGACCTGGATGCTGATGTGTTTCATCAGCAGGGTGCTGAACATCTGCATCAGGTAACAGCTTCCATTGTTGTGGCGTCCATGGCATCCCCTGGTACGGCTTCATCGAGCATCGCTTGATCCATCTGTAGCAGTTTGCTCTGGATGATGGCGTAGAACCGCATCAGGTCCATGTCGCGGATGATCAGGTAGCTGAGGGCGGAGACCACCGCATCCGGGCTGTAGTGCATCAGTTTTTGCAGTTCGACGGAGACGGTCCGGTCAAGCCGTTGACGCACCTGGGTAATGTTCTCCGCGTCCGAGAGCAGTGTCTGGAACGGGGCGGGCAGGTGATCGATGATGGTTTCCAGTCCTTCCAGATTGGCGAGTTCCATCAGGTTGTCACGCTGGATACGGCCGCCATAGGGGATCAACAGATAGTAGGCCTCGCTGGGCGCGAAGTGATAGACCAGCCGGTAGCGCAGCAACCAGAGGATATTCTGCTGGTCGACCATGATGCCGATCACCTTCTTCAGGCCGCGTTTGTCGATACTGTCGGTGATGTTGGCGTGGCGCAACATGCCGGTGTAGTAGAGACGATCGATGGCGGCATCGAGCGAGAAGGTCTCGTGCTGCTCCTCGAAGACATTGCGCGCCTGTCTGGCGATCAGGGCATAGGGGCCCTGGTCGAGTTGGCGCAGCATCTCCAATACGTTCTCCGCCTGCAACAGCGATTCATGAGGGAGGCGGATATTTTCCGGTAGTTCATACAGATTATCGCGGATCTCCTCCATCTCGAGATGACTCATTTTACCGCGGATCAGGGTTTTCAGGTTATAGAGTTCGAACTTTCTCGGCCAGTAGAGCAACAGTCCCCGGGAGCGTCCGCTGAGCGGTCGCAACAGGACCGACAGTTCACGCATCAACCTGTGCAGCAGGGCCTGCTCTACCAGCCGGCTCTTTTGCCGGGTGTCGATATCCTCCTCGAAGATGGGGAGCAGATCGAAGGTTTCGCCAAGCTGATTGAGCGTCAACCCCTTCAGGCGTTCAATCTCTTGCGGCGACAAGAGGCGGGCCGACAAGACAGCGACACGGGTTTTAAGGTAGGCCTGGTTCCGGTGTGAACTCATTTACTATCTAGTCTTCGTCTGCCTTGGGATCGATCAGTACGGCAAATGCGGCGTCCAATGCGTCCTCCTCCCTGACTTCCGCATATTCACGCAGTTGAGCGTGGCGCTCGTCGAAGCGTTTTTTCAATTCGGCAATGGTTTGTTCGGCGCGTGTATCGGCCTTCTCCATAAACCCCTGGTGCAGTTCGGGAAGGCGCGCCTCGAAATGTTCCTGTTTCGTTTTCGCTTCCTGCAGGGCCTCCTGGATCATGCGCTCGCGCACCTTTTCGGCCTTGCCATGGATCTGTTGCGCCTTTGTTTCAGCATCCAGCAGTCGCTGTAGTGACTCTTCCATAAACCCAATACTCCCCCAGTGTTTGCTTGGCTCGTTTGTTATTGCTGAGGATCTGTATCCGGACAAGCTGTTCGCTAGTCAGGCAGTACACAAATAGTGTAGCTAATCCGGCCGGTGAATGTATGATTTCAACCTGGAAAAGATCGATAGCATTGTCGCGTGCGACTGCCTGACGGAAGCGATTGTCTGTTTCCTCAACCGTGGCGGCGCTTGCTATGCGCCGCTGTCGGGCGACAGGCCGGGTTCCTTGCGTTGGTAACCGACGGCCTTGAGCTTATCCAGGTAGGCCTGCCAAAGCTGGTCCTGGTGTTTGCCCAGATTGTAGAGATACTGCCAATCGTAGAGGCCGGAATCGTGGCCGTCGTCAAAGAAGATCTTGACCGCATATCGGCCGACCGGTTCTATCCGGGTAATGGTGACCATCTCCTTGTCTTTCTCCAGTTTCGCCGTAGCCGGGCTGTGGCCTCTCGTTTCCGCTGACGGCGAGTAGACACGCAGATATTCACAGGGCAGGGCGAAACGGGCGCCGTCATCAAAGGCGATATCGAGGAAACGGGTCTGCTGATGCACCTTGATTTCGACGGGATGGGGTCTGTCCGCCATCAGGCTTTCTCGCCGTGCGATGATTCGGCTTCGGGCCAGCCGCTGATATGTTTGCCGATCAGGTCGGCGAGCAGTGCGATATGGCCGGGGCGGTCGTTCAGTGCCGGAATATAGGCGTAACGCTTACCGCCGGCCTGGAGGAAATACGCCCGGTTCTCCTCGCGGATCTCCTCAAGGGTCTCCAGACAATCGGCGGAGAAGGCGGGGCAGACCACCTGAACGCTTTCGACACCTTCTTTTCCCCAGCGCTTCAGTGTCTCATCGGTATAGGGTTTGACCCACTCCTGGTTGCCGAAGCGGGACTGGAAGGAGATTTGCCACTGATGATCATGCAGTCCCAGGGATTTCGCTACCTGGTCGGCAGTGGAGCGGCACTCGTTCGGATAGGGATCGCCGGATTCATAGTAATCCTTGGGGATGCCGTGAAACGAGAACAGCAGTTTTTGCGCTTCGCCTGCCTGTTCGCGGAATTCACGGATGCTTTCGCTCAGGACGGCAATATAATCCGCTTCGTGACAGTAGCGATGAATAAACCGGCATTCCGGAATCCGGCGCCAACGCTGCAACGCCGTGGAGACTGCGTCGAAGATCGATGCAGTGGTGGTGGCGGAGTATTGAGGATAGAGCGGAAAGACCAACAGGCGTTGGATGTTTTGACGCCGCAACTTTTCCAGCACAGTCGCTATCGACGGATTGCCGTAGCGCATGGCGAGAGCGACATGGACCTTTCCGGTGAGGCGGGGATTCAATGCCGCTGTCAATGCGCTGAGTTGTTGTTGCGAAATCACCAACAGGGGGGAGCCTTGGTCCGTCCAGATTTTACGATAGGCCTCAGCCGAGCGTTTCGGTCTGACCCGGAGAACGATACCGTGGAGAATGAGTTGCCAGAGCATTCTCGGGATCGAAACAACTCTCGGGTCACTGAGAAACTCCGCCAGATAGCGGCGAACCGCCGATGTGGTCGGGGAATCGGGCGTCCCCAGATTGACAAGTAGGATGCCAAGCCCTCCATCGGGTTGTTCGAGTTGATCTGACTGGTTGATATATTTCATGAACTCATTTCCGGTTGGCTGAACGGCTTTTTGCCTCTACAAGGACGCTATTCAGCAGTGCTTTGTTTGCCGAATCGAAGGCTAGCTTGCTATAGTCGGCCATTCCGAACAAGAAGCACAAGGGGAGACGAGGACGATGCGAGAATCCGCCGGAGTAACTCATAGTTCATACGGCCTGGAAAACCATGGCCTGTATAACCTGAACGATATCTATTGGAACCTGCCGACTCCAAGCCTGATAGAGCAGGCGATATCCAGGCATGAGGGGCAACTCTCGCATCTCGGTCCCTTGGTGGTCAGGACGGGGCATCATACCGGCCGGTCCGCCAATGACAAGTTCATCGTCGACGAACCTTCGGTCAGCAAGGATATCTGGTGGGGCGATATCAATCGGCCGATCTCTGAAGAGGCCTTCGATAATCTGCACAAGCGTCTGGCCTCCTATCTGCAGAACAAGGATGTCTATGTGCAGGACTGTTATGCCGGGGCCGATACCGACTATCGCCTGCCGGTACGGATCATCACCGAGAATGCCTGGCACAATATCTTTGCCCGGAATGTCTTCATTCAGGGTGAGCGGGAGGCGTTGGTCGATCACGTGCCCAGCTTTACCGTGATCGATGTGCCCCGATTTCACGCCATCCCCGAGGTGGACGGCACCCGTAGTGAAACCTTTATTATCGTCAATTTCGCCAAGAAACTGGTGCTGATCGGCGGCACCAGCTATGCCGGCGAGATTAAAAAGTCGATCTTCAGCGTCATGAATTATTTGATGCCGCAGCGGGATGTGTTGCCGATGCACTGTTCGGCGAACATCGGACCTGATGGCAGGTCGGCCCTCTTCTTCGGTCTTAGCGGCACCGGCAAGACCACCCTGTCGGCGGACGCCAATCGTACCCTGATCGGTGATGACGAACATGGTTGGAGCGATCGCGGCATCTTCAATTTCGAAGGGGGCTGTTATGCCAAGATGATCAAATTGTCACAGGAGAACGAGCCGGAGATATACGGCACCACCATGCGTTTCGGCACCATCCTGGAGAACGTGACCATGGAGGCCGATTCCCGACGTCTCGATCTCGATGACGGTTCGATGACGGAGAATACCCGCGGCGCCTATCATATCAGCGCTATTCCCAACGCCACGCTGGAGGGGACCGGGGATCATCCGGAAACCATCATTATGCTCACGGCGGACGCCTTCGGCGTACTGCCGCCGGTTGCCCGGCTCAATGCGGCCCAGGCGATGTACCACTTCATCTCCGGTTATACGGCGCGGGTCGCCGGCACCGAAAAGGGCGTGACGGAGCCGTCGCCGGTATTCAGCGCCTGTTACGGCGCACCCTTCATGCCCCTGCACCCCCAGCGCTATGCGGAATTGTTGGGCAGACGCATCGGGGAGCGCAATTCGAAGGTCTGGCTGGTGAATACCGGCTGGACAGGCGGACCCTATGGGGTGGGAAGCCGCATGCCCATCCCGTATACCCGGGCGATGGTGAATGCCATACTTGACGGCAAGCTCGATGGCGCATCCATGCGCAAGGATCCTATCTTCGGCATGGAGATTCCAACCCAGGTGCCGGATGTCCCTGCCGAGCTGCTCTTTCCACGGGATACCTGGAAGGATCAGACGGTCTATGATGCCCAGGCCCTCAAGCTTGCCGGTATGTTCCGCGACAATTTCACAAAGTATGCCGATCAGGTGACTGGGGATATCAAGGAGGCGGCGCCGAAAGCCGGATAGTTTTGAGCAATGGAGTTCGCTTTGCGCACGGTTTTTGTCTGAATCGGCGTGCGCTTTGCGCATCCGTCTGCTCAAAACGCTTCCACGTATTTTCATGAATAGAGAAAAGCGCCGGACAATCTTCGAGCGCCTGCAGGCGGCTGATCCCAACCCTACCACCGAACTCCGCTATCAGACCCCCTTCGAGTTGCTGGTGGCCGTGATACTCTCCGCCCAGGCGACGGATAAGGGGGTGAACAAGGTGACCGATCAGCTTTTCCCTGCGGCCGACACACCGGAGGCGATCCGGGATCTGGGTGTGGAAGGATTGAAGCAATATATCAAGACCATCGGGTTGTTTAACAACAAGGCCGACAACATTGTCAAAACCTGCCGTATCCTGATCGAAAAGCACGGCAGCATCGTGCCAGAGGAGCGTAGCGCCTTGGAAGCACTGCCCGGAGTGGGACGCAAGACAGCCAACGTCGTCTTGAACACCGCATTCGGTCATCCCACGATAGCGGTGGATACGCATATCTTTCGGGTCGCCAATCGCACCCGGCTGGCGCCGGGCGATAATCCGCTGGAGGTGGAAAAAAAACTGCTGCGCTTTATCCCTCCGCCGTTTCTGCAGGATGCCCATCACTGGCTGATCCTGCATGGTCGTTATACCTGCATCGCCCGCAAACCGAGATGTGGGAGTTGTGTGATTGAAGATTTGTGTGAATACAAAGATAAAGCGGTATAGTCGATCAATAGCAAAGCTAGGCGTTGCCGAAGGAGAAGGAGATGAAACTGACGATCCCTTTGATAGCACTCTTTTTATTACCGGCGGCGACCATGCTCCAGGCGGAGACCGGATTGATCAATGTGGCCAGTCAATTCAGTGTACAGGAGACCGCCGACCGATTCGCCGCAGCCGTGGAGAAGGCCGGGCTGAAGATTTTCAGCCGTATCGACCATGCGGCCGGGGCGGCGGAGGTGGAGGCATCCCTGCGGCCGACCCGATTGATTATCTTCGGCAGTCCCAAGGTCGGCACGGCATTGCTGACCAGTGATCAGCGTGTCGGTATCGATCTGCCGCTGAAGGCGCTGGCATGGCGTGATGCGGAAGGCCGTGTCTGGCTGAGCTATAACAGCCCGGACCACCTTTTCGGGCGCTTTGCCATCAATGACAGGGCGCCGGTGAAAGAGAAGATCAGCGGGACACTGGCGAAATTCTCCCGCGCCGCCACCCAGCCCTGAAGATGTAACCTAAAAACCGCAGTTGACCACTCTATCCTGATACTAAACTACTGATATGCAAATCATTGGCTTCGATGTGCCTATTCACCTGCCGGGTGATCCATGCTACGGGGCGCATGGCTGCGTTGCAACGCCTTGGAATAGGATGACTGTTCCGCGTTGTTGCGCCTTGCCCTGCACCGCCGCAAGCGCACACTTCACCACGTCCAACTGCGGTTTTTAGGTTCAAGAATGATCAGTGGCGATCGCAATCAGTTACGCCAGGTCTTCTTCGATGCCTGGCGAAAACATCGGGCCGGTGAGGCCATGGAGCCGTTGGAATCGATGGTCTCCGGCGTGGTGGCGGAGCATCCTGAATACCATCCCATGCTGAGCGATCGGGAAAAGGCCCTTCAGCAGGATTTCCTGCCTGAGGGCGGGGAGAGCAATCCCTATCTGCACATGGCGATGCATATCAGTCTGCTGGAGCAGGTCAGCACGGATCGCCCGCCAGGCATCGCCGGACACTACCGGCGTCTTTGCGGGCGTCTGGGCGATGAGCATGAGGCGGAACATCAACTGATGGAGTGTCTGGGGCGCATGTTGTGGGAGGCTCAGTCGGCCGGCCGGATGCCTGACGAGCGGGCCTATCTTGAGTGCGTCAAACGATTGCTCGACTGATGGCTCCGATCGATGCTTCAAACTGTGCGCTTTGCCGGGTCATGCGGGGCTTGGCTTTTGGTGGGATGGGTGCGGCGATCGGCGGTTACGGCGCACTGTTTTTCGGCGCCGATCAAACCGAGGCGATCTATTGTGCCTTGTTCGGCGCCTTGGCGCTTACCGCCATCGTGCAACGTAAGCGTCGAAAAAAAGACCAGTGACGCGGATTATCGGGAATAGCCCGGCTTGTCCAAGGGCCTGAATTTCAAGGGTTGTGCTTGTTGCATCACGGGGTCCGCCCGTGGTGTCGCCTCAACCACTGGAGAGGCATCCGGGGTTGGTTGGGTGTTATCCAATGGACGAAAACGATACCTCTCCTGAGGGGAGAATTGATGGCCGGGTGTGGTGGTGAGGGGTCCAGGCGTGCTCGACCTATTGTCGCCATAGCCGGTCGGCGCCGAATCGGTTTGCGCGGGCGCGGCTGCCGGTGTTTGAGGTCGATACCCGTATGGGGCTGAAGGATACGCGGTAGTCGGCGCGACTCCCCCATAATTGTAATGTATCGGCGGTTGCCCATAGGGGACTCCAGGATGCCCGTAGACAGGCGGGTATCCCGGATGTGCCGGATAGGCATACCGGTAGTCGTTGTATCCGCCAGGGTTTCCGGGATAGCCGAATATATTGCGCATCGGGTTCATCATATTGCCCGGGTTGACATTGAACTGCCTGTTTTCATAGCCTGGAGAGGCGTACCGAGGTTCAGCGGCGTGAAGGTGGGCGGTGATCAGAATCGCGCTACAGACAATGGGCCATACGCTGCTCGTCATGATTGGATTCCTCTGATGGGTTGGTCGTTTTATTCTACTGATAACCCGATATTAGACTAGGGGGCGTTCTCAATTAAGCCAAATAACAGTGGCTACCAAACTGAGCATGGCTTGATAAGTAATGGCTAAACGCTCATATCGGGTT